>JBNLEN010000152.1:0-14990 GCA_050304975.1 Polyangiaceae bacterium
GGGACCAATCAGACCACCAGCGGCGCCAGCGTCTGCCAGGCATCGCCAGCTAATGCCCAAGCGTGCGATTTTTCCCGCGCCGTGCTCGCTTCCACGGAAGACGTTTGGCACGCCCAATTCCAAGCGCGGAACCTGCCAAACTACGGCAGCGCTCCCGGACGCTACGAAGAGCCAACGCTCGTCGTGTTCAGCGGGAACGTTTCCACAGCTGGTTGCGGCAACGCCTCGTCGCAAGTGGGGCCCTTCTATTGTCCTGCGGACCAAAAGCTGTACATCGATCCATCCTTCTACAAAGTCATGGAGCAGAAGCTCAGAGCACCCGGGGACTTTGCTCAGGCCTACGTGCTTGCCCATGAGGTGGGGCATCACGTTCAGAATCTGATCGGTTCATCCCGCAGGACGGCGCCAGGGGAAACCAAGAATCAGGTTTCGGTCCGCGTGGAGTTGCAGGCAGATTGTCTGGCTGGCGTTTGGGGGCACAGCGCGCGCTCGTCGCTCAAGATCACTGAAGAAGATCTTGCGGAAGCCCTGGGCGCCGCACATGCCATCGGCGACGATGCCCTGGGGCACTCCAAGGATAGTGACTACACGCATGGGAGCAGTGACCAACGCAAGCGCTGGTTTCGCACGGGGTTCACCAGTGGCGACCCGCGGCGCTGCGACACGTTCGCTGTCGCGCGCTATCAAGACTTGTAGCCCGTCTGTTTCCCTTCGCTGGCGTGCGTCGGGAGTCGGTGATTCCCGAGCCACGCGTTGTTTAGTCCGCAGGGTCTTCTGCTAGACGCACGCGGTAGAAGCCTCCGGGCGCCTCCGCTTCTGTTTGCGGCGTGGTCCCCATAGTCCAGACATAGATGTAGCCATCTGGACCCTGCGCCCAACCGCTGGGCCACACGATGTGCCCGACGTTGAAGCTGGGCTTCTTTCTGTCGGTCACCAGCGCCGCTCGAACGAAACCGATGTAGACGTCTCCAAAGAGCAAGTAGTCATTCAGCTTGCCAGAGTACGGATCTTCGTCGTTCTCTTGATAGATCCAGCCTGCGTAGACAGCCCTTCTGTCAGTGGGCACGGCGTCCGGGTCTTCTTTGATGAACTTGTGCGAAGGAACATCATGCGGATAGCTGATCCACGGATCATCGAAGCGGTCGCAGTTGTCTTTGCAGGGCCCCTCGGCGCGTGGCCAGCCGAAATTCATGCCGGCCCGATCAACGAAGTTGATCTCTTCTGCTTTGTGGTTACCAACGTCCCCAACGATGTAGTTGCCCTTGTGGTAGAGCGCACGCCAAGGCGAGCGAAAGCCGGCAGCGTAAAGCTCGGGTCGGGCTTTGGCCCCGGCATCCAGCGTGATCACCGGCGTCTTGTTCACCAGGTCATAACCGCCGGCATCTTGGTCATGTGAGGGTTCAATCCGAACCAGGCCGCCCATTAGATTATACACGCGCTGGGCGTTGCCTCCGCGCCCCTTTTCACCGATGGTTGCCCACAGCGTCTCGCCGTCCTCTTCAAAACCCGTGGCGGTGATGTTGTGCCACTTCCTGCCGTGAGGCTCTTCGACCTCGAGGATCACCACCTCACTCGCGAGCATCTTCTCCGGGTGTTCAAAATCAACGGTGAAGCGAGCCAGCACGCTGTGTGTCTCAGCGAGGGTCCGCGCGATGTAGATGTAGCCGTTGTCCTCATAGTTCGGATCAAACAATATGGAGACGGCGCCCGCTGAACCATCCACATAAGTATTCGGAATTTGGATGGAATACTTAACCTTGGCCCGTTTGCCGTCGAACTCCATGTGTTGAAGTTCACCCGGGTGCGACAGAATGAAGAAGTCTCCGGAGCCGTCGGGGACAAAGGCGAAGGAAGTCACCACCACCAGTTCTGAATCATGAGACAGCTCTTCAAACTCGAGCTGAAACGGCGGCGGTGTTGTTGTCTCACTGTCGGTCTTGCTGCCGTCCGCGGTTTTGGTTTCGTCCGTGCTGCAGGCGCCAAGACTCAGTATTAGCGCGAGCGCAACACCCGCGTGAGCGACAGAACGCACAACAAATTGAGTATTCATCGTGTTTAACAATCTCAAGGTCGGGGGTCGGGGTCGCCGAGCGAGGTGAGCTCGTCTATCCAGTCGCGGAGCAATGGCTCAATGCTAGGATCAATGATGGACACGCCCACCGGGGGCATGCGGCTATCGGGGTCTGACAAGGAGCTGACCACCAGCAAGAACAAGGCGCTCTGCTCCGGATCACCAGGCACAATGCGCACGTCCGTCGGTGTTATTTCGCTGGTAGCGCTATGGTTAACAGTGTTGGCTATCGCATCCTCAGGCAACAAACTGAAAGAGCTGTTGGCGCCAGGCTTGCCATAGTGACACATGGTGCAGTTCGCGCTGAAGTACTTGAGAACTTTGGTCTCAGTGGCCGTACGCCCAGCCACGGGCTCACGCTTGGGCGGGGAGTCGAAGACGTCATGGCTCTTCAAGCCATCATCAAACCTGTAGGCGTCAGTGCCGATGACCGCCGTGCCCGTAAAGTCTTTTGATGTTTGGTGGCAGATCCGGCAGTCGAAGCGGCTGGGCACCTGGTAGTTGATCCTGTCACCAGCATCGTCACGGACCTTCAGCGTCTCGCGGTCCCAGTCTTCGCCCAAGTACTCCGCGTCTTGTTGGGCTTCGTCCCACAGGTAAACAGCGTAGTCCCAGCGGTCGGCTTGCTTGAATAGCAGCCGGGTTTCCAACTTTCGGTCGTCTTGCCCGATCGTGAAGGTCTTGGCGAACACCGTACCCACGGGGAAGCGCCAGTTGGCCCCTTGGGTGTCGATCCGTTCACCCTCTGGCAGGTGCAGCAAGCGGTGTTTTTCGGCACCGTTGCTCCACAGGGGCAGCGTGGGTTCAAACGCCACAGCCTTCTGATTGGGTTGCAACCCTTGCAAGTCCGCGAAAATCCCCACGTCAGACAGCCGCTGCGGGAGCGGCTGCTCAATATCGTCAACCCAGGCCACCGATACTTCCTCAGCGCTGCCAGCGCAAGCGATGGTCAGGGCGCCGCATAGCCAGCTGATGCCGCTTGCAATCAAGTACCCTGACAGGCTTTTGGGTGCCACGGCGGCGCTCTTAGCACAAAGCTTGTTGCGCGTTAGCGACATTCAGCTGCCCCCGCTGGGCTGCGGCCACCGAGTGGACGTCGAAGCCCTTGCTCAAACCCTGGCACGCGGGGACCCAACTGAGCGTGTAGCCCGGGCTTTTGGGGACCGCGTGGCGGAGACCTACCGGAACTTCGCCGCTGACCGTTCAGAGCAACGTGCCGGCGGTCTGGGTCAGCACGGGCTTGGCTTCCGGACGCAGCCACCGCAGGATTTCAACCAGCTGCTCGTTGTCCATCGCGGTACAGCCCGCGGTAGCGACGCTCGGCTTCTTCCAGGGATGCAGGAAGATTGCGCTGCCTGCTCCCGGTTGTTGCTGCGGGTTGTGATTGACGACCACGCCCAGGCTGTAGTCGATCAGGCGTTCCGCGGAGTTCCACCGCGCGACCCGTCCGCGCGGCAGATGCTGCCAGGTGTTGTACAGCGGTGAGTCAGCGTCATCGACGAAGAAGTCATACATCGACGTCGGGCGCCAAGGCCATTTGCTGGGCGCGTGCGGTCCAGTCGAGCGTGGCCCGAACGCAACGTCGAGTGAGAATACGCCAGCCGGCGCGCGACCGTCCCCTTCGCGCTTTTCTGGGGCACCAGCGTTGGCGCTAGCTGCGTGAAGTCCCAGGCCTTTGCCTAGCCCGGAGCGGCCAACCCGCACCGGGAAGCTTTTGCCAACCGGCTGCCAATCGCCGGCAGTGCGCTCATAGCGATGCAGCAGGCCGCCGCTGCTGTCCCACAACGGCGTGACCACGAGCAGCATCTGCTCGGTCTTCTCCGGAACGTTAATCCCACGTCTCTCAAACAGCCCGGCAACCCCGCGAGCGGACTCGGCTTGGGAGTGCAGCGGGCGGCTCATGCGAAAGCGGTGCGTGACCGGTACGGACGGCAGCGTGTCCATTTCACTAGTGGTGGTACCTTGGGTCCAGTTGTTGATGACCAAGGGTTGACCGGACTCCGCGAGCTGGTCCGACACGATGCCGAGATGATCCGGGCGCCAGTCGCCCAGGGTGTTGAAGAACACCAAGTCGCCCGGCATGAACGGATCGGCCGTATCATTCGGGTTGGTGCCGAGCTCTTCGTAGTGGGCCAAGAAGTACGGCAGGATGGTTTTGACGCGCCGGTGGTCGATGTTTCGGTCCGGCGACTTGACCATCGGGTAGCGGCGGGGGTTCGCTCGGATGTCTTCATGCACGAGCTGCTGCAGGTCCATGCCTGCGTTTCGAAATGCGCGCACGATCACGTCCGTACAGACGCCTTCGTCGCGCGGCATATCTCCGCCCGGATAGTCCATCACGCGGTAGGTGTTAGTATAGGGCGTCGCATTGGCGACGGTCTTCTTCGCGCCGCGCAGGATGTCCACCGTGTCAGGAATGCCGTCCCCGTCTCGGTCGTATCGCCCAGGCGCCAAGCTGAGCACCGCCTCGCTGGAGTCCGAGCTTTCCGGCTCAGCGCAGACGATCACGCCGCCGATGCTGCGCCAGACGCGGTCAGAATCGTCGATCCGCACCGGCAGGCTGGGTCCGCGCAGCCAATTGGGGCAGCGCACCGCGGCTTGGTCGTCCAGATCTGGGAAGATCCCGACGTCATTAGGTACCGTTCCCTGAGACGGAGTGTCTCCAGTACGCCGCATTCCATCAGCTGCGGGCGTTTGGATGCCCCGCTCAGCCTGGGCCACATGCGGCGGCGCGTCACTCACCTCAGGTGGGTCAGACGGCTTCGGATTGGTGGAACGCAGGTCGCACGAAACCCCCAGCGCGGTGCAGAGCAGAGCCACCAGGTAGCGGGTCATCTCCTGCATAACGCATAATTTCCGCGCTTTATTCAAGCCTTCTGAGGGCAAAGTGCGCGGGTGAAACATCGGCGGTGCGATCGAACCGTAGCAGGTCGTGCTAAGTTGCGCGGCAGTGTTTCGTGGCCTCGGTTTTTGAAGGAGGCCGGCGTTCAAAGGGGGCAGAATGAAGAATTGGGCAAGAGGAATGGGGCTGTGTGTGCTGCTCGCGAGTCTCGCGATTGGTTGCAAGAGCAAGGCGCCGCAGGAACAGCAAACGCTGGAGGTGGGGGAGTCAGCGGGGAAGAGTGTGGCCCCCACGCCGCTGCCAGAAGCGGAAGCACCCATGGCGGACGAAGAGCGGGCCGACCTGTCTCGCAAGCTGAAGGCGGCCAAGAGGCGGCCCTCCGTCGCTAGACTTGGCGGACGACCCCCGCCGCCAGCGGCGCCTCGGCCCGAGGTGGAGCACAACACCGAATCCTATGATCACCAAGAAGAGAGCGGTTTCAAGCTGGCTCGCAATGAGGCGCTGTCGACATTTTCGATCGACAACGACACCGCCTCGTACTCGAACGTTCGGCGGTTCTTGAACGATGGCCAGCTGCCGCCAAAGGGGGCCGTGCGTTTGGAGGAGTTAGTCAACTATTTCTCTTATACGTATCCACCACCGAAGGGCCCTGAGCCGTTTTCTACGGAGATTGAACTGACCGATTGCCCGTGGGCGAAAGACCACTGGTTGGCTCGCATCGGACTCAAGGGAAGAATTGTCGAACAAAGTGACCGCAAGCCGGCCAACTTGGTCTTTCTGTTAGACGTCAGCGGGTCCATGAACGCCGCCAACAAGCTACCGCTACTCAAACGTGCGCTGAAGTTGGCAGTGAACCAGCTGACGCCTAAAGACCGCGTCGCGATTGCGGTGTACGCTGGGGCTTCGGGGTTGGCGCTGCCGTCGACGCGCTTTGACGACAAGCAACGCATTCTGGAGGCGCTGCGTCGTTTGGAAGCAGGCGGTTCGACCAACGGGGGCGCCGGGATTGAACTGGCGTACGCGACAGCCAAGCAGAACTTCATCCCCGGCGGCATCAACCGCGTCATCTTGGCCACGGATGGTGACTTCAACGTCGGGGTCAGCAGCCGCTCGGCGTTGGTGGACATGGTGCAAGCCAAAGCCAAAGACGGCATTTTCTTGACCGTGCTCGGCTTCGGCATGGGCAACCTCAAAGATGACATGCTGGAGCAGCTCGCCGACAAGGGCAACGGTAGCTACGCCTACATCGATGACTTCCAAGAAGCGCGCAAAGTGTTCTCGGACCAGATCAGCGGCACGCTGGAGACCATCGCCAAAGACGTGAAGATCCAGGTCGACTTCAACCCCGCCAAGATCCAGGCTTACCGCTTGCTGGGTTACGAAAACCGGCGTTTGGCTGCCGAAGACTTCAACGATGACACCAAAGACGCGGGCGAAATCGGCGCCGGGCACACCGTCACGGCGCTCTACCAGATCGTGCCGGTCGGCAAACGCATCGGCTTCGATACGGCAGACGTTCAGCCTTCCAAGTATCAGCAAAAGGCTGCCGCTGGCGGCAGTGATGAGCTGTTCACCGTGCGTGTGCGCTACAAACAACCCGACGCGGACGTGAGCGCCAAGCTGGAATTCCCGGTGGCGGTCCAGCCGCGCCCATTCCTCCAGTCCACGGAAGATACTCGCTTCGCGGCGGCAGTTGCCGGCTTCGCTCAGATCTTGCGTGACTCCAAGTACAAGGGAGCGGCCAGCTATGATTGGGTCAGGCAGATTGCCGCGGGTTCGATGGGCGATGATCCCTACGGCTATCGCAAACAGTTTTTGGAAATGGTCAGCCAAGCCAAGACCGCCAAACCTGGCCCGCCCGAAACGACCCACCCAGTTCGGGGTCCCAAGGAGCCCTGCAAGTGTCCTCCGGGGGACCCACTGTGTATGTGCTTTTGAGGCTTCCACACCAAGGCGTCTGCGGTGAACTCACCCCACAAACGGCGAAGGCCACCGGCGATGCCGGTGGCCTTCTGGTTCAGGAGGGTAGTCTCGGATGATCAGTGGCAGGGCTGGACGCGGTTGGGAGTGTCCACGCCCGTGCAGACGCCGTCTTTCAGGCTGCAGGAGCGGTAGGTCCCTTCTTCGCCACAGGCCGGGATTTCATTGATCCAACCAGACTTGAGGAAACAGAAGGTTCCGCCCCCGGCGCAGGTGTCGGCGGCCAGCTTGTTGTCGAGGACGGCCGGGGTCTCTGCGCCATCGCAGTTGTAGTCGAAGGACTGGTTGAGGGCGCTTCCTAGACGGCAAGGCACGGCGCGGTCGCAGAATGACGTCGGGAAGTACTCAGTCTGTCCCGGGAAGACGGAGCCGTTGTTGCCGCGGCAGTCCGTGTTGGTGGACAAGCTCGGTAGCACGCGGGTGTAGCCGTCGGGGCAAGATCCAGCGGCAGCGATAGCGCCCGTCGCGCTGACCGCGAAGCCGTCACCATCGGCATCGACGTAGCACTCGCAGCCAGGAGCTTCCGCATCCGTGGTCTCGGCGTCACAGTCGTTGTCTTTGCCGTCTTTACACTCGAAGCCACCCGGCAGCGTTGCTGGGTCGGCGTCGTTGCAGTCCAGGTCGCAAGTGGAGCCGTCTTGATCGACGTCCGGATAGACGCAACCGCCCGCCTCGGGAGAACACTCACCGGTGCAGCCATTGGCTTCACAGGCCAGCGGCTCGCCCGGTTGGCAGAGGTGCGTGTTGATGTCACACGTCTCTTCGCCATTACAGGCGTTGCCATCATCGCAATCCTTGGCGCTCGCACAGGTCAAGGTGCAGTCCGACTCACAGCCGTCACCGTCCACGGAGTTGCCGTCGTCACACTCTTCGCGCAGGTCAATCAAGCCGTTGCCGCAGCCTGCGGGGACGCAGTCGCCTTCGCGACAGACGCCCATCTCGTCGTTGGTTTGCGTGCACTCCGCTTGATTCGGCAGGTTCTCACCCAGCTCGCAGGAATGCGTCTCCGCGCTGCAGGTCTCGGCGCCGTTGCAGCTGAGGCCGTCATCGCAGTCGGCATCTTCGCTACAATCGAAGCGACACAAGGTACAGCCGTCACCCGACATCTGATTGTCGTCTTCACACTGCTCGCCCGCGGCTTCGTCGATGATGCCATCGCCGCAACGCGAAGGGGTGCATACTTCGTCGATGCACAGGCCGGCTTCGCCGCAGGCGGTCGTGTCATCTTGGCCGACGCACTCGTCTTCGACCGTGCCCGCGTCGCCCAAGTCATCGTCGGCGCCCGCGTCTGCCGCGTCGTCGTCGGTCACGTCGTCGTCCGCGGCGTCATCGTCCACGGCGTCATCGTCGGTTGCGTCATCATCGGCCACGTCGTCGTCCGCGGTGGAGTCATCATCCGCGTCATCGTCGTCGTCCGCGCTAGAGTCGTCGTCCGCGCCGGCGTCTCCCATTTGCACGGTATCGTTGGAGTCCCCTGTTTCATCGCCGCCGCAAGCGCTCAGCAGAGCTGCTCCAGCTAGTACGATTGTCCCCCGAGTGATGCCCTGAATGAACCAAGGCTTAAGCATGTATGATCGAGCCATCTCTATATTCTCCCTGTGTGCCGGACGGCGCCTCGTCCCCCGGTGTCCGAGGTTGAAGCCGCCAGCTTGGTGGTGCTGAATGAACGACCCATAGGCGGTCGCGGGAGGACCCTTTTGCAGCGGCCATGCCATGCCCACGGCGGCTGAACCAAATCGGCAAAAGCTCGGAAATACTCAGGAAATACGAGCGTCCTCAACGCCCAAAATGGCCCTGGCACGCTGGCACCCGAGTGCCACGTGCCAGGCACGCTCGGCGCCTCTGGGTTACTCGTCGCCGAAGGTTTTGGGATCGATGTCGTGCTTGTCAAGCCAGCGCCGCAGCTGGTTGCGATGCACGCCCAGTTCGCGAGCCGCCGTGGCCACTCGGCCTTCGCAAGCTTTCAGAGCGGCGGTCACGCTGGCTTCGTCCAGGTCCGCTTCGCGCGTCGGGCCGGACTCGATATTCCGCGGTTTGGCTGCACGTGCGACGGCAGTCAGATGTTCTTCCGGGATTGCATGGCTGGAAGGGGGGGAGCCAGCTGTGTCCGCCAGGTGGTGCTGCCGCACCACGTTTCCTGTGGGTAGTGCTGTGGCGGCGGCGTTCTGCACTTCCATCACCAATTCTCGCACGTTGCCGGGCCAAGGTCGCAGCAAGCAAGTCTCGATCAGCGAGACATGGGCGATCAGACGCTCATCCGTGTCACGCAGCTTGCGGTCGATCAAGTGCGGGATGTCTTCAATCCGCTCGCGCAGCGGCGGTATCGAAACGTTCGGGCGCGCGATGCGGTAGTACAAGTCTTCACGGAACTTGCCGTCTTTCACGGCGCGGCGCAGATCTTTGTGCGTGGCAGAGCACACCCGAACGTCCACCTTGCGCGCCTTGGAGGCACCCAGCTGCAGCACTTCTCGCGTTTCCAGAAAGCGCAGCAACTTGGCCTGCACGTTCAAGTCCAGCTCCCCTACCTCATCCAAGAATAGCGTGCCGCCGTCAGCCTCTTGCACGTAACCCGGTGCATCGGCGTTCGCTCCGGAGTAGGCGCCCTTCTTTGCGCCGAACAACAAACGCTCGGCGACGCCTTCCGGGATCGCCGCGCAATTGACGGCCACGAAAGGCCCACTCGGTGACGGTCCGAAGGTGTGGAAAGAGCGCGCTGCCAGCTCTTTACCGCTGCCGGTCTCGCCGGTGATGTGCAGCGAACCGAGCGCGGCTGAGCGCCGGATTTGCTCTAGTGTTTGACGCATCTTGGGACCGAGCACCCAAGGTTCACCCAAGTCGATGTAGTTGCCGTCAAACGGGTTGATGTCGTCACATAGGACGAACAGCGTGTCGCCCGCGCGCACCACCTTGAGTGTGGTGCCCTCGGCTTGTTTTTCGATGCGGTGTCCGTCGACCATGGTGCCGTTGCGGCTGTCCAGATCTTCGACCTTCCACTTGCCGTTCGCGAATGTGACGCGCACATGTTCGCGTGACATGCGGCTGTCACTCAGCTCAATTCCCGGTAACCCTCCGCGGCCCAGGACGAAACCGCCCTTTTGCAGCGCCACCGCCGCCTGCATCGGTTCACCCTTGGAGAACACGACCACCACGCCAGGCACGGCGCGCCGCGCGTCTTCCTCGCGAGAAAGGCCAGAATCATCGATCGTTTCGGTGGGTCTCATGAGCTAGGCGTGACTACGGTCGGGGCCAGCATGTCAATGAAACGAGCTGGCGCTTTGACGCCCAAGCTTGCCAGACGCTCCTGAGCGGCGCGAGCCCCTTCTGCGTCATTGGCGCACAAAGCCCGGCGTTGCTCGCTGGCGAACTGATGCAGCGGCAGGCCGTGTTTTTCGCACGTCTTCGCCGCCAGTTCGAAAGCATCAGCCCCTCGCTTGAGGTCTTCCATGGCGGCCAGACCCGCCTTCAGCAGCAGGGCGTAGACTTCGGCCAGGGGCCAGCGCTCCGCCTCCAGCTCCGAGATCTTGCTGTGGATGAGCTTGCGGTGGGTCTTGCGCTCGCCGGTCTTCAGCCAATCTTCCAATGCGCCGCGGGCTTCGAGATAATTGAACTCGGTCCGGGGCACGCGGATGCGTAGGTGCATCGCTTTCTTCATGCGCGGCCGATACTTCTGCACGCGCTCCATGCAGCGCAGCCCCTCGCCTTCGTACAAATCCAGAAAGCAGACCGACTTCAAGCGCGCCCAATGCTGATGGTAGAAGCTGTCTTTGGGCCAGCTGGCGACCGCTGCATCCGCTTCCTTTCGGCCCTGTTCTGGTCGGTCCTGGACCGCCCAATGCAGAGTCAAGGCATAGGCGCGAACAGTCGACAGGGTGTACCGATCACCGCGCGCCTCCGCTTCACGGGCGCAAGCGGGTGCGCGCTTGGCGAGCTCATCCAAACGCCCGCTCAGAAAGAGGGCATTCAGGGCGAACCAGACCTCAATCGAGCCGTGTTCGCGAAAGGTGCTTTCAGAGCGTTCGCGCAACAACGCGGAAGCTTCATCCGCGAGTTCAATCGTGCGCGGCAGGTCGAACTTGCCAAAGGTCACAATGGTCTGCGCTGCGGCGGCCCAGCCCATGGACAGCGAGTCCTGAATGCGTTCCGCGAGTGCATACGCGTTGTCCGCGTGTTCCGCACCGATTGGGATGCTGTCGGAGTGCTCCAGCGCCTTCATCACGGCGTGCAGTGCCAAGCCGCGCGCGATGCGAGCCGGCTCTCCAGCTTGCAGGGCGAGAGAAAATGCGACCGAGTGGTAGTGGGCGCTGCGCACCAGATCGATTCCGGCTAGCCCCGTAGCGAGAGCCCAGCAGTAGTCGATGCGTTCCAACTCTGCTGCGGGAATTTCACTTTCGCGTCGCTCCATGAAACTGAGTCCGCGCAGCTTCAGCTTCATCCGGTTCCACAGCAGCGACGTCAGCGCCGAGGTGGGACTGCGCGGAAACGATAGCCCGGCCTGTTCCAACAGCGGCTGGTACTCGTGAAGCGCTTCTTCCACGTGACCTGCCCGCAGATATTGAGCTGCCGCCCGCTGGCGTAACGCGAGCGCTTCGGCGGGCTCACTTTCGTGTTCGGCGAGTTGCAGAAACACCTGCGCCGCTTCGGGCCCGCGGCCCGCGTTGACTAGCGCCTCGGCGAGCTTGCGTCGCAGCTTCAAGGTTTCGTCCCAAGTCCCGCCTTCGATCGCCCGTTGATACAGCCGCACGGCCCGGTCGAACGCCAAGGCTACCTCAGCCCGATCAGCGGCGCGCTCCCACCAAAGTCGGGCTCGATTGGGGGCGCCAGCAGACTGATGGTGATGGGCGATCGCTTGTAGATCACTGGAGCCTGTCTGCTCCAGTGCGTCCGCCAGGGCAGCGTGATATTTCGCCAGCTGCGATTCGCTCATCGCGCCGCGTACCGCCTGGCGCAACTTGTCATGCAGCATTTCGCTGCCGCTGCTGCCCCCCTTGAGTGGCATGGTGATCAACCGCTCGTCGCGCAAACGCTCCAAATGAGAGCGCAGCTGCTTGACCTCCAGATCACTCGCGCGACTGAGGATCTGTTCGGATAGCGGTCGTTCACTGCAGGCGGTCAATCGGAGCAACAGTTGCGCGGGTTGCGGTAACGTGGCCACGCGGTTAGCGACCACATCCTGTAGCGACACGGCTTGCGGGTGTTCCGAGTGCGTCACGGCGAAGCGCGCCAGCTCGGAGATGAACAGCGGGTTGCCGCCGGATTCGTCGGCGATGCGCCGCATGCCGCGCTCGGACTGGGCCTGTCCAGACACCAAGGACTGCGCCAATTGCTGGGCTTCCAATTCCGAAAGTGGTCCGACGGGAATGTCCACGGTCTGCCAAGAGACGTCTGCGGCGACCGGGGTCCGCAAGGTCTTCAGCAGTTCGTTTTCTTCGACGCGGTCATCGCGATAGCCAACGACCAACAGCAGCGGAGGTACCTCCGGCGGTGCCAGCAGATTGCGCACCAGTTGTGCACTATCCGCGTCACCCCAGTGGACATCATCAATGAACAGCACCACCGGTCGTGAGTCAGTCAGGCGCGCAAACATGTCGCGCAACGCTCGAAACGCGCGGCGACGCAGCTCCTGTGGGTCCTTGGCCGCCGCTCGACCGGGCAGGGAAGTCATCACATCCAAGCGACCGAGCGACGGAAACAGTCGCACCAGTGCCCGGCTGTCTCTCGGCAGCAATGCAGCCGCCTCGATCGCCGGCAACGTCGTCAAATAGCGTCCAAGCGCGTCGACCAAATCATCGAGCGCTTTGAACGGCATCGATTCGCGTTCGTAACAGCGTCCCTCCAGCACGACGACTTCACGCTGCATACTGACACTGGCCAAAAAGCGCCGCACCAGCGTGGTCTTCCCGTATCCTGATTGACCATGCACATGCGCCACCACGGTCTTGCCTGCGCGCGCCTGTTCGAACGAATCCTGCAGCGCCTTGAGTTCAGAGCTGCGCCCTACGAACGCGCCGCCCAGCACGTGCTGGGGGCTGTCGGCGGCCGTTGGGTCGAGGCCGACGAGTTGCGCGATCTGAAAGCCGTTGGGGCGCGCGGTCGAGTTGCGGTTCAGCAGCGCCATCGCCAAGTCTGCCAAGTCGGACGGGACGTTGGGGTTGATGCTGCGCGGGTCCCGCGGATCGCGGTTCAAACGAGCGGCCAACATGTCGCTCGCGGAGCCGCCGTACGGCAGTTGTCCGGTGAGCGTCTCGTACAGCATCACGCCCACGGCGTACCAATCGGCCGCCATCGTCAAGGCGCCGCCGCGGGCTTGCTCTGGCGACATATACGCCGGCGTTCCAAAGCGACCGTCGCTGCTGCTGGGGCCGCCATCAGCGGTCGTAGCGGCCAAGCCGAAGTCTAGGATCAAGACGCGACCCTGCTTGTCCACCAGCACGTTCGAGGGCTTGAGATCTCGGTGCAGAATGCCCGCCGCATGCAACGCCAGAACCCCATCGACCAGTTGCTTGAGCGATTCGCGCAAGCGCAGTTCGTGAAATTGCACCTCACCAACCGTGCGCCGCGTGCTTTCCGGCATGGTGTCAAAACTGGAAGGCGCGGGTTCATCGCTACGGTCGGAGCGAGTGGAATCGACTGAACTTGGACGCCGGTCGCGATCTTGTCCGCGCACCCACGTGTCGAAGCGCACGCCGTCGACGAAGTCCATGCTGAAGCACCAGTGCCCATCCTGGTTGAACAGCTCATGCAGGCGCACCAAGTTCGGGTGCTTGACGTCCGCCAGGGCGCGGAATTCTTGTTTGAATCGGTAGACGCTGGCGGGGTCCGCGCGTTCAAGACGTTTGAGCGCAATCCGTTGGTTCGTGCCACGGTCCAACACCAAGAACACCTTGCCGAACGCACCGGTGCCTACCGTCTCGAGCACTTCGAGGCGCTCGTGCACTCCAGCGGTGGCAGTTGGCGGGCTCATGCAGTAGGGCGTTATCCCCCGCGTATTGGGGGTGGGTTCCGTTAGGATTTATCATGCTGGCGCGGTTGCCTGGGTGAACTCCAGCGCATCCGTTGCTACTAGAAATTGCCAAGTGATTTTGAAGGGTTAAGGAATCAGTCCGGGCTGGATTCGTGTGTCCTGAGATTTTCCGGCGTCCAGAAGCGGCGTGCGCTCCGCGTCGAAGTGGCCCGAGAAGAAGAACGCGCCCGCAGTTGACCACCTTTCCGCACCTGAACGCCCCGGAGCGTGCACCCGGGACGACCTCGCCGAAGAAGCTGCCCGCCGCAGGGACCGGTCTCGCAGGCGGCTTTTCATTCCCCAATACAAGCCCGCGGGGTTCACACGGGGTTCACGTCGGGGGGATGGGTTCACGTCAGGGGGATGGGTTGACGTCAGGTTCGCGCGCGGAGCGCGAACCCGGTGCGAACTCCCCGCCCGCCCGGCGCAAAATCCCGAACCCCTTCCAAAGCAGCTGGTTTTGGAGTGAGCCGCCTGCGGGAGTGGTCCCTGCGGCGGGCAGCTGTGACGTCGATGTGGTCCCGCTGTGCGGCGCCGCTGTCCAACTTTGTCCGGCGAGCGCGGCTGGTGCGCTAGCCGACAAAAAGGAACTCCGGCGAGCCGAAGCCAACCGGAGTCCCAAAGGAGCGTGACTGAAGAGAGGGATCAGTCGCGCTGCCCGACGCGCCACAATTGAAGCTGCAGCTCATCCCCGTCGAGGCGACCAAGCAGATAGTCACCGTCGGCGTGAAGAGACGACAGCCGCACCAGATCGAGGCGTGTCGGGGGGAGCTCATTCGAGCTCGGTGATAGTCCGGGCAGCTGGTGCGTGGTGCAAACCGTGCGGTCCACGTCGCCGGCTTGCAGATCCGTCGCCCAGTTGCAAACTTCGAAACTCGAGCCGCTCTTGAGTGCCGCGCTCACGGCGTGTTGATCGCTCACCCCGTCGATCGCGAAGTCTGCGGTGGTGCCCGCTTGAAGGCCACTGTCGCCGCGAAAGTCGGGTGTGAATATTTCACGGAAACCCCAGTCGTACAGGTTGTAGCTGTCGGTCCAGCGGGTCGCCGGGCCCCACTCGGGCTGTAGCTCTGTCAAGATCAGCGGACGGCCAATGCGCG
>JBNLEN010000153.1:0-14905 GCA_050304975.1 Polyangiaceae bacterium
GTCCTTCCGGTTATCGACCGTGGAGCCGAAAAACTGGGTTATCGATGCACGTATGCCGAATGGGCAGGACGGGCCAACTTTGTGGAGTGATATTGTGGCTTCGTGCCTGTCACGCTCAGCGTGCGCTCTGGCGATGTCAAAGTGCCCCCGATCACTCTCGATTCTCCGCGAATCGTGATCGGTCGTGGCAGCAGCTGTGAGCTCATGCTGCCAGATCCGAGCGTCAGCCAGCGTCATGCGTCGATTCGACAGCGCGGTGCTGACTACATCGTTTTGGATGAGGGTTCCACGAACGGCACGTTCGTCGGCCCCGTGAAGTTGTCCCCGGGGGCGCCGCGAGTGCTCAAAGATGGGGACCTCATTCGGGTAGGCCGGATTTGGCTGCAAGTGTCCATGAAGCACGCGCCGCCGAGCGAGAATGCCGCAGACCTCACTCGCCAGATCGCGTTGGGATTGGTCGCCGGAGCCTTGGAGCAAGAAGGCCAACCAAGCTGTCCAAGAGCGCTCGTCGTCGGGGGCCCAGACGAAGGAGCCGAACTGTTGCTCATCAAGTTCGGCAAACAGTATGTGATTGGCCGTCAGAAGTCGGCAGACCTACTGCTGACTGACGAAGATGTGTCGCGCCGGCATCTGCAACTCGAGCGCCGAGGCGCGCGCGTCGTGGTGCAGGAACTGGGGTCAAAGAACGGCGCCACCCTGGATGGCGAACTGATTGAAAAAGAATCGGTTTGGGTCCCTGGGCAAGAGCTCGGTTTGGGCAACACCCGGCTGCAATTGCGGGACCCGCTGACCCAAACATTGCACGAAATCAATGCAGCCGCTGACGAACGCATCGATGATTCCGTGGAGCCACCCAACGTGGATCCCGCAGATGATGACGCCTCACCAAAGTCGCGAAAGCCTGGTCGAAGCAGCGGCCCGATCAGCGAAGCTCCGTCTAGGCGCGCCGAGTCGAGCCGCGGGGCGGCGAGCGTCGCCAAGCCACCGGTCCGCGGTAGCTCGCCCCCCGCAGCCAAAGGCATGTGGGGGGCAACTGACGTGTTGATTGCGCTGTTGGCGCTGTTGGTCCTGGGGTTGAGCGCCGCGGGACTCGCTTGGCTGTTCGCTCACTAACGGGCGATACCCAGGCTAGTCATCCACCTCAGACGCGGTCGCAGTCTGGGCGGTCTGCTGCTGAGCGGACGCCGTTGCGCTGCTGCTCTGCTCTTGCTTCTTCTTGTCTCGGGCCTTTTGATTGTAGCCACGCGGACGATACCTGGGATCCACCCCCCCATGTTTCTTTCCGTTGTTGACAACGTCGTTGGCGAGGTACGCCAGCCAGCTCCCCTTGTGTTGCTTGGCTAATTCTTTCAGCTCTGCTGCGTGGGCCTCAATCGCGCCGGCATCCCACATGCACTGCAGCGCGAGGGCGATCAGGCTCTGTTCGTTCGGCCCCAACTCAAAACCGCGCTTGTAGTGTGGCCACGCCTCGTCGAGGCGCTTCAACCGGCACAACGTGTCACCATAGTAGACATTAGCCATTGGCCACTCGGGCGCCAATTCTCGCGCGCGCCCATTCTCGACCAGACGCTCATCGAGCTTGCCGCGAGCTCCCAGCATCACGCCGTAGTTGAGATGCGCCTTCGCGCTGTTGGGGACAGCGCTCGCTGTGGCGGCCCAGAACGCCAGGTCACTGCGGTAGTCGAGCGCGTGCATTCGAGCTCGGATGCCCTGAAAGCCCAGGAAAACCAGGACGACCCCGACGGCCACCCTTCGGGACCAATGTCGCAGACAAAACTCATAGGCTCGCCATAGCAGGTAGCCCCAAAGCAACGATGACAACACTACGGGCAGGTACCAAAAGCGCTCCGCACGCACGGTGGGCAGCACGATGGGGATGTTGGAATGGGGGAAGTATGTCAGCGGGACCCAAACCAGAGTCAGCGCGAGCACACAAAGCAAACGCCGCTTGCCGGGAGCGTGAACGTCATCGGAACGTTCCAACCAGATACTTCGCAGCCACGCACCCAGTCCAATGAAAGGGGGCAGTATCATCGCCGCACCACCAAGTACCGATTCCAAAGAGAATAGTTGCTTCGGCACCGGCTCCTGCGGATAGGAATAGTCGCCGCTGAGTTGCCAGGGAAAGACCACCTGGACCAGGCCTCGGAAGTAAACGCGTAGTGCCCCTGAGATACGTTCCGCAGTGTTGCCCTCAACCAGAGGATTATTGATCGGATCGGCGGGCAGCCGAGGTTGCTGAAACCAACGTAGGAACTCGTGGAATCCCCGTTTCAGCAGCGGCTCGGTTTCCGGCAGGGGCGCCTGAAACTCCGGGGGCATGGCGACCGGAAAGAACCGCTTTCTCAACTCCGTGTAGGCGATCAATGCAGCCAGAGCACCAATAGCCACGAGCGCGGGTCTCAGCCAACGCCAGGGCTTACTCGGGTGGTCCAAAGGAGCCACCACGAGCGCCACCCAGACGACGAGCGGCGTCACCGTGAGCGTAGACTCCTTGGACATCAGCCCAAGAAACAAGAATCCGAACGCACATGGCAGCTGCCACCACCAGCTCAGCCGAAGTGCCCAAAGCACCAACAAAGTGAACAATCCGCTCAGCACATCGGCGATGCCGACCACGCCGCACACCGCCTCGGTCAATACAGCGCTGAGCGCGAAAGTGAGTCCGCACAACCACGCGGCAAGCCTCGAGTTCAGCCAGCGCTGCGCCAACGTCGCCAGTAGGGCCGCATTGCACGCGTGGATCACAATGTTGAACAAATGCGGCCACCATGGACGCTCAGACAGCATCCAAAGCAACCGCCAAACCACATTGGGCAGAGGTCGGTAGGAGCCGATGGTCCGCGTCGGCGGCAGCCCCCAAAAGTCTCGCGTCAGGACATCGAAGAAGCCGACCTCCTGACCGTTGACGTAGGGATTGGCCAGCAGAGCTTCTTGTTCGTCAAAGATGTAGTTGGTCCACGGGCTCCGCGAAAAGACGAAAAAGCACAGGAGCAGCAAGGGGAAAAACGCCACCCCGAAGCTGACACGTTTTTGCAGCAGCCAGCTCAGGGCGCCAACGCCAGCGCCGACCGGCTCCGGTAGACTCTCGCGAAACTGCCGCCACCAGGACGCCCCGGCCTCGGTATTGTTGCCAGCCCCCCCTGGGCCTGATTCAGTCGTCGGCTGCGCTGAAGGAGGCCCGTCTGCCCTTGGCGGCTGTCCTTCGCGAGACTGCGAACTGGGGGGATCGACACTCATTGCAAAACGCTTGGCCGCGGCCGCATCCCTTATAGTGCGGTGACCTTCTGATACAGGTTGCCAAGTTTTGGGGGGTGTGAAAGGTTGCCGGGAAAATGACGAGCGACCCCCACTTCGAGGGCTGCGAAGTCGTGAGGCAATTGCGCTCGGGACCAGCAACCGTGTGGTATCTGGGACGGCAAGTCTCCCTGGGCAGACCCGTCGTGATCAAGGCATTGAGCCCCAACGTGCTGCCTGACTCGGCGTTCGCTGAGCCCCTGGCCCGCGAAGCACAAGTGCTCGCCCGTCTGCATCACCCGAACATCGTCCAACTGTATGACTACGTCAACCGTGACACGCGGATGTGGCAAGTTCTGGAGTTCGTCGACGGCTGGACCCTAGATCAGGTTCAGCAGGAGTTGGGAAAGTTCAGCATGCAGGCCGCGCTGGCGGTGTGCTTGATGCTCTGCAGAACGCTCGAATACGTGCACCAGCAGCAGATCGTACACCGCGACGTGCAGCCGAGAAACATCTGGATCTCGACGGAGGGTGAAATCAAGCTCGGCAACTTCTTCCTCGCCGTCGACCAAAGTGCGGGCTCCCCCGCTGAGCGACTCGAAACCGAGACGGGCTTCTCCGGACCTTCCTACATGTCACCCGAGCAGGTACTCGGGGAGCCTGCTGATGCTCGCAGCGACTTGTTTTCGCTGGGGGTGGTGCTCTACGAACTGCTCTGCGGCAAGCGCCCTTTCGACGCGGAGGATAATCGCAGCACTTCGCAGCGCATTCGACACGAGCCGCCAACTCCGCTGAGTCAGCTGTTGCCAGATCTACCGCCCGCCGTGGAGCGAATCATCCACCGCGCGCTGCAGAAGCTCCCAGCCGATCGCTTTGCCGACGCGGGGGAAATGTCGCGTGTGTTGGAGCAAGCGCTCAGTCAGTTCGGCGACGCCAACCCGCAACCCATCATCCAAGAAGCCCTGGCAGGAGCCAACATGGTGGAGGCCCAGCCGCCACCAGCCGCGCCCGCACGCATCGCTCGTGATCTGCATCCGGTGATATCCGCGCTCCGGTTTTACGCCGCTTGCACCGTCTTGATCGTCGCGGGTAGCTTCAGCGTCGAACACTTTCTTCAGGGCAATGGCAAGCCAGCGGAAAAGAACACCACGCTCGAGCTGCTACCGAAACAGGGCGGCAGCCTCCGAGCCGTCGCTCGTCCCTGGGCTCACGTGTTCGTCGATGGCCAACAAGTGGCGACGACTCCGTTTGCAACCCCGATCCCGCTGCGACCTGGCACTCATTACGTACGCTTTGATCACCCCAAGGCCCCATCCGAACATCGAACAATCAGCGTGCATCCGCAGCAGAGCATTTTCCTAGACGTGCAGATGCGACTGGATCTTCCTCAGGATGATCCTGACTCCGATCTGATGAAGCCCCCAAGTCAGCCAGACGGGGGAGTTCGTTCACCCTAACCGCTAGAGCAGCAACCAGTTTGATCGCTGCGATAGTTCAAACACCTACAGCGCCGAGCGGTGCCAATGCCGCCGAATGGCGGTGTGCCAATGCCGCCGAACGGCGCTCTAGGGCATGCGCCAGTACTGGCGTTCTTCTTCTTGCACGCGGCTCAAGCGCATCTGCTCTTGCATGAATGCGCCGTACATCTTGGGCACCCTCACGTCTTTGAAGAACTCACGCATCACGAGCATGGCGGCCGCAGCGTCATCGGTCGCCCGGTGCGCCTGCTCCAGCTCGATGTTGAGCAGTTCCGCCATCGCCCCGAGAGATTTGCTCTTCGCTTCAGCTTGCAGTGCCCGAGCCCAAACCAGTGGGTCAAGCCAGCGCACCCCCTGACGAAATGCGGGTGGCAGCTTCTGTTCCCTCACGCCGGAGCGGCGCAACTCTTTCAATACGAACGCCTTGTCGAACTCCGCGTTGTACGCCAGGGGAACCAGGTTGCGCGCCATCTCCAACAACTCCGGCACGACTTCAGCGAACTTCGGCTTGTCCTTCACGTCCTCGTCACTGATACCGTGAACTGCCTGCGCTTCAGGATCGATGGGACGCTCCGGATTGATCAACCACGAACGCTTCTCCGTGATTTCGCCAGCACGGAAAACGACAAACGCAATCTCGATTACCCGATCCTGCTCATAGTCTCGACCAGTTGTCTCGGTGTCGATCGACACCAAAGGTAGATCGCCCAAAGCCGTCTGGCTGTCGAACTCGTCTGCTAGACCCGCGACCGCAACCTTGAGTAGATGCGCAATTCCTGGATAGTGGCGACCAGTCGGAAAGCAGCCGCGTCCCTCGAAGCTGAAACGCATCAGCCTCCGGTAGCTTTGGCGGGGGCGTCCGGTGCCTTGGTCGGGGCTGCGGGTGCTTCCTCAGGCTTAGCCGGAGCCGACGCCGCATTCTTTCCCAAGCGCAATTCGATCTCCTGCTGCACCCAGGGCTCCAAATCTTCGGCAAGATCGAACAGCTCCAAGTTGAAGAGGCGACCATTGATGAAGATCGAGGGAGTGCCTTTGAGCGAGAGCTTCTCCGCCTGCTTGCGATCGGCGGCGACCAAGTCCGCCACTTTCTCACTACGCCAGTCTTCGTTGAACTTCTTCATGTCCAGGCCGAGCGATTTGGCGTGCTCTTCGATCGCTTTTTCGTTCATCCCCTGCTGATTCTTGAACAGCAGATCGTGCATTTCCCAGAACTTGCCTTGCATTCCTGCCGCAGTCGCCGCGCGAGCGGCGGATTCCGAGTGCTCATGTCCAGGCAACGGAAAGTGCTTGAAAATCACGCGCACTTTGCCGGGAAACTGCTTGACCAGCTTGCCAACGATTGGCGTCGCCATCCCGCAGAATGGACATTCGAAGTCCGCCCACTCCACGATCGTGACAGCCGCATCCGGCGCCCCTTTCACGGGCGAGTCCCCCAACTCCAACTCTTTCTGAGTGTCAGGCGAGAATCGCATCCGGAAAGCAGACTCTGCCTGAGAACGCGACTTGCCAGCCGTGACCTGCTTGGCAAGAAACTTCGCGCTGGGCAGGCAGCTGTCGCAGTCCCGCTTTTCAGTCACGCACTGGGCAATGCTGACAGGTTGGTCGGGACAGGGCGCCAACAGCTCGGTCACGTAACTGGACCATTGCTCCTGCTCCCGCTTGGTCAGCTCCTTGGTCTCGATCCCGGGCAGCTCGATGACTCCAGGCTTGTCCGCCGGGGCCGTGGCCGCCGGCTCCCCGTTGGGATTGGGTTGAGTCTGGCAGGAAAGGATGTTCAGCATCCCCCAGCCGAGAAGTGCCGAGCACAGGACCGCACAGCTGAAGCGGACCAGCCGGGACGAACCGACGTAGCGAATCATTGGCAAGCACCCTAGCGAACCCGGAAGCAAGTTGGTAGCCCTGGGGCCCCCGAATGCTGCCCAGCGAGCCGCCCCCCTCATCCCAGATCCCGCCCCCCTCGGCTCCTCCGCCGGGAGTCCGCCACCTACTGGCCGTCGCCGGCACTCGGGGCGGCGTCGGGAGTAGCGTTGTGGCGGTAAATACCGCGGTCTATCTGGCCCAGCTGGGACGACGCGTGCTGTTGGTCGATGCCAACCCCGCCGGAGCGAGTCTGCACACCATGCTGGACATGCCATTTCCGCAGCCGACCTCCGTCGACGGGGAGGTCGAAATCAACGATTTCGCGCCTGTAGAAAGCCCCATCCCCGGGCTGGAGCTGCTGCCGCAGGCATACGGCATCGGCACCACCTCACCGCTACGACCGGGCCGCAAAGCCCGCTGGGCCCGCAAGCTACGTCAACACGACGTGGACTACGTGCTGCTCGACCTGGGAGCCGGCACCAGTTCGGCAACCCTCGACCTGTTCCTGGGGGCCGATCTGAGCATGCTCGTCTCGATGCCCGACCCTCCCAGTGTGGAGGGCACCTATCGATTTGCCTGCGCGGCATTCTTGAGACGGATGCGGCGGACCCTGCTCAAAGATCGCTTTCGGCTGCGCATGCTCGACCGAGCTCTGCAGACGCTGCCGCCGCTACCCATGCCTCAGGAGTTGGTTCGAACGCTGGCACGCTTCGACACCGGGCTGGCCAACACCGCCGCGCATGAGCTCAGCCTGATCCGGCCGCGCTTGGTGATCAATGGCGCGCGCGCCCGCACGGATACGGAACTCGGGCTGGCCATGCGCGACATGGCGGAGCGCTACCTGGGCATGCGCTTCGACTACGCGGGACACATCGAGCGGGATGACACGGTCTGGCTCAGCGTATCGCGCCGCCGGCCGCTGCTGATCGATGGTCCAACCAGCAAGAGCGCGCGAAACATCGAACGTATCGCGCGCCGCGTGCTCGCTCTGGTGGGGCGCAAACACGAAGAGCGAAACGAACAAATCCCGTTAGTGAGCGCAGAGCCCACTTTGTACGACGTGCTGCTCACGCACCGCGGAGCAGCAGACGACGAATTGCGTCGCGCCTACCGACGCCAGCGCGATATCTACAAAGAAGGCAGCCTGCCTCTGACTTCCCTCGTCAAGCAGGACGAGCTGGCTGCAGCCCAAGCGTTGATCGACGAGGCCCATGACACGCTCCTCGATCCGTTGCGCCGGCGAGCCTACGACGTCTCGACATTCCCCTCACAAGACGAACAGCCCGAGCCACGCAACCCTGAACTGGACGCAGCACTGGAAGCCGAACGGGCCATGCTGCGCGAGGAGTTGGCTCAAGAGTTGAAAGCAGAGACGGTATTCACAGGCCAATTGCTGCGCAAAGTCCGCGAATCCCAAGGCGTGGAGCTTCAGGAAATTTCCCAACGGACGAAGATCTCGACGGCCTACCTAACGGCCATCGAAGATGAACGCTTCGGTGAGTTGCCAGCGTTTGTATACCTGCGCGGTTTCGTCACCGAGCTGGCTAAGTATCTCAAGTTGGACGTGATGCAGGTCTCGAGAACATATCTGAAGCGGTATCGAGAATGGCGGAATCAGCACGGGCAGAGCGAAACCAGGTAGTGGGACCTGCAGCAGCGCTCCCCTCCGCTCGGCTGCCAGAGCAGCGGGTAGCAGCCGACCCTTGGTCCTTCACGCTCAGCTTGATGCTGGTCGCGATTCTGCCGCGGCTGTTCGTCGCCATCGCCTGGGGCAGAGAGCCGGTCTGGGATGGGCACTATTACCACTTTGGTGCCACTCGGATTGCGGAAGGCCTAGGCTACTCGGAAGACGTGGTCATCAATGGCATCGCCACCTGGAAGCCGTGGTGCCATTACCCGGTGGGCTACAGCGGATTCTTGGGGTTGCTGTACAAGGTATTCGGTTCATCCCTTTTGGTAGCGCCCATCGCCAACGCCGTCGTGGGCGCGCTGACTGTCGGAGTGGTCCATCGATTGGCTCTGCAGTATCTGTCGGCCCCGCGGGCGCGGCTAGCGGCCGTACTCTGCGCGGTACATCCCGGGTTGATTCTCTACACCGCGCTGGTCATGACGGAAGCGCTGTCCGCGTTCGGAGTGGCACTCGCGGGACTACTAGCGCTCAGCTTCCGTAGCCCCAAGGGAGCGGCGCTAGCCGGCATTGTGCTGGGTTTGACTGCGCTCGTGCGTCCGACGGCGCTCTTGGCCGTCCCGCTGATGCTGCTGGTTTTTTGGAGCGCACGAGTCGGCAGCAGCTTCTGGCAAAAACTCAAACGCCCGGTTTTTTGCACGGCCTTGTCCGGCGTCTGCGCGTTGCTGGTGATCGCTCCGTGGACGATTCGCAACTGCCGCACCATGGACGGCTGTGCATTGATCTCGACCAATGGCGGCTGGAACCTGGCCATCGGCGCAATCACGGAAACAGGACGGTTCGTGACATTGACCGCTGAGGACGGCTGCCCAGTGGTTACCGGTCAAGTCCAACAAGATCGGTGCTGGGCAAAGGTGGGGCGCGATCGCATCCTCGAGGATCCGGCTAGGTGGCTTTCCCTGATCCCGCAAAAGCTGGCCCACACCTACAATCACGAATCCTTCGCCGTTGGGTACTTGGCGGAAGCCGACCCACAGAGTTGGCCAGAGCCGCGCAAGCAGCGCGCGCGTAGTACGCTGACTCTATTTCACCATTTGCTGATGCTGGCGGCGGCATTCAGTGTGGTCAGCTGGATCCCACCGCGACGTTTGGCGCGGCGAGCGGGGACAACTCCAGAGGAACGTTGGACTCCAGCGCAGCTGCTAGCCAACGTGGCTCTGCTGGGCTTCACCGTTTACGCGCTGGGAGATCCCGAACACCCGCTCTTCTGGCTGATCGTATTGGCTCCGATCCTGGTGGCGCTGCGTTTGCCGGGGGCCCCTCGCAGCGGACCTGCGGCCCACTGGCTGTGGGGCGTCATCTTCATGACGTCGTTGACCCACGCGCTTTTCTTTGGTGACGATCGCTATCACATCACCATCAGCCCGCTGTTGTGCGTTCTGGCCGCCGGCATGCTACGCCGGCCTGGCGCACCTTCCGATAGCCAGACTCCCGCCAGCCCCCCCTCCACCCCGGATCCCGACCATGCTCCTGTCGCACCAAGCTAAACGCGCAGCCGCAGCGCTCGTTTGTATCACTACGTTGCTTTGCGTCAGCGCGGGGGCGAGTGGCTTTACCTACATCGTACAGCCAGGTGACACGCTGGCGGGAATTGCTGAGCGCTTCTACGGAAAGATCCAACACGAAAAGCTGCTGGTCGTGGCCAACACCTTGGATGCCCAGGGAGGAACGAAAATCGTACCGGGCATGAGACTCGAGGTCCCCGCGCTAACCTACGTCCGCATCGGCAAAGGCTACAAATGGAAGGACTTGTCGGAACGGCTGCTGGGTGGTGAGCACCGGGCTCACGCGCTGGCCGAAGCCAACGACTCCAAAGCGTGGCTGTTTCCACCGGAAGACGCAGAAATTGTGATCCCGTACAACCTCCGATTCGTCGCCACTGGCAACGAAACAGTGGTCGGCCTAGCGTATCGTTTTCTCGGTGACCGGCGTAAAGCGTGGATGCTCGACCAATACAACGACCGCAAAGGCAAACGTTTGAGCCGCGGAGACGTCGTGCTGCTTCCCATCGTCGACATCGAACTGACGGAGGCTGGCAAGCAAGCCGCCACCCAGGCGACGCTGCTCACCAAAAAACAAGCCGGCGGCGACGACCGCAGCGCCCAAGCGAAAGTGGCTGAAGGCTTGCCTCAACTCAATGGCCACGTCAGCGGCGGACGTTACTTGGAAGCAGTCAAATTGGGGTTGAGCTTCCTGTCGGAAGGGGAGCTGACCAAGCCTCAACGCGCCACGATTCACCGCTCGCTGCTGGAGGCCTACGTGGCGCTGGACGCCCCAGGTTCGGCCGCTGAATCGTGTCGCCTTTGGCTGAAGGACGATAGCGACGCGCAGCTGGACCCAATCCTGCTGAGTCCAAAAATCATTCACGCCTGCGAGCAAGCCTCACAGTAGCGGGCCAGAAACGATGAGGTCCAACCTGTGAATCCCAGCACTCACTCGCCGGCGACGCTGCTCGACTGGGGGCAGGTTTCGCCCCTGCGCCTAAAGGCGCAACAACTGACAGAAGGCCTGTACAGCGGGGTTCACCGCAGCATCCGACGCGGTAGCGGCGTCGAGTTCGACGGCCATCGCGACTACGTACCCGGCGATGATCTGCGGCGCCTGGACTACCGGGCGATGTTGCGCCACGGTCGCCTGTTGATCCGGCAGTTTGAAACCGACACTGAGCGCTGTGCCTGTCTGATCCTGGACGCCACCGCGTCCATGGCCTTCAAGAGTCCGAGAGCCAAAGCTAGCAAGTACGCGTATGCCGCGTTGCTGGCAGCAGCACTAGGGCGCGTCACGATCGCCACGGGGGACTTGCTATCCCTCGACTGGCTCGGGGGTGACGGCGTCATCCCGCTGCCTTCGACTGGGGGCAAAGAGGCGTTTGAACGGCTGACGATGGCGCTCGAAAACGTTCGCCTCGGGGGCGATGAAGAGGTCCAACAAGTCAAGCTGGAGCCACTGTTGACACCGGTCGCGCGACGCGCTCGGCGAGGCTCGTTGGTGGTGCTCTTCAGTGACCTCTTGGACCTGCCCGAGCATTCCGAAGAGGCCTTTTCTTCCTTGGGGAATCGCAACCGGAAAGCCATTGCCGTGCGTGTGCTCGACCCAGTGGAAGCGACGTTTCCTTTTCAGGGTGCCGTGCGCCTGAAGGCCAGCCACGGCGACGCAGAGATCGAGACCGATGCCCAACAGGCGCGCGAAGGATACCTGGCTGCATTGGAGCGACAGCGGGTGCTATGGCAAGACAAGCTGCTGGAGCACGGCGGGAGACTGATCGACTGCCAGACGAGCGATGAGCCTATCGAAGTGTTGAGGCAGATCCTGCGTGCGGCGGAGGGCCTCGGATGAGTTTTGGAACCGCGCTCGCTCTGTTGGTCGGTCTGCTCGTAGCAGCCCCCATCGTGGCTCACTTGCTACGGCGGGGGAAAACCAAAACGCAGGAGTTTCCGCCCGCGCATCTGGTCCCCACCATCGTCGTCACTTCGGAGCAGCGTAGCCGCCTGGAAGATCGGGTGCTGCTCAGCATGCGCGCCCTGATGGTGCTGGCGCTCGCCGTGCTTGGCGCCACACCATTCGTCACGTGTGAGCGACTCAGCGTCGACCGACCCTCGGGAGCTTCGGTGGCCATGGCCATCGTGATCGACGATTCACAGAGCATGCGTGCTCGCACGTCGAACGGACGCAGTCGCTTCGAGCAGGCTATCACTGGGGCGGAGCAGTTGCTGGGCTCCGCGCGTCAGGGGGACGCCATCGCGTTCATCCTCGCAGGCAAACCAGCCCGCTTGCTACTCAGCCCCACTCCCGAACTCGACGCGGCGCGCAGCGCGCTCGCCTCGGTCGAAATCAGCGACCGCCCAACGGACCTCGAAGAAGCGATCGCTCTGGCGCGCTCGTCGTTGAAAGATTTACCTCACGTGGACAAGCGGGTCGTATTGCTCAGCGATCTGGCAACCGAACGCCTGCCTGAAGGAGAACCAGAGCTGTGGACACCGCTGCCAGATCTGAGCGAGCAAGTCGACAACTGCGGGATCGCATCGGCGCAGCGCCAGGGCCGAGGTGTGACTGTGAAGGTTGGCTGCAGCACAGGCAAAGCAGCGACCGGGCGCCAATTGAAACTGCACTTAGCAGCTGAAACCGACGGGGAACCACTGGCGAGCCTGGAGCTCAAGTCCGTTGCTGGTGAACAAGAACTGCGCATCAACGACGCAGCCATGGGCATGGAATTGGCCGTCGCGATTTCGGGTAGTGATGCGATTGAGCGCGACAACCAAGCGCGAGTGGCCCGGGAGCTGGGAGAGCTGGTGGTGGCCGTGATTGCTGATCCCAGCAAAGCTTCTGCGATCACCGGCGGACCGACGCTACTGGAGCAAGCGCTAGGCGCGCTCGATCCGAGCCTGACACTCAAACCGCTCGGCAGCCTGCCAGTGGCTGCAGAAGACCTCGCGGGCTACGCGGCGCTTGTCGTCGACGATCCGCCTGGTCTGTCGCCAGAATCACGGACGGCACTGACCGAATGGGTCGAGCGCGGCGGTGTGGCGCTGGGCCTGCTGGGGCCGAGCGCGGCCTCCGCCCAGCTCGCCGCGTCCGCAGAGCCGTTCGCCCGCAAAGGAGCGCTGTGGGAACAGACCACGACCTCCATCAATCTGGACGTCGAGAGCGTGGGCTGGTTGGGCAATGAAGCGAGAAGCCTGGCCGACATCGATGCCCGAGGCCGCGTTCGACTGGATGCCGCAGATCTGCCAGGCGCGACCATCGCTGGCAATTGGACCGACGGAGTGCCTTGGCTGTTCCGACGCGAACTGGCGCGCGGCCTGATCCTAACCGTCGGGTTGCCTGCGTCGATCGAGCACAGCGACTTCAGCTTGAGACCCGGGTTCTTGGCGCTGCTCGAGGCAACGCTGGAGCAGGCGCGGCTGCGCACTGGCCCTCGACGCAGTGTCGCGGGCAGCCCGTGGCATTTCCCGTCGGACGCCGAACTCGCTATCGAAGGCCCCACTGGCCCGCTGGTCTTGTCCCCAAGCGCTGGCGGTTCCAAGGCGCAAACCCTGGTGTTCCCCACACTTACGGGCAGCTACGACGTAGAGGTGGAGGGCAAGAAAGAGACTCGGCTGGTCGTGCTGGACGCCGAGGAGCTGATCCAGCCCCCGTTGGACAAAGACTCCCCAGAGGCCCGAGCGACAACCGGCGCCGCGGGCCATGAGATCGACGCCTCACCCGAATGGGCGCTATTGGTCTTGGCGCTGCTCGCGCTGGAGCTCTTGGTTCGCGTGTTCGGCGATCAGCTGAAGCGACGTCTCCGCAGAGCATGACAGCTATGCTAGTAAGCGGTTGATGCTAAACCATGGCGTAGTCGAACAGCGTTGTCATTGGCTACCACTTGCGGCGGCCCTTTGGATATGTTGCACACTCACGAGCTGCGCGGGTGCCGGCCCCTACGGCTTTTCAAAGCACTACGAACCCATCGATGGGGAAGCTGACGCAGCACAAGGTGCTCGCAGGTACGACCCCGTCATGGCGGGACGTAAGTTCCAGGACTGGGTCGGCAAGCGCGTCAGTGTGTTCGGTGTAGTCAAGTCTCGCAGAGATGATGAGTCCGGTAACGTCGATCTCGCGCTCAGCATCCGCACGCGCCAGGCACGCAATCTGTGCGAAACCACTGATGATGAGACCTGCCGTATGACCGTCAGCGACCACGAATTCGGTGTAGTCCACGCGTTCGTCAAGCTGGCGCCAGGCGACGCGGCAGGCAAACTGAAGCTAGGCCAAGGCTCGCTCGTGCGCGTGATCGGCAAGGTCAGCAAGAAGACGCATCCTCACACCGGCAACACCGTGATCGAAGCGGACTTCTATCGCCACTGGCCACACGGCTACTTCGTCACGACGAAGGCCCGCGAATACATGCGACTGTAGTCGGGCAGCGTCCACCACTCGCTCGCAAGACAGGCGGCGCTGCGCTAAGCTTCAGCGCGCTCCATCAGGCGCGAGGAGGTTCGGCATCAAAGTGACTAAGGCGGAGTATCGGGGTTCTTGTCATTGCGGGGCAGTTCGCTACCACTGCCTTGGAGCCCCCAGCTTTCAATTCCTTTGCCACTGCGACAACTGCCGCAGACTCAACGGTGGCATGCGTCTGGCAGGTTTATCCTTTTCCGCCCGCGAACTCGCGGTTGATGGCGCTACCCAAAGCTATGAGTATCAGGGAGGCAAAGGCCGGATTGAAGCGCACTTCTGCCCGCGCTGCGGCACGCATCTCTTTGCCTATCCGCGGGCGTTTGAGACCGTGGTGATCATTCGCGCCAACAGCCTGCTGGATCAGACTCAGTTTCGCCCTGAGAAATCCGTCTATCCCAAGCAAATTTGCCCCTGGGAGAGCCCCGTGGCGCGCCCGACCTGGCATCCCCCCCTGGCCACTTAGCGCCGGCGCTGACCCCTCGTCGCGCCGGCGTTCAATGAATTGGGCCTAGCTGCGGGTTCGAAGAGTCCGCGCCCCCGAGAGTGCCAAGCCGAGCAATAGCGCCGCCCAGGCAGCACCTGAGGAGTCTTGGTGTCCCACAGCGCGACAGCCGCAACCACCAGGCTTGTCTTGCAGATGCGCCGGCGGCGGCAGACTGGGGTCCCGCTCGGGCTCCTCGGGGCCTCCGGCCCAGTAGGCCTCGTT
>JBNLEN010000154.1:0-14723 GCA_050304975.1 Polyangiaceae bacterium
CTGGCGATGTACTCTCCGCCAATCCGAACCCCCAGCTCGATCTCTGGAATTGTGTCGCGGTAAACGCCCAAGCCGCCAGCAACGCCGACGCCATACGCATCAGACTGCGGCTCCGTCACCGGCGCTGCCCCTGCCGCCTCAGCATTAACGGACCAAGGAGACTCAACGTCGTCATCAGCCACAGCCTGACTGGTCGCAAGCACAACACTCGCCAGCGAACAGCACAGCGGTGCAAAGTGTTTCTTCATCTTGATCATCAGGGGTATCCTTTCGTAACAATAATCCGCCGTATCCGTTGGGCCGCGGGTGCTCATTCACCCGTGACCCCAACAGACGTTGCAGCGGTCATGCCAAGACAGCGACCGACAGAACCATGAACGGCAGGACTCGCTGCGCGCGCTCTACCTACTCAGGGAACGACAGCTGCACATTGGTCGGTGCAGCTGAATGTTCCCTCAGAGCACGACTTGTCATCAATGCACTCGTCACAGGCATCTACGGTCGACTCGAAGCTAGAGTCCCGTTCCGCTCGGTCCTCGCAGGCCTCCTGACAGGCCAGCACATCATAGTCCAAGTCAAAGCAGTCTGCGTAGCGACCACAGATACCAGCGCAGTCTATCTCCTGATCCACCTCATCCGCGATGTTTCCGTCTTCGCCACAGGCACAAGCGAGAACCAAGAGCAATGGGGTAACGAACTGTCTCATATCTACTCCTTGTCAAAGTCAATCTTCGCGCTACTCGGCGGAGGCTCGCTCCGCGCGATGGGAAAGCGCACAGCAAGTTGCAGACCAAAACGAAAACCGGCGCGTGAACCGCGTTTCTTGCGCAAATTGGTCAGCGCAAGAGCGCTATTTCGAGCGGGACATTATGTCTCACCGGGCGCCTTGGCGAATCCCGATTTGGTGAGTACGCTCACTATTGAAATGATCCTGCTTGAATCACCGTGCGGGACGCCAGCTCACGCAATACGTTCTTCGCCAGCGTGAAGTGGGTCTCGAGAACGGCGAGAAAGGCATCCACCGGGACTCGTTGAACTAAGACGTCTCGCTCCGTACGGGCAGTGAACGGCCGCCGAACCCCAAGTACCGCCTCCGCGAACCCCAATCCGTTCAGAGGACCCACGCCGGCGTCACTCGCGGCGTTCGAGCAGCTGATATCGCCGGAGTCGACGAACACGAAGAAGTCAGCCGCCTCTCCACGGCGCCACAGCGCTTGCCCGCGACTCAACGCCACGTCCCGCGAGATACGTGCCACGTCAATCACGGCATCCATGTTGGCTCCCACGAGGGTCGGATGACGTCGCAGCCGGAGCACGCGCTCGCTGAAACTCGAACCGGTTTGCTCCGACGCCTTCTCCGACTTGGATCGCAAAGGCACTCCAGCACGCTCAGCCAGCACATCCTGAGCTAGCGCTTTTGATGTAATCAACAACGCCGAAAATCCGACTTGGTAGGCGTCGAGCAAGAGCTTGGCATTCAGCTCAAACGCCTTCACCCGGCTGCGACACGTAGCAGCCATCGGCGTAGGATAACCACACAAGAGGTCCGCCAGACCAAGAATGCAGGGCGCACGACAGGTCTTGGTCCGAGCAGAGCTCGTGACCTGCACCGAGCCCTCATGCACGAGGAAGATGCTGCGCTTGCTGCTCTCAGGCTCAAACAGCGAGTCCTGCGGCGCAAACGCATGTTCTTTGGCCTCCTGCGCCAACAGCCGCAACGTCGGCTCATCTAGATCACGCAAGTGAGGCATGGCGCTGAGACGCAGCTGTCGCGCCCGCAATTCGGCTTGCTGCAGCTCACGCGCCACGCCGGAACTCCAAGCGCAGTCGGTTCAGAGCCATATCGACGTCCAGGCTATCAATGCAGGCGTCGTCTTGAAGCCGCTCGAGCGGTTCGCGAAACTCCTGCAGCCCTAGCTCTCCAACATGGTAGGCCGTAAAATCCCGAAGCGCGCGGCTGGTGCTCTCCAGTAGCTCGCGAAGCAGCTGTTCATAATCTCGCTCGAGCGGCTCGTGGTAGCTGCGCCCGAGTTCGAGTCGATCGTCGGTCTCGCTGAGCAACGCGACCACAGCCGTTCGAATGGGTTCATCAATCAGTTCACTCAGCAGTTCCAATGCGCCGGCTTTGGCCTTTTCGTCCTCGCCCTTCGCCGCGGTATGGATGACCATCAGTCGTTCACCTGGATGAAGCAGGTTGAGCAGCCGAAACACACGCTCGACCGCGTGCTCACACTTGTCCGCCACAGCTTGTACCAGCAGCTCGCCCCCAGGAGTTCGACGAGCTTCGCTTTCCGCAATCCCGCGGCTCAGGATCTGGCGTCGCTCCAGATAACGAAACGCCCGGGACAAGTCTCGCTCGACGGCGTAAGTCAGCATGCTGGAGTCAAGCTCCAGATTTTCATGCGCCCGCTGAAGCTGCTCCAGGGCGAAGAGGATCCGATATCGAACGGTGCCGGATTCATCGTCCAGTAGCTGCCGACAGAGCACCTCCGCCGCAGCCTCTGGTGACGCATGGAATCTGGATAAAGCCGCAGGCAGCTGTGCGCGCAAGCGCGTCGGCGTCGAGGGATCACTCAGCGTGCGACCAAGCAAGCGCCGGGCGTCCTCTCCGTATCTGACAAGAGCCTGCGTCGCGTACTCGCGAGTCTCATAGTGCTGGAGCAACGCGATCAACACTCCGAGGGCGCGCGGATGTCGAACCACTCCCATGGCCTTCGAGGCGGCTTTGCGAACTGTGGGACTGGGATCTTCCGCGAGCCGTTCCAGGGCGTCCGTGAACCCTCGTCGTCGGCGCCAGCGGACTACGTCGGCTAGGGCTGCTTTCGTTTGCTCGTCGCCACTTCGTAGAACTTCTTCGAGCGCCGCCTGACGCTCGCGTCGTGATTTTTCCGCCACGATCAGGTTGACGCGGGCTGCCCCCTGAACTTCTGGAGCGGAGTCGGCGATCTGCAAACTTTCCAGCAGCGCAGCGTCGAAGTCGATGACGGAATGAGCCGTCACGGCAGCCGCCCGGGTAGATGCTGATCGGTGATCGCTATGCAGCACCCGCTGGATTGCCGGCAGCGCACTTCGGCGCTTGGTAGAGGCAAACAGTCTCAGGGCCAGCTCTACCACCTGCTCGTGGGGATGGTACAGGACGAGGGCGGGAATGAGGCGAGTCTTGCCTTCTCGATGTAGGATCCCCATGGCTGCCAAGGTGCGGTCTGGGTTGTCACTGTCTAACGCCGCAATCAGCGTCTCCAGCGAGCCCGCATCCAGATCGGGAAAGTCACCACCTCCAATCTCTCCCCAACGCAGTTGGCTGCGAAACAGGTCGAGGTAGTGGGAGCGCAATCGAACAGCACCATAGATCCATATCGCCGCCAACAGCAGCATGGCGCCGCTGATGACTTGGGCCGACGTATCAAGCGCCAGCAGCGCCAGTAGCCCCATTGACGCCAGCGCTTGGCCGCCCCGCTGAAACACCGAGTCAATCAGTGGTTTGACTGAATTGCGCACTGCATTTGAGAAAGGAACGAACAGAAGCTCCGTGGAAGTCCGGTGGAGTGAATGCCGCAGAGTGCCATCAGGAAGCTTCAAAGCGAGCGCCGCTATCAGTCCCCCAGCCACGATCATCCCAACTCCGCCAACAACGATACACGCCGGCAGGATCACGAGCGCGCTGGTCAACGAGAAACGCCGAAGCAACGGCCCAACGCAGAGGACCTGAATCAGCAAAGAGGCCAAGTTCAACGCCAACGAAGTCAACGCAAAGAACTGCCCCAACTCTGCGTTGGACACAGAGTTCGCCACAGCGTGCTTGAAAACGTAGTCGAGCAGGGTCAAACAGGCTGCGGAACACAAGGCCAGCGCAGCTAGTCCCCGCGCATAGGGCTGGTCCCAGATTTGCGCGATCGCTCCCCCCCCTGGATCGCTGGGACTCGCGGACTCAACTGAATCACGTCTTGGGTGATTCAAGAAGCGAGGCAGCGGGGCAGCCAAGCAGAAACCCAAACCGGAAACGAGCAGTAACCCAGACGTGTTCATCCAGTTCGTGAGCAAGCTGGCGACCAGAGCGCCCGCGATGGCCCCGCTGGCCGCGCCGGATCCGACCAAACCGTAGACCCGCTTGGCCTGCGTGATCGTGAACATACGATCCAGCAGCATCCACAAGTGGATCACTACCAGCGTCGTGACTGCCCCGGACCAGATGTAGAGGGCGTAGAAGGCGGCTGTTCCCACGCTGGATAGCGCAAAGTAGAAGCCCGTCGTCAACACGCCGGAAGTCAGGAGCATCACGGCCAACGAGCGGCGACTCACATACCGCCCAACGATTCGCTCATTGGCCCCGTGGATCAGGTACGCAACCAGCGCAATCCCTACGTATACAAACGGCAGACGCGCGGCGGATACATGCGCAAGAAACAACGCGTCCCTGGCGGTCTACAGGATGGTATGGGAGGCCACGATGGTGGCGAACGTGACGAACGCGACCAAGGCGTTCTTTCGTTCTTCGGGCCGGAGCGAGGTTTCGAGCGAACGAAACAATCTAGCCCCCCGTCCGCTTGGAGCTGCTGAGCCCAGCTACTGACCAAACAGCTACTGACCAACTAGCTGCCGACCAGAGGGGCCAGCGGCTCCAGTTCGAGCTGGCGTTCAGCTCAAGACAGGGCATTGTGGTATGGGGTCACGCCAATCGGCTAAACAAGGAATCAACCTCTTGTTCAACCTCTGCTCGCTTGCGGCCGTACAGCTCTTGAACGCGGCCCACCAGCTGTTGCTTCTTTCCATCAATGCGGTCCAAGTCATCATCCGTGAGTTTTCCCCACTGCTCCTTGACCTTGCCGCGCAACTGTTTCCACTGACCTTCTGAAATACTCGTCATAATGATTCGTTATCCTTTCTGAACATGACTGCGTGTTCGGCGCAGGTCACGTTGCAGGCCGCATGCCAGCAAGTTGACGCACGCGCTATCGCTCGTTCACCGCCGGAACTGCGCCTGGTAGCAGCGCTGATGAACGTGACGGAGGAAGCCTTGTCCGGGACAATCGGCCTCACTGGGGACAAGGAGCCCAGAGGACGAGGCGCCCCAATAGCCCCGCCCACCACAGAGCGTCGGAGCACGCTATGAAATCCAAGTGACCGCGTGTAGTATGAAGAAACGCGAACCCAGATGTCAGCTTCCCTTTTCAACGACCCAACTCGAGTCCTGGTCATTGACGATGAATTAGACCAGTGCCAGCTGATCGCCGACGGCCTGAAATCCCACGGCGTTCAAGTCGAATGGCGGCAGCGGGGGGCTGAGGGGGTCAGCTTTGCCACGCAGCACGACCTGGACGTCGTGATCACGGATCTCAACCTAGCTGGGGAGGAAAACGGCCTCGAAGTCTGCGCTGAGCTGATGCAGCGGGTGCCGGATGTCCCAGTGATTGTGGTGACCGGCTTTGGCAGTATGGAGTCGGCCATTCAGGCGCTGCGTGTTGGCGCGTATGACTTCATCACCAAGCCGTTTGAACTAGTGACGCTCGCCGCGGCGGTCAAACGAGCGACAAGACACCGGCGGTTGGAGCAGGAGGTCGTTCGCCTTCAGACGCAGCTCAACGTTCAAAACTACGCCGGAGAATTGGTCGGCGATAGCAGGCCCATGAAGCGCGTGTACGACCTGCTCCAGCGTGCCGGCGAGTCTGATGTGTCGGTGCTGGTTTCAGGCGAAAGCGGCACCGGGAAAGAACTCGTCGCCAGGGCTCTGCATTCTGGGAGCAAACGCCGTCAAGGTCCCTTCGTCGCCATCAATTGCGCGGCAGTCCCTGCCTCCCTGATTGAGAGTGAACTCTTTGGGCACGTGAAAGGGGCGTTTACCGACGCCAGGACGGCGCGCCCCGGGCTGTTCATGGAGGCCAGCGGCGGCACGGTCTTCCTAGACGAAATTGGTGAGCTACCACTGGAGATGCAGCCGAAACTCTTGCGCGTGCTGCAAGAGCGCAAACTGCGGCCTGTCGGTGGGCAAACGGAACAAGAGATCGACGTTCGAGTCGTGGCGGCAACCAACCGCGAGCTGGAGGAAGAGGTTGAAGCCGGACGTTTCCGAGAAGATCTCTACTATCGATTGAATGTGATCGAAATCCACCTACCGCCGCTTCGGGCACGCGGCAACGACATCCTCCAGTTGGCCCAGCTGTTCCTGGAGAAAGCCGCAGGCGAGGCCGGAAAACCAGTCACCGGCATCGCGGGCGAGACCGCTGCAAAACTCTTGGAGTACGATTGGCCCGGTAACGTCCGTCAGTTGGAAAACACCATGCAGCGCGCAGTGGCGCTGACACAATACGACAAGATCGCGCTGAGTGATCTCCCCGAGCGGATCCGAGCGCACGTGAGCAACAGGACAGACGACTCAGATCCGCATCCGGAGCACCTCCTCACACTCGATGAGCTGGAACATCGCTACATCGAAAAAGTGCTGAAGCTGCTCTCGGGTAACAAGACTCAAGCAGCGAAAGTGCTGGGGGTGGACCGCCGGAGTCTTTACCGAAAATTGAAGCGCTTCCGGGCTGAACAGGATGATGCCGTGCCAGATCCCGGCTGAGATTCTCCCTGCCAAAAGTGAGGCAATTCGCCACACCCGGGTCGGTTCGCCGCGCCTATCCCCCTTCGTGGAAGCCGTAAATTACCGCAATACGCCAGAAAATCGGCCGATTCGGGCTGGGCTGGGACTGGTACGATAAGTGTATGCGGCAGCCAGACATGATGGCCCAGGAACAGCGGCGGGCAGCGCTGGAACGCGTCGTAGCCAGCCTCGCTCATGGCCTTGCCGGGCCGCTGAACGTCATGGCTGGACGCGCTACTTTGTTGGCGATGCAGGCGACGGATGAAAAGAGCCGCGCCAACGCGGAGTCCATCCAAGCACAGGTGAAAGAACTGGCTGCCATCTTGGCCAGAGTTCGTGATTTCGCGGACGCCCAACTTCCAGCGTCGGAGTCGGTCGATTTGGCCGCTCTAAGCGCGTCGGTTTTTGAAGAAGTGTCGCCTCTCGCCGAGTCTCGCTCGGTGCGCGTCACTCACCAGCCAGCTTCCGGCACGTGCCGAGTCCCCAGAGTGGGTCTCACTCTGGCCTTGCAAAACTTAGCCACATACGCTGTGCGCGCCGCCGAGCCGGAGACGGAGGTGCGACTGAAACTCGAGCAGCGCGACGCGGCGCCGAGTTCATCTTTGCCGACACGGCCATGCATCTATTTCGAAGTCGACTTCACTCCGGCCCCCGGCACCCCCAAAACCGACTCCAAACGCAGCCGTTGTGAGCCGTGGTTGTTGGAGCCCCCGGCTGCAGCACCCGAGCTCGGGCTTCTGCTGGCCACCAGCTGCGGCGCTGCGCACGACCGCGGCGGGTGGAGCGAAAGCCAACTCGACGAATCGCGAAAGCAGCTTGCGTTCTTTTGGCCAATCGGAGCATGACTCCCGCCCCTGAGCCGCAGAGCAACACGGCGTCAGGACCACTGCGACAACTTCGCAAGGGACGCGAGCGTCATTGGCTGGCGGCACCGCTGATCGTGGGCGCGGTATCTTTGGCGATGACGCTGGTCGTGGTGTACTCAACCGCTCGACTCGCCACGACTCAGGAACGCTCTTGGCTCACGACGCTGGTGGCCAGTGGTACCGACTCGATTGAAGAAGGCATCCAGTCGGATGTCGCTGCATCTTTGGTCGCGGCGCAGTTGTTCGCATCATCGGGAGAAATGGACGGCGAGGGCTTTCGGCGCTTTGTTCTCCACGTGGGAACCTACCGTCGCCCGGGACTGGACGGCGTCGGCTGGTGCCAAAAAGCAGACCAGAATGAACTCACCGAGCTCAAACGACGTATCAAGCGCTTCGGCATTGAGGAATTAACGCTGAGTCCCGGCACCAAACGATCGGAGTATTGTCCGGTGCTGTTCAAGTCCGGCGCCCACGAACAATCGTACATCGGCCGGGACATGTTTTCCTCCGAGGAGTTCTTCGCCGCAGCCAATCGCGCAGGCATGTCGGGTTCGGTCGCCTCGCTGGCAGCGAATGAGCGCAACCTGACGGTCGTAATCCCCGTCTACCACTCAGGTGAAAATCTCGACACCAGGGACGTGCGGGAGAAAGCCATCAAGGGCTTCGCGTTCATTGAATATTCGCCCGAAGGCATCACCCGCCGGGCCCCCGAAGCGGTGCTTGAACAAACGGACTTGCGTCTACGTTTGGTAGCTCCGGGCGAACTCAACACCAATCAGGATTCAAACTTCGCCCCGATCATTCAACAGCGTGGCGCTGGCGTTCTGTCAACTCCCGAGTTTACGGTATACACTCAGGCGCGCATCGGCGAAGCGGGCTGGATTGCAGAATTCAAGACCAAACAGGCCTTCGATGACGCATCGGATCGAGCCGTCGTGCACATCGTGCTGATCGCGGGGTTCGCCGTGTCGTTGTTGTTGTCCTTCGTGACCGGTGCGGAGGCGCGCGCACGAGTTTCGGCTGTAGACACTGGACTCAAATTGGCCAAGTCGGAAAAGCAACTACTCGGCGCCAACGCCGCGAAAGATCGCTTCCTGGCCGTCGTCAGTCACGAACTGAGAAATCCGTTGGGAGCCATCGCCAGCTCTTTGCAAGTCATGCGCATGACTGGTGTTGGCAAAGATGGGCCGCCAGTCGTCAAGCGTGCACTCGCCGCGGCGGAGCGTCAGGTCAAGTTACAAGGGCGCCTGGTGGACGACTTGCTTGATGCCTCACGCTTGGCCAGTGGCAAAGTGTCTATGGACAAGCGTGTTTTGGACCTGAACGAGGTGGCGCGCCGCTCCGCTACTCAGGTACGCAGCGCTTTCAGAGACAAGCATCAGAAGCTGCGGCTCCGCCTGGGGGACGCGCCCCTACTGGTTGACGGTGATCCCTTGCGGCTGGAGCAAGTCTTCAGCAATCTGCTGACGAACGCCAACAAGTACACGCCCGAAGGCGCCAACGTGGAACTCCTTGTCGAGGGAACTCCTGACCACGTTATCGTCCGCGTGAGCGACGAAGGCATCGGCATCTCGGAGAAGCAGCTGGAACGAATCTTCGACCCATTTTTCCAGAACAGACAAGGCACACTGCCGAGCGAAGGCATGGGGCTCGGCCTGAGTATCGTCAAAGCCTTGGTTTCTCTGCACGATGGGCAGGTCAGTGCGAGCAGCTCGGGTATTGGGCAAGGCTCGCAATTCGTCGTTCGATTACCTCGCGCGACGGGGCCCCAGGCTGAGGAGCATTCCTCCCCTGAAAGCATCTCGCTCGATGCAGAACGCGCGAGCTGGAAGAACGGCAAGACGGCGCTCGTGGTCGACGATATGGACGACGGGCGAGAAATGCTGCGAGAATTTCTTCAGTTACTTGGCTACACGGTACTAGAAGCGGCCAGCGGAGAGTCGGCACTCCAGATCGCCCGCGATTGTTCACCTGATGTCGCCCTGCTGGATATCGGGTTGCCCGACATGGACGGCGTTGAACTCGCGGCTCGGCTGAGCAAGCTCGAAGGCTTCGAATCCACCAAGCTGATCGCTGTGACGGGCTACGGAGCGGACAAGGACCGTGAACGCGCCCTGACCGCGAACTTCCACGAATACATGGTCAAGCCGGTCGATCTGCAACGGCTGGTGGAACTGCTCGAAGGCAACTCTTAGCGACGCCCGCGCGGCGCTTTGGCTTCACACACAACCGCTCCGTGCTGGACCGCTAGCTGCTTCAATTTGAAGCGGACTCCAGTCTCGAGCGGCGGGGTTGAAGCCTTTTCTCCGCCTGGATCCGCTGGCACGCCGTTCGCAATCTCCCAGTTATCTGCCTGGCAGTCAAACGTCGTCCTGCAGGCGTGTTTCTACAAAAGGAGAACCAATGAGAGTACGTTTTTGGGGTGTGCGAGGCAGTGTGGCATCGCCGGGTCCGGATACAGTCGTCGTCGGCGGCAACACCAGCTGCGTCGAGGTACAATGCGGCGACACACGAATCATCTTGGACGCCGGCACGGGCCTGAGAAACCTGGGGGATCTGATGTTGGAAGAGAGGCAGTTGGAAGCCCATCTACTGCTCAGCCACTATCACTGGGACCACATCCAAGGCCTGCCGTTTTTCGTGCCTGCTTACGTCCCGACGGCACGCATTCAAGTGATCGGCGCGGAGGGATTGGTCCCAGTTGAGAAAGTCTTGGAGCACCAGATGCAGGCTCCAGTCTTCCCGGTCCCTTTCCATGAAGTCGCGCCGCGCTTCTCGACTGAAACGGTACGCAACGGCGATCAGTTCCGACTGGGTAGCGCTTCGGTGAGAGTTGCGAAGCTGAATCACCCGGGCTCAGTGATGGGCTACCGCATCGAGCACGAAGGGCGCAGCGTGGTCTACGCGACGGACACGGAGCATTACAGCTGTCTCGACCAGAACTTGCTGAAACTCGCTGCCGGGGCGGACCTATTGATCTACGATTCCATGTACACGCCGGAAGAGTATCGGGGCGACGCGGGTCCCAGTCGGATCGGTTGGGGCCACTCGACCTTCGCCGAAGGCTGTGAGCTGGCACGTGTCGCTGGGGTGGGTACGCTAGCCCTTTTCCACCACGACCCCAAGCGCACCGACGCCCAGGTTTCGGTCCTCGTTGAGCGGGCCAAGCAGCTATTCGACACCACTATCGCGGCGCGTGAGGGCACCATGCTCGATTTGACGGGCCTATCGCGTGCGGCCTGATCTGCCAACATGTAGTCCCTCAAACACGCCGGCAGCTGGACGGCTGGAGTGACGCGGAGCGAACCCTGTCGTATGCTGACGTCCGCCCAGTTCATGTCCCGCCTTTCTTTGCTCGTCGACCTCGCTTCTCAACTCGCTCGCGAGGTCGACTTGGACGCGGTACTGGGTGAGGTGTGCGAGCGGATCGCTCGAGCCTTGCACGCAGACCGCGCCACCGTCTGGCTGGTGGATGCTGAGCGCGGAGATCTAGTGGCGCGCATCGCCGACGCACCGGAGCTGGCCGAATGGCGACAGCCAACCAGCCGGGGTATCGCCGGCCACGTGACCCGTCACGGACAAAGCCTGCGCGTGGACGACGTCAGAAATGATGTTCGCTTCGATCCCTCAGCTGATACCCAGACGGGCTACACCACGCGCAACATGGTCGCCGCCCCGATTCGAGAGCGCAGCGACAGTCCAGTGCGAGGTGTCGTCCAAGTACTCAACAAACTCAGCGGCCAATTTGACGAAGACGATGAACGCTACCTGGTGGCGCTGGCGACACAATTGGGCAGCGCTCTGGCGCTGACAACGCTGCGCGCTGACAATGACTCGAATCCCGGGTTGACACTACGCGGCCCACTGAATCGCATCGTTGGCACCAGCTCAGCGATGCAGGAAGTCTACCGCAAGCTGCTCTTGGCCGCTCAAACCGATGCCACGGTACTGCTTCAGGGAGAGACGGGTACCGGCAAAGGGTTGCTGGCCCGCAGCCTGCACGTCAACTCGAGCCGGCAGGCCAAGTCTTTCGTGACTGTTGATTGCACGACTTTACCCGCGCAGCTGGTCGAAAGTGAACTGTTCGGTCACGAGCGCGGCGCTTTCACTGGAGCGGATCGCCGCGTGCCCGGCAAAGTCGAGTTGGCGGACGGGGGCACGTTGTTCATCGACGAGATCGGCGATCTGCCCCTGGAGCTGCAAGGCAAGTTGCTGCGCTTCTTGCAAGATCGGCAATTCGAGCGCGTGGGCGGGCGACAACCCCTATCCGCTGACGTCAGGGTGGTGGTGGCCACTCACCGCGACCTCGAATCGGCGGTCTCCGAAGGCAAGTTTCGACAAGATTTGTACTATCGAGTCCGAGTGGTCCGGATCAACGTGCCGCCGCTTCGCGAACGCGGCGCCCATGAGATCGAGATCCTGGCGAAACACTTCGCCGAACAATTTTCGCAGCGCCACCGTAGGCCGCTGCTGGAGCTAACTCCGGAAACACTCGGGCACCTGGTACAGCATCAGTGGCCAGGCAACGTGCGTGAGCTGGAGGCCTGGATCGAAAGCGCGGTCGTACTTTGTCCGGATGGCAAACTCCAGTACGTGCCCAGCCTGCGCCCAAATGGGGCACCGCCGGGACAGACCCCAGGCGTGCCGCTGCCCCCAGGCTTGTCGCTAGATGCGGCGGCGAAGGTCTACGCGGAGTTCGTGTTGGCCCAAAACCGCGGGAACCGGACCCAGGCAGCCAAGGACTTGAACATCAGTCGCAATCGCCTGGCTCGATTGTTGGCAGATCCCTCGGAAGGCGATTGATGGCCTTCTAGCTGGACTGCACACGCATCAACGAGATGAACAAAGTTGGGGTGAGGGTCTTGCGCCCCTCCTGGCCGCGCTTACCTTCGAAATGCCGAGGATAGGCAAACACCGACGCCCTGGGTGGCGATGAAGGCCGCGGGTAAGGCTGATGCCTCCCGCAAAAAAGCGGTGTCCCTGATATCCTCGCAAGACTGGGCGCGCGGTGAAAGCTGCGCGCCCTTTCTGTTTTCTAGGCGAAGCTGAGTTGGACCCACACGCCGGCACACTCATCTGCCGCCTACGAAAGCGTATACTGTGGGTATACGCTTTGTTCGACTGGCAGCCCCCGTGGCTTGCGGACACCTACTGGTTCCCACAGGCTAAGAGGTATGAGGTCCCTTTCTTATCGAACTTTTGGCGCCGCAGCGATATTGAGCTTGCCCTTGTGCTGGTGTGTCACGGCCTGCGGAGGCTCTGATGACGGTAGCAGCACAGACATGCTCCGCGACGGGGATGACGCCCAAGATGACCAGGCGGACGACACTCCAGACGATGTGATGAACGACTCGGACCTGCCGGACGATGTCGTGCCGGACGATGTCATGCAGGACGATGTCCTGCCCGATGATATCCAGGGAGACGATGTCCAAGGTGACGATGCGGAAGACCCGCCAGATGACACGCCGCCACCGGACGATACCGTCAATCAGCCACCCAACACGATGACTCCTACCGGACTCTTGGAGGAGCTGATCCCGTTTCAGGAGTGGCCAGCCCTCGGCGCCGACCAGGTGGGGCTTCTCTATGAGGGACAATTGAACGAGTTTTACGCGTTCAGCCATGGGCGAGGCGCCGGCGAGAACCAGCAAAGTGACCGTTATCGTTTCGCAGCCAACGGCAGCAGCCCGTATGTGCTCTACTTCGAGTCCACCGGAGACGGCTTCAACTTCCTGCAGAATTGGAGGGTCCCCACCAACGATGGCGGAGAAGACGCCGTCTATGACGCTGCGCAGTTTGGCCCAGCTGACTTGAACCGCTGGGGAGTATCCAAGCCGGCACACCTCGTCCGCATGACGATCAATGATGGGCGCGGCGGCACGGGACTGCACTTCGTCGGCACCGACGCTGAGCTGCTGGATGGCACCGCCGAGTACCCGCTGGACACGACGCAAGTACTGGCCGATGCAGCCGCCCAGGCCGCTGCACTATTCGATGCCGAGGCGTTCGCTGCCGCCGTCGAAGCTGAAGGCGAAGCAGCCAAGGCAGAATTGGACAATCCCGACGCGGGCATGCATGAGCCTGCAGGCTCCGTTCTCGGGTTCTTGCCAAGTTGGAACGAAGACGAGCAAACCCTGTCAGTGATATTCGTTCAGCGCGAGGCGGGCCAATGGGTGGAGTACGGCGCCATGGTGACCGACAACGTCAATTGCCCGCCGGGAGCCCCTTGCGCCCAACCCCCGCCAACCTACGAGGCAACCATCAGCGCTTACGGGCTGGAGCAAGCTGTGGTGTACACGTTCAGCTCCGCCGGCGAGTTGACCGATGAAGCGTCTTATCCACCGCAGCCAGTGCCGTTCGCCGGCGTCACGCAAACGGTGCGCGAGCAATTCTTCTAGCAGGGTGCTGAAAAAGCACCCTACCAGCGAAGAGGACCGGTGCCCGCTACTCTGGCAATAGCTCACCGACGGCGTCGTACCAAACGTTGGCCATCACGACGTAACCCGCATCATTCGGGTGAAGTTCATCGTTCATGAACTTGTTCTTATAGTCGCCGTCATCGGTGAACGCGGTCCACATATCCACCATGATGATGTGCTGGCCCTCCGCCGCGCGTGACTCCACGATCCCCGGGATCGGCTGGTTGTAGGTCATCACGCGTTGGTTAATACCGTCATTCTTCGTGGGGACGATTTGAGCGAGCACGATCAACGCGTCCGGCGCGTTTTCAATAATGCGGTCGAGCAGCAGCTCGAGACGATTGGCCGCGTTGCCCAAGTCGAGCTGGATGTTGACGTCATTGGTGCCAATCATCAGCGTCACGATGTGAGGCGGGTTGGCGTTGAACCATTGCTCGATCTCCGGGTACAGCCCCTCACGGCCGCCACCATCATCGATCGTCCAACCACTGTGCCCTTCGTTTGCCCGCGGAAACGGCTGCCCATCGACCTGGTTGGGACCATTTTGGGTCGAACCAACAAAGGTCAGCATCTTGCCGTCAGTCAGGGCGAGGTGGAACAACTCGGGGCGATAACCCGCTTGATGGCTGGAGCCAACGCCATCCGTGATCGAGTCACCGAGCGGCATGATGCGGCAGGGATCTCCATTCGTCGGACAGGGGTTGTACTGCTCCGGCTCCATAGCGCCGCCTTCACCCCCAGCGCCGCCTTCACCGGCTTGGCCCCCTTCAGCATCTCCGCCGGCCCCACCCATGTTGTCCGCGCCGCCGCCGCCGGCAGCATCTCCGCCGGAGCCGCCGCTATCTTCCCCCG
>JBNLEN010000155.1:0-14440 GCA_050304975.1 Polyangiaceae bacterium
GGCGATGAAGAAAGCTCTGGCGGACGATGAAAAACTGCGTGAACTGCTGCAAGGGAGACCGTCATGAAAGAATGTCGAGGACAATTGCTGCAGCGGATCCGCCAGGGAGTCGCCTCTGAGCAGGACCAAACGGCCTTCGACGCCCATCTGAGCAGCTGTGAAAACTGCCGCATGACGCTCGACCTCATGAGCGATCTCGATGCCGTGGGTGAGCCGGAGCCGGGCGACTGGGAGCGCGTCGCGCGGATGGCCGATGCGGCAGTCACCGCTTTCGGAAAGACATCGTCCGTCCCTCGCCGGAGGGCTCGACGGGCCTGGCAGCTGGCCGTGGCCGGGGTAGCCGTGGCTGGGGTCGCAGCAGCCGGCGTGGTCGTCACTCGCGCCACCAACAACTCGGCTACGGACGCCAACAAGCCGAGCGTCGTCGATACGAGGCTGCCAGCCTCCAGCGTGTCGGCGGAGGAGAAACCAGCGCCACCCCCTCAGCCCGCGGAGGCTCAAAATGACGTAGCGCCACCCGCGCCGCCCGCTCCGCAAGAACTCGCACCCACGAAGACTCCGTTGTCGGCTTCTGCAGCCGACGTGTATCGCACCGCCAACGACTCGCGCCGCGCCGGGAGAACGAATGAAGCCATCCTTGGCTACCGCAAACTCCAACGCGAGTTCCCCAAGTCCCCGGAGGCTCATGCTTCTCGGATTTCCCTGGGGGGATTGCTGCTGAAGACCGGCTCGGCGAGCGCCGCTCTGGCGCAATTTGACGCCTATCTCGCGTCGAGTGGCGGCCGGTTGACCGCCGAGGCCCTGTTTGGCAGAGCTCAGGCGCTGAGAACACTTGGACGCTCGGCAGAAGAAGCCCAGAATCTGGAGCGCCTCGTCACGACGTACCCGAATTCTGCTTATGCCACCCACGCCCAGCGCCGCCTGCGCGAGCTTCGTTAGTGGCGCCGCACTTCTTCTGGCGCTCACCTATCCTCAAACAGCGCTAGCTCAACCGACGGATCTGGGCGACTCCGATCCGGCATCAGTCGAAGCAGCTCCCCAAGAAGAAGCTCCGCTGGCCCCGAGCGAAGGGCCCACCTCAGGCTTGCCTGAAACCCAACGTGTTCAGATCACTTCGGTGGGGTCTGCGCTCTCACCGGCCGCTTTGGAGCGCATGCTTGGACCGGAGCTGAAGTCGTCCTACCGTTTGCGCTTCTCTGCGACGAACCATTTCGAGCCCGAGGAGCTGTTTGGTGAACGGGCTGCTTCGCCGGACGGCGTCCGCGTTTGGGTCGACGCCAGCGCGCCGCGGACCATTCGCATCTATTTCGTCAACCGCGATGGCACCCGTTACCTCGTGCGCGACTTGGAACGCTCCAACCCCCTGAACGAGATGGATCGCGAAGCGATTGCCCAGACCATCGAATGGTCACTTCAAGCGTTGTCTGAAGGCACCGCCGGGATGACGCGGGCCGAAGCTGAAGCCCTGCTTGCCGAACCCGCCGAAGCGGTGAGCTCGCCAGATGAGCCCGAGCCCCTGCCACCCGAGCCGACCCCAATATGGCGTAAACAAGTCGACACCTGGCTGCCCGAGCTCGCGTTGTTGTACCGCCTGGCGCCGCAATCGGAAGAGCTGCTTGGAACGCAAGGCCCCAGCTTGCGCGTTGGGCTGGACCATGTGAGTGCGCGCCACCAACTCGGAGTCACGCTCGGCGTTCTCTACCAATATCCGCGGCGTCACACCCAAGCTGGCGTGTCGCTGGAGTTAGAGACTCTGGGCGCGCGTCTGGGTGCTCGCTACCTCGCGCTCGGCCTCGTCACTGGAGCCGGCTTGGGCATGCACTTGGGACTCGGGTTCGACGCCGTCTTCTCATCCACACAAGTCTTCGACCGAACGCGCTTCGAGGCTGCGGAAGACACTCACAACATCATTCCCCTGCTCGATGCTGCTTTCGTCTGGCAGCAGCGCGTTGAACCCGGCGTGCGCTTCGAGCTGAGTCTGGGCGCCGAGCTGGAGCTCGCTCCGGTCAACTATGATGTGGTGACTCCAGATGGGAAGACCACCCTCGTTGCCAGCTGGCCCGCACGTCCGAGCGCGAGCATCGGCGTCGCCCTGTTTTAGCGAACGTGGATATCGGGCTCGGGAGGATCGGCCATGCCGTTTCCGATGTGGAAGCCCGGGTGCGGAGGCTGATTGTAAGACGACTGCTCCCACGTCACCTGCATCCGGTAGGTGGGATCGTGCATGAGCGTGTAGATACGTCGCTCAGTCACGTCGGTCGTGGTGTAGATGCGCAGCGCGCTGTTGTTGCTCTCCCGCACGACCAGCTCTTCGCGCCAGTCACCAAACAAATCAGCCGTCAGATTGGGCGTGTTTTTGGTGCCGTTGTTGCCCGCGCAGCCAGCGGCGTCGAGCAACGTTTCGGTTCGACTCCCCGTGAACTTGCCAATCCAGGCTGCGTCCTGCAGCTCGCGCGTTTCATCAGCGTCCCAATAGATGAGGAAGTTTTGAGATTCGGGCTTGGTCGACGTGATCACGGAGCCATCACTGCAGGAGAGCAAGTTGGGCTTCTTGGAGCTCCAGCATTCGGCGCCGGGGCTGCTCGGATCGATGTCTCCCGCCACGCCTCGACCGTTGTCCTCGCCTCCGAGTTCCATCGCGTAGGTCTCACAGGTGTTGCCGTCGTGCACGCTGTAGCCGCCCTTTTCTTCGTAAACCGTAAACACGGTAATGCCTTGACCCGGGATCAACTCCCCCACGTGCATGGCGTCACCGTGCCCATGACCGGTCCTGCAGCGGAGCGTGCCATCACTGCCGATGGTGAGCGCACCGGTGGTGATTTCTTGTCCGCCGTCGCCGTCCATGTCCGCTGTCATCGCCGAATGGTCGCCCTGACCAGCGGCCGCGCTATTGCCGGGGTTGTTGCTGTCGAAGATCCAGTTCTTGGTCAGCTGCCCATCGCGCCAATGGTAAGACGACATGGTGAGTCGAGTGTAGTAACCACGCTGCTGAATAATGCTGGGGCGCCCGGTGTTGGTACCGCTGTCGGTCACCATGGCAACCCCGCCGTTGAAGCGATCGACGCGATTGCCGTAACCGTCACCCCAATCGTTGATATTGCCGCGCGGGATCGGATAAGCGACCGTCGCCAGCTCTGCGCCAGTGAGCCCGTCAAAAACGGTGAGGTACTCCGGGCCACCCAGCACGTAGCCGTCTCCATTGCGATAATCGGCGCTGTCATCATCGTTCGCCGCAGGGCCTAGGCTTAGGTAATCGCCGCTGGCGTCTTTAGTGCCCGGTGCGGTCTTGACTGAAATTTCGGCGCGCCCGTCACCATCAAAGTCGTAGATCGACATCTGGGTGTAGTGGGCTCCGGAGCGGATATTGCGACCCAGGTCGATCCGCCAGAGTGAAGTCCCATCAAGCTCGAGGCCTTCGAGGATGGTGTTGCTCGTGACGCCCGATTGGGAGTTGTCTTTCGAGTTGTCTGGGTACCACTTCACGACCAGCTCGTACTGACCATCCCCGTCGAGGTCAGCGGGCTGCGTGTCATTCGGCGTGTAGCCAGAAATCGGCCTGAGCGGCACCCGCAGGTAGTTTTGCTCCCAGGCAGTGACGGAGCCGGACTGTTCACACTCGGTGCCGTCCTGGATGACACTCACCGAATAAGCCGCAGTTGCCGCCGCTCCCGCGTCGAAGTAGTTGGTGCTGTCCGTCACGTTGGCGATCAGCGCCCCATCGCGATAGAGGTTGTAGCTCACGGCACTGGGGTTGTCGCGGTTGTACTCGTAACCCAGCATGCGCCAACCAACGTAGTTGCCATTGTTGGAGCGTACCGCAACCAAGCCTCGATCCAGATCTTCCATCTGATAGTGACCCGTCGGCGAGCCGCAGGTGCCGGGGCCGGCGCCGTCGTTGCCCCCCGCGCCATCTGCACCACCCGCCCCTTCGACGATGCCTTCACAACCGAGCGCATTCACGGCCGCGCCCGTCACTTGGAAACTATCGATGTTGGCGAGCCCTTCGTCCGTCAGCGCGCTGAGCAGAACGCGGTTTTCCCCCTCGACGAGATTGACGTCCACGGAGACCGTTGACCAGGTGGTCCAATCATCAGTCGGCGGAAACGAGACGTCGCCTCCAGCGCTCACGCCACCGACGAGTACGTCTGCTGGGCGATCCACGGTTCCCCCATTGGCATAAACGAACGTGACCGAATACGTGCCTGCCTGACCGATGTGCAGCACCCATTCAAAAGCAGCGCCGACACCATTGTCCGAATTCAAATACCCGGAGCCGGAGAACCCTGCGTTCGTGGTCTCCACGACGCCATCAATCGCGCACTGGCCGAGATCCCCCTCCTCGATCAGAACCTCCGTACCGAACGAAATACCTCCCCCGGCGCCCCCAGCACTGACTCCTCCTGTCCCCACGGAGACTCCGCCAGCGCCGCCACTACTGGCCGACGGCGCGCAGCTCCCACTTTGGCAAGTCTCATCGCCCGTGCAGGGAACACCGCACCCTCCGCAATGGCTTGGGTTGGTCTGCAGATCTACGCAGCTGTTTTCACAAGGCACGCGACCTGGTTCGGTGCAAGAACTCTGGCACGCGCTCTCCGAACACACCTGATCGGCGCCGCACGCGAACCCACAGGCGCTACAATTGAGGCCATCCCCGGTCAAATCGACGCACTGCCCATCGCAATTGGTCTGGGTTGCTGGGCACACGGACGTAACTTTAAGCGCTCCATCTTCTGCAAGCCGGCTACAAGCCCAAGTCAGTCCTGCCGCCACCAGTAAGATCGTGGCCAGAGTTTTTCGCATGGCGCCTACCGTGATGAGTTTGGTCGCGCGCAACGCCAGGGTGAGGGCGTGGGCGAAGGTGAAAGCCGAAAGCTCGAGGATGAGTCTCCGGAACTTGCCCAGGGAGCCCAGCGCCAAGGCAATCACGAAGAGAATATGAGCCCAACCCAAGGGGAGGATGTGAATAGCACCCATCCAAATGTAAGAAAGCAATTGCTCCTCAGGCGCTAGCTCTGGCTCGCTTGGCGGCGACACTGGGTCCTCCAGTTCGTGGAGCACGAGCGGACTCCGCCCCCATATCGTGATGGTAGAATCAGCCCCCCCATCCACGGAGGTGGATACAGCCATGCGTTCGAGGGGCTCCGCGATTTGTACGCTGAGCGTCCGCCAGCTCAGCGGCAATTGGGCGCGAAACATGACGCTATCACCCGGAACGGCTCCACCCGTGGTGTAGAGCTCACGCACTTGCAAAGAGAGCTCAAGGCGCTCGCCCCCGGCGCTAAGAAAAACATGCTCTTGGATGAACGCAAGCAGATGCGCTTCTTCAACTCTCTTTGCGGCTGCTTCGATCTCCGTTTGGGCGCCTCCGGGCCGAGCAACATCCGGATCCAGCAGGACTTGCCCAGAAATCTCGGCAGAATTCTGCTGAATTCGAACGGAGAGCGTGTCCACGTCGAGCCGGTGCGCTGACGCCTGGCCCACGCACAGCACGATCACCAACGCCAACGCCAACGCGACGAACTTGGGAATTTCAAGCAACGCGCTGCTCCGATCACCCATGCTCATGGCCCCACTGGCACGGGCCAGCCGTCGGCATCCCAAACCAGATCGGCGATGCGCAGACGAATCGCGCCGCTCGGCTTCTGATAGGCGTGATAGACCAGGTATGCCTTGTCATCACTGGTGAACAGCACTGATTGCCCACCTGGGCCCGCCCAATTGCTGTCTCCTTCTGAAACTAGCGTGCCGCCTCCTTCCAGCGCTGGGGTTCCATCCTTGTCCAGGTAGGGGCCGTCAATGTTCTTGGAGCGCACCACGCGAATGTTGTACGTGCTGTTTGCGCCGTCGCAACACTTATCCCAAGACATGAACAGGTAGTAATACTCGCAGCGGTGCACGATGAACGGCCCTTCAGGCCCACCATTCCGGCGCTGCGCCAGGTTTGTAACCGTGTCACCAACGCGCTCGCCCGATTCATCGAGAGCGATCAGCTCAATCCCATCCCAGAAACTGCCGAACGCCAGCCAGGGCTTTCCCTGCATGTCGAAAACCACGTTGGGATCGATGGCGTTCCAGTTCACATTCTGCTCCGCTAAGCCGCTGATATTGGAGCAAATGGTCGGCGATCCTTGGTCCGTCCAATCGCCAGAGCTTAGCGACGCGCGGGTTGCGTGGCCAATGCAGGAGGTGTTCTTGCCAAAGACCGATCCGGAATAATAGAGGTGGTACTGGCCCCCGAAATGCGCCACGTCCGGCGCCCAGAGATCTCTGACGCCGGTGACGGCAGTCCTCATCCAACTGGGCACACCAAACACGCCGCCGCCATTACGCCAGTTCGTCAGGTCGGTGGATGTCCAAGCGCCAAGGCCGGTCGAGAAGAGATAGAACGTGCCGTCCGCCTCAATCGCAGCTGGATCGTGGGAGCTGGGAGAACTGGCGCTCGTCACAACCTTCGGCGGACTTTCGGGGTCGTAGACGAACATCTCGCAGCGGTCATCCGTCCCTTCGCTGCCAGCCCCGCCCGCATCCACTCCGCCCGTGCCGCCTACGCTGGCGCCGCCCGAGTTGGTGCCGCCTGAGTCCGCACCGCCTGCGCTAGCCCCGCATGAACTGGCGCCGCCTAAGCTAGCTCCGCCTGAACTGGTACCGCCAACACTCCCGCCCTTGCCATCGGAGGAGCCCCAAAGGTTTTGTCCACCGCTTCCCGCCTCTCCGTCGAAGTTGGTCGATCCTCCCCCGGCTGTTTCTCCCCCAACGGAGCTGCTCATCTCCTCAGCCAACGCCCCGCCGCCGCTCGCGCCGGGACCTGAGTTGGAGCTCCCGCAGGCTAATGAAACCGGCGCGACTAGCGAGGCAAGCAGTACCCGACGCAGTTTGATATCCCGTACAACCGGAGAGAAAGCTTCTAGCATCGGCGTCTTCCAGTCTTCCTGGGGGTTTGGCGGCAAACCCAGCATTGAAAATTGGGGGCCACCGTTCGCGGTACAGGGGATATTTTCATGATTGCGAGCCCAACAGACGTCTCCAACCTGTTGCAGCTCAGCTGCCAAGTCGGTCACCCCTCCCGCGAAAAAGCTCAGGCTTCGGATAGCCGAACTGGGTTCGTTCCTCTCGCAGCGTTGGAACCGGCGCGGTCGCGTCGGCGCAGCGGCGCTTCGGGGTAGTAGTATCTTCGAGCTTAAGCACACCTGCTGGCCAGTGTGTCGCGAAGTAAGAAACGCTCGACGCAAGATAAGATCGCACGACACAGACTTTGTTCTAAATTGTGCTCACCGGGAGATGGCTAACCACCACGCCCAGACCTCAAACGTGGCTGTTCCAACGGCAGCCGAGCCAACGCTGGATGGGTCATGCGGGAGTACGCCGTCCAATGGGTTCCAAGGGACATAACAATGCAACGCAACACCAACCCAACACGCGATGAAGCAACACCGGAACCGAAACCAGACGCGCTCACCGATGAACAGCTCGAGCAAGTTACCGGCGGCACCAACTCGCCACAGGCGCTTAGAAAGCAACAGAAACCGGGCGGGTCGGTCCAGGGCGTTGACGTCGAGTTCGGGATCGACGGAACAGATTGGTAGGTACGATGCAAGACAAACACAAGCCAACACGCGACAACGCAACGTCAGAGCCAAACGCTGATGCGGCGCTCACCGATGAACAGCTTGAGCAAGTCACTGCGGGCACCAACTCGCCGCCAGCTCTCAGAAAACAAACGAAACAGGGCGGGTCGGTCCAGGGCTTTGACGCCGAGTTCGGGATCGAAGGGAACGACTGGTAGCGCCATGCAGCGAGAAACAAAGCCAACACACCAAAACCCAACGCCAGAGCCGGACTCTGACGCGGCGCTCACTGATGAACAGCTTGAGCAAGTCACCGCGGGCGCCAACTCTCCGCCAGCTCTCAGAAAACAAAAGAAGCCGGGCGGGTCGGTCCATGGCTTTGACGTTGAGGATTCCATTACTGGCAATGACTGGTAGGTCCCATGCAAAATGAACCCAAACCAACACGCGATAACGCAACAACGGAAACGAAACCAGACGCGCTCTCGGATGAACAGCTTGAGCAAGTTGCCGGCGGCGCCAACTCTCCGCCAGCTCTCAGGAAACAAAGGAATTCGGGCGGAGAGGTCCGGGGCTTTGACGTTGAGGTCGGGATGGACGGGCACGATTGGTAGGTACGATGCAAGACAAGCAAGAACCAACACGCGATAACGCAACAACGGAAACGAACCCTGACGCGGCGCTCACCGATGAACAGCTTGAGCAAGTCACTGCGGGCACCAACTCGCCGCCAGCTCTCAGAAAACAGCCGAAACAGGGCGGAGCCATCCAGGGCATTGACGCTGAGTTCGGGATCGATGGGAACGATTGGTAACGCCATGCAAAACAAACACAAGCCTACACGCAAAACGCAACGCCGGAACCGAACTCTGACGCGGCGCTCTCGGATGAACAGCTTGAGCACGTTGCCGGCGGCACCAACTCGCCCCCAGTTCTCAGAAAACAACCGAAACCGAGCGGTTCCATCCAAAGCTTTGAAGCTGACTTCGGGATCGAGGGGCACGATTGGTAAGCACCATGCAAAACAAACACAAACCAACACACGACAACGCAACAACGGAAACGAAACCAGACGCGCTCTCGGATGAACAGCTTAAGCACGTTGCCGGCGGCACCAACTCGCCTCCAGCTCTCAAAAAACAACCGAAGCCGGGTGGCTCGATCCGGGGCTTTGACGCTGAGTTCGGGATCGAGGGGCACGATTGGTAACGCCATGCAGCGAGAAACAAAGCCAACACAGCAAAACGCGACGCCGGATCCGAATACGGACGCGGCGCTCACGGACGAACAGCTTGAGCAAGTCACCGCGGGCACCAACTCACCACCAGCTCTCAGAAAACAACCGAAACAGGGCGGTTCCATCCAAAGCTTTGACGTTGAGTTCGGGATCGACGGAACAGATTGGTAAGGACGGGCACAATGCCGAGTCCAGTCGATGACACTCACGCGTGCGTGCTCGCCCCATCGGTGTAGTTTGTTGTTGCTTGTGCGTGGGGGACTAGTGCGCGGGCGCCATTCCTCGCATCCACAAGGTTGATGGGGCCATCGAAACGTTGGCGGCGGCGTTGTTGCAGTAGCGACGACGACCGAGCGGCTCCCATGAAAGCGTCACTACTTCTCTGGGCATGACGCAACGCTGGGACCCGAACACCACCTTTCTGGCACCGAGTGGCACTTCTCGTCACAAGGCCGGCCCCTGGTATATTGCTGCCGCTCGATGAGGCACACGATGACCGCCGGGAAATGTCGACTCGGCAGACCGGTGGGAGTGGCATGGACTGTGCAACGGCCCCTGCTCCTGAACTCGACGATAGGACGTAGAATGCAGCTCCAGAGCCAGTATGCTCGTAGTACCTCAATTGTCATCCTGACATCAATCCTGCTGCATGCACAGCTGGGCCTCGCGGCAAACTGCGAATTGAACTACACGGAATTTACGAGCCAGAGCATTCCACCAGATGGAATGATCTCGTTCATCTACGACTGCTATGGCTATGAGGTCTGTCAGCCACCTGATTTCGCCGCTGAGTTCCAGCTATCGCGAGACGCTGAGGTGGTCGACGTATCGGTTGAGAGTGTACCGATTGGTGACCGAGGATTCATCGTTCTTCTACGACCACTGGAGCTACTGCATGAAGGCGACTATACGGTCACCTCGCCGATAGGCCCCGAGGTGATCACTGTGGGCGAAACGGCGCCACCAACGGGCAGTGCTGACGCGGAGCTCAAGCTTGCGTTTCAGTGGCTTCCCGTGGGTGACAAGGTGTGCTGTCCGACAGAGGGAGAAGGGGATTGCGATCCATCCTGTTATGGTGACCTCGGTGAGCAATTGACTGCAGTACTACAACCAACAACGCCGCCACCGGATAAGCACCTGGCGTGGAGGGTCGTCGCCCTGTCAGCAGAGGGAACCACTGGCGAGTGGTCCACAGGCACGTGGCTCAATGAGGGCTTGGTAGCCGACGACCCTTTCACAACGAGCGGGGCCACCTGGACCACAACGCTCGATGAGTACTGCGCTAAGCTGGAGGTTTGGAACCTCGTCACAGATGAGCGGGTAAGCAAAGAGTCCTGCACACCCAACGACCCGAATACCAACGTTGGCGAGATCGAACGCAGCTGGCGTACACTGCGCGACGACTTCTGTCCGGCTCCGCCAGTGCTTGGGGGCTGGGGTACCGACGTAGGCGGAGGCGTACTCGACGACGAACGTGAGCCCGAGCTGCTCGACCCTACAGAGCCGATGCGCGTCGCTTGGTGCGAGTCACGCGCACAATGCGCTCGCGAGGATGAGCCACCTGAGGAGTGCCTACACTTCGACCATTACTGCAGTGACCTGATGCTGCCGTCAGAGCCCAAGCCTGACGCTGGAGTGGGCCACGAAGATGAAACAGACCCAGACGATGAGCCGAAGGCCAAGCCCGCCATGGATCCAGAGGAGACGGCCCCGGACGGGGGGTGCAGTATGCGGGCGCCCAAGCGCGGGGGCCGGGCACCCACCGCAGCTGTTCTGCTCGGTCTACTGTATTGCTGGGCCCGGCGAAAGACACCACGCTGGTAGCTCACCCCATTCAGGGCCGTGAAGCGATGTTCCCGCACAGGCGTAGTAGTATCTTTGGGCTTTGGAACGCCACCGGGCCGGGGTCGAGATGTTAAGCAGCTTTCGACACAGGATAGGCTCGCACGACACAGACTTTGCTCTAGATTGTGCTCACCGCAGCGAGTTCACCAAACACAGAAAGAGAGCACGTGCCACCAGAAACAGAGTCGTCCCCGACCACAACCAATCCTGAGCCCAACGAAGAGCTCTCCGATAGCAGCCTGGAGTCAGTATCCGCTGGCACAGCACGCCCCGCACCTTTGAAGCGGAAGCCCACTCAGTTTGATGTGGAAGAATCCATGGACGGAAACGATTGGTAGGCGCTCAGGCTTGCCGCATCGCATTCAGCCATTGAACGAGGTCGGCGGACGTCTTGAAGCCGAGCTTCTTCACAGCTCGCGCTAGGTGGCCGGACACGGTCGACTCTTTGATGCCGCAAGTGTAGGCCACCAGTGTGTTCGTCATGCCGCCGGCAACCAGAGTTGCAACTTGCCGTTCGCGTAACGTCAGAGCCCGTGGATCCGGGCAGTGCACTGGGTTCTTGATGGCCAGCTGGTAGCGCCGCCCGTCCGCATCGAATTGGTCGACCAATGACCAACGACCGTCCACCAGCCCTTGCCACGCCTCCAACGCCGCCTGTTCATCATTGCGGCCGGCGCTAGTTCTAGCGCGGTCGATGTTCAGCGCGGCTTGCCGCAGACGCTGACGCGCGTCCGGCTCTCTGGCGTTGCCAGTCGCGTGCACGACCTGGTCGCCCTGGATCACTGCTTCAGTACAGTCCGCGTGCGCCACGGATGAGCTCGGGATCGCCGACACGACACGCCGCAAGCGAAACCCCGCGTTCAGGTGCACGGCGAGCCGTTCCCGTGAGGCGCGCTCCGCTTCGCTCAAACGACGTTGGGCCTGCAATGGTAGACCCAACAAGACGCCACACCCGGTGAAGTCCAGCGCCTGAATCGCCAGGAAATCAGCGACGAACTCGGGCGCACACTGGCGCATGATCTGTTCGAATTCTTCCTGCGGAGCGCGCTCACTCGTGGTCCCAGCGGCGAGTCCGAAAGCGCGCAGGGTACGAGACACCAGCTGCTCCGAGCCCATCGCCGCCAGCTTGATCGGCATCTCCGTGAGCTCCGCCGCGGCGCCCGTCGCGGCGATGTGGCTCATGCCAAACTCACCGTCCTGCCAACGAAAGCTCCACGCCAGGGCTCCGAGGCCATCGTCAAAACATCGCGCGTTGGCTTCGGCGAGGCGGTTCAGCCAGGCCGCTTCATCGCCATCCAAGGAGTACGCCTGCTCGACGATATCAACGCTGGTCGGCATGCTAGCCTGTTTCTGCGTTTGGCCGCGGAATGGCTTGGCATACCTTCGCTACCAACTGCATGCGGCTCGACACGTTGAACTTTCGAAACAGGGACGCCACCTGATTGATGGTGGTCCGCAGAGACACGCCGCGCAGCTTAGCGATTTCCGGATTGCTCTTGCCTTCCAGCAGCAAGCCCAGGACTTCACGTTCTGCGGAGGTCACCGCCTTGGGAAGGACCGCAGGCAGCTGCGGTATGCTGAGCAGCAGCAGCTCAATCCCCGCCACCTCGAAAAACGTCGCACGGGGTCCGTCGCTCTCCGTACTCATGATTGCCGAGTGTGCGGCTCAAGCCCGTCCAGGTCAACTCCACAGGTGAGCACCCGAGCTTTTGGCGTCCGCAGCATCCCGTGCTCACGGCATGAACCAGCCGCCCACTTGGGTCACACCGAACAAGGCGAACCAGGCCCAGGCGGGCGGAGACTTCTCCCACCAGCGCCGCTGTCGCGGTCCGCCACTTGGACGGGCGGCTTCACTGCGACGACGCTCCGTGGGTTGCTCACTGATGCGGGGCTCTGCCTGAGCTCGCGCTCGGTTGGCGCGAATGCGTTCCGCCAAGGTGGGGATCGACGGGGCGGCGGCTTTGCGCTGACTAGCTTGCGCGGCGATCTCATCTTGCACGTCGCGCACCAGATCCCCCAGCTCTTCGGGAGACCACGGCAGCACACCGCATTCACGTGCGCTGTTCATCAGATCCCAAGCGAACTCTTGGGTCGAATCATAACGCGCAAACGGATTGCGCTGCAGAGCCTGCATACACACGCTCTCGATCCCGAGCGGCACGTCCACCCGGGCTCCCGGTCGCGGCACTTCTTCAAAACAAATCCGAGTCAGCACATCGCGAGCGCCATGTCGGTCGGCATACAAGCGCTCACCGGTCAGTAGCTCCCAAAATACGACGCCCACCGAAAACAAATCTGAATGACGCTCGGCCTTCATGCCCTCTACCCGTTCCGGAGCCGTGTAACCCAAGGTTCCCCGCACGTGTCCGGTGCTGGTGACGCCAGAGCGGGTGCGCGTATCGGCAATACCGAAGTCCGTCACGCGGGCGCTGCCATCTACGCCGACCAACACGTTTTTCGGCGAGATGTCGCGATGCACCACGTTCAGAGAGCTACCATCTTCGTCCGTCAGTTCATGCGCCGCACCCAAACCGCGCAGCGCGTCCAGCACAATGCGCAATGCTGCTCCCAGCGGCATCGGTCGGCCCTGCTTGCGAAAGTGACTCATCAGAGCCGACAGCGGCAAACCCTCGATGTATTCCATGACCAACAGCAGCGCGCCGTTCTCTTCACACACGTCGTGCACGCTGACGACGTTGGGGTGACGGATGCGACCAGCTAGCAGCGCTTCGTCGATGAACATCTCGACCGACTCCGGATCTTGATACAGCCGCGAGTGCATAGCTTTCAGTGCGACCAGCCGCCGGAAACCTTTGGGACCTTGGGCTTCTGCCAGGTACACCTTGGCCATTCCCCCTTGGCCGAGCTCTGAAAGGATCCGATAGCGGCCAAGGGCCGAGCCCGCGCTGCGTGCCGCGGTGAGGGATGCAGTCGCGGTCATCGCGCCACCGCCAGAAAGTGATTCAACTTGCTCATCGCCGGTTCTGTGGATCCGCTCAAACAGAAGTGATCACCGCTGAATGCAAAACCGATCCCGATCGTTCCAAAACGTTCCTCCTCGCGCGTTCGACAGCCGCTCGCGCGCACCAACCTTTCAAAAACGAAAGCCAACACTCGGCGATCGACGCTTCGCCCACACGCTGCGGCACTGTCTCACTTTCGGGACACCCAAAACGTTCGCCGCAAGCCAGCACCTGCATGTAGCTGCTCGTCTTGGCAAAAGCCGCCTGCGGCAACTGGCCCCCGCGGCGGGCAGCGCCCTCCGGCAATTTGAGGCCGATCGTCCGGCAATTGCTGTAACAGCAAGTGACACACTGCCGCGGCGTGCGTGAGCGAACCAGCTGCCGCGCCGCGCATCTGTCTGCCACGGGGCACGGGGGGCTTGCCGCGTCGCGCATCGGGGAACGCTTGCCGCGTCGGCGTCACGCTTGCCGCGCCGCGCATCGGGGAACGCTTGCCGCGTCAGCTGTCCGCCGCGGGGCGCACTCTCCGCAGGCGGCTTTCTTCAAAGAGGGCCCAGCGAACTGTCCCACTTTTGAGACAGAAACCGCTGTTGACCACGTGTCGATCGGGGTTTCTGTCTCACTTTTGAGACACCCAAAACGTTCACTGCCGCGTCGTGCGTGAGCGAACCAGCTGCCGCGCCGCGCGTCACGCTTACCGCGGCGTGCGTGAGCGAACCAGCTGCCGCGCCGCGCATCGGGGAACGCTTGCCGCGTCGGCGTCACGCTTGCCGCGCCGCGCATCGGGGGACGCTTGCCGCGTCGGCTGTCCACCGCGGGGTACGTTCTCC
>JBNLEN010000156.1:0-14412 GCA_050304975.1 Polyangiaceae bacterium
GTGGCTCAGCGCCACGACAATCCACCCTTGGCTGGCAAATTCCTCAAACAACATCTGGTTTTCTTGCGGAAAGGTGGCCAGGCCATGACTGTACACCAACACCGGCCAACTCTCCTGCGCAGTTGAGATCGGAACATCAAAGCGCGAACGAGTCCGAACGGCGTTGTGGGTGTTCGCCGGATATCGACGAGACTTCACAATCTCTGCCGCGACGGCGTCCGACATCAACGGTCCGAACTCCCCCTCTGCCACGTCCGTAGGATAGAAGAACTGCACCCCAACGCCGCGATGTTCGTCCTCCGCCGACGACGGCTCCTCCCGGTTCTTGTCCAGATACCACGCAATATGGGTTCCGACGTCGTATTGGCCCCCGGGCGCCGGATGCTCAAACTGTATGCGCTGCATTTCGACGTCAGGCTCACTACGTCCGGGCTGAACACAATTTGGCCCTGAATCGGAAACGCCCGCGTCCGCATATGCCGCGCCAGCGCCGGAGTCTTCTACGGAGGTCCCGCTATCTGCCACGTCGCCAGCATCAGGCTCAGTGTCGCGCGTGTCACGCTTGGCGTCATCAAGAGCGGCATCCTTGCCGCACGCTGCTGATAAGAGCACTACTGCGAGCGCCGTCCACTTCATCGCCTCGACCTCCGTCGCGGGACACTAGCACGACGCGCCTTATCCATTCGTCGATGAAACCCGATCAAAATAACCGCGCGGCCGGACAGAGCCTAGTTCGGAGGGCGGCACTGCAATGGCTCCAAGCACGCCCGATCGAACTTTCTCACCTCATGACTTCGCGTTGCCCACGCTTCGCGCTGGACCCCACCCCTCAGTAGACTAGGCTCGCGCCATGTTGGGGCCTATTCGGCGTGTACTGACGCACACGCTCATAGTCATTTCTTTCGCTACGGGCGTCTCCTCCTGCAGCGGCGATGCGCCACTCAGTGCGTCGGAGACTCAGCAAGACGGAGGGGGCGGAGACGATGACGATAGCTTTGCAGGGCGTAGCGACGGCGGAACTCCGGACGCTGGACCACCGGCGGAAGACTTGGATTGGGAGCCATGCCCAGCACACACGGGTGAAGAGGGGGACGGCGCACGCTGCGTTACGCTGGAGATGCCGCTGCGACACGAGACCCCCAGCGTAGAACTCAGCAAAGACTCCGAATCGATCGACTTCTTCATCAAGAAGTTTCCTGCCAAAGCTCAAGTGAAGTCGCAGTTGTGGCTCTTACAGGGTGGTCCTGGCTTTGCTGGTGTCGCGCTAGAGGGCTACGCGGAGTACATTCAAGAACGGCTCGACGGTGTCGAAGTCTACATTCCGGATCACCGGGGCACCAAACGTTCGACCTGGTTTGAGTGCGAGGACATCCGAGCCTCACTGGATGCCGAAGAGATCGACTTTAGTGAGTATATGGGGACCTGTCCCGAGGAACTCACCGAACGCTGGGGCGATAACTACTCCACATTCGGCCCCACCCAAGCCGCGCTCGATGTTGCCAACGCGATCCGCCGTACTCGAAGGGATGACGTGCCCGTCACCGTCTACGGGGGCTCATACGGCACATTCTGGTTGCATCGGCTGCTTCAGGTCAATGATGACTTGGTTGATTCCGCCATTTTCGACAGCCCAACCGCAATGACGGGTGGTGTCAGCATGGCGGAGTGGCTGCTACATCCCGTCGCTGCTGGGCAAGCGCTGTTTGAACACTGCAAAGAAGATCCTGATTGCGCCGAGCATTTTGGCGACGATCCCATGCAGGCGGCCTTGGAGTACATGGAAGCGGGCACCACATGTCTGGTCGTTCAAAGAACCGGCATAGACCGTGATATTCTGCAGCATGTCCTCACGGCGGGACTAGATCGCTACAGTTACCGCCGCTTGTTGCCGGCTGTGCTCTTTCGCCTCGCGCGGTGCGAGCCTGGCGACATTGAGTTCTTCGTTGGCTACGCTGAGAGCCTGCTCGCGCCCCGTGAGGGAGACGATCAAGATTCCCCGCTGATGACCCACGCGCTCTCACCGAGCATTATGCTGTCTGAAGTGTACACCAAGGGCACTGAGCTGGAGGATCTGGTCGAACAGGGACGCCAGGTGGTGTTCTCACATCTCGCTGGGCTCGCTCAGGAGTACCAGGGCAACGTTGACTGGCCTCGCTACGAGCCGGACGCGTGGGCGTTCAAGTGGGCAAAAACCGAGTCGAATGTGCTCATACTTGGTGGTGAACTCGATGTTCGAACCCCCCGCTACTACGCTGCTGAAATGGCGGACCACTTCACAGAGCCGAACCAGTACTATGTCGAAGTACAGCGCGGAAGCCACGGCGTGTTGTTCGGCAGCCACACCATTTCCAAAGATCTGCCCTGCGGCATGCACATCGCGCTACAGTTTCTAGAAAACCCGACTGAGCAACCTGAAGCAGACTGCGCTGCGGATGCTCCCGCATTCAAAGTCGAAGCGGATGAAGAACTTCTGCTAGACATCGCAGGACACACAGACGTGTGGGACAATCCAGAGCTAGTGGGTATCGACGACGATTTCATTCCTCCGTCGCCCTAGCTGTGGGCAAGTGAGAGGCTGTGGGGGTCCGCGACGCTCACTTTGCTCCGGCGCGCGCCAGGTTCATCATTGGTTTGCACTCCTCACTCACAGCTGAGTACTGCCATCCCATCTGCATTGCGATTTCACAACGCAGCTCCTGGATGGTGTAAACGTCCGCGTACTGCTCGAACAGCACTTGCCCCTGCTCCCACGCGTCCTGGTGCCGCCCCGCCTGGTGGTGACTCTGCACACGCTGCAGTAGTGCTTGCTGCGCCGCGCTGAGTCCAGAAGGTATGCCGGAGGCTCCAGTTCGGAGCGCGAGAACGCACAGCGCCCAGCAATTGTTCCCGGTCAGTCCGTTCCCTAGTCTCCACCGCCAGTATCGGTCCAGAAGCAATCGAATAGCAGGCGCATTTCATCGCGTTGAGCTTGCAGTAGCGACGTGCGCAGCCGGGTCAAAGCTCCGGAGTCCACGCTGTCCGCGCCCGCCAGTTGCCCTACCTGTTGCCTCAGCTCCGCATAGCGTGTTCGAATTTCTGCGAAGCGCTGGGCATTGCCAATGGAGATGATGGTCTGCTCGTCGTACGTATCCTGGATGCCATCCAGAAGTGAGCTGATTTCATCGTCGAGCTGCAGAAGTTCACTGGCAGTCGATGCGGGAGACTGAATCGCCCGGTCGAGGTGGGACAGCATCTCCCGGTGTTGCACGGCACGAGCGTTGACCCTACAGCTCGTCGCTCGGTTGACCTGATTCCAATCCTGGACGAGTCTCGCGACCCGGGAGGTGTCACGCTCCATGCGACCTCCGCCCCCGGATGGCTCCGTGCCCTAATCCCTCGAGCGGGGCTTCGCCCTCCAAGCCGAAGCGCAGCCACTGCCCTCTGAGACTGTCGAACTCCTCATCCTCGTCCTCGGTGTCTTCCCACACCAGAGCGGGCCTGCAGTCTGGACACATATCCAGCTCTTCGTCATCGACCGAGGAATTGCATAACGTACATCTGAACATACACGCCTCCTTGTTGTCGGTGAAAGCACGCTGAAAGCCGCGATTGCGGGCCGTTCAGCGACGCATCTCGATCCGATAACCATCGCCACTCGGCTGTCAAATCCGGGGGTCGAAATTAGGTACGACGCCGCTTTTCGAGCTTCGTGGCGCTCGCTTGGTCGTTGGAACGCAAACTGCAGTCGAAGCATTCTGCCCAGGCGCCAGACAGCTGAGCACCAGTCGGTTCTTTTCCTAGGTCGCGGCCTTTGCAACCAGACTGTAGTCGAACCAGGTCACCGCTTCGAGATTCTATGGAGTTGATGAAATCCTCCTGTCTCGAGGGAACCAGATCGAGAATCGGGTGCGACCCGGGCGTAGTCCTGTGACAGTGCTAGGAAACACACCTACCCTCTCGCTGCAAGGGAGCACACCTGCTCTCGGGGCACAAAAGAGGATCGATGACGAGAGCTCGGAAAACAGCGCCGCTCGATAGCGTAGCAAAAGCCGTTCGGAAGCACCGCTTCCTGGGTGTCGCTCTCGCGCTTGCGCTGTGCGGGGCCTGCTCATCTCCCGAAGCACCACTTCAGGGTGAGGGACCCGTCCCGGAAGGCACTGAAGACGCCAACGGTGTGGGCCCGCTTGGCGACGGAGGCAATGGCGGCACGGCCGCACCCAGCCAGGTGACGGACGACACGGGCGTGGTGGTAAACTGCGCCGACCTGCAGCGACCTCCCACGCCGCTACGCCGCCTGACACGCTTCGAATACAACAACACAGTGAGAGACCTGTTCGCGACATCACTCACGCCTGCGGATGAGTTTCCCCCAGATGAGGTAGCTGACGGCTTCAGCAACAACGCCCTCGTTCTCACTGTTTCCTCTCTACACGCAGAACGCTACACCATCGCTGCGGAGGCTGTGGCTGCCGACGCCACGTCCAGACTAGCGACGCTGCTGCCGTGTGAACCAGCAGTGACGGGGGAGCAGGAATGCGCTCGACAATTCGCAGAGCTCTACGGGCGACGCGCGTATCGTCGCGCCCTAGATGCGCAAGACATCGACGTGCTCATGGCGGCTTATGCCGTGGGGAACTCCTTCGACAAGGGCATCGAAATCATGATTCGCACGATGCTTCAGTCTCCCCATTTCCTGTTTCGCGTCGAGTATACGGGAGCGGACACTGCGGGAGCCAGCATGCTGCGTCTCGACCCCTACGAGACGGCAGTACGCCTTTCGTACCTGGTGTGGTCGTCCATGCCGGACGACATTCTTTTGGATGAAGCTGCAAACGGAAGACTCAGCACGCCAGAGCAAGTTGCGGAGCAAACACGACGCATGCTCGCCGATCCCAAAGCCAAGCCGGCGGTGACCGAATTCTATCGACAGTGGCTGGAGCTGACACGTCTCAACATCATCACCAAAGACGTCGAGGCCTTTCCCCTGTGGAGCGAGGCCATGCGTAGTGCAATGATCGACGAGGCCAACGCCGTCGTCGAGGCGATCGTCTTTGGTGAAACGCCCACTCTAACCCAGCTTCTGACGTCTCCCTTGGGCTTGCCCAAGGGCCCTCTCGCGCAATTGTACGGGGCTTCCGAAAGCGCTGAGGTCACAACCCTCGCGGCTGACCAAAGGCGGGGCTTTTTGACTCTACCCGGCTTCTTGTCCGTCCAGGCACACCCCGACCAAACATCACCGGTCCTGCGTGGGCTGTTCGTTCGGGAAAAGCTGCTTTGTACCCACGTTCCACCTCCCCCAGACGACGTGTCCATCTCCTTGCCTGACCCGGCGGAGGGGGGAACCGCCCGCGAGCGTTTCTCTGCCCACGCGACCGCTAGCTGCGCTGCGTGTCACGACTTGATGGATCCCTTGGGGTATCCTTTTGAAAACTATGACGCCACGGGCGCCTACCGCACCACTGATCAGGGCAGAGAGTTAGACCTCTCTGGTGAACTGATCGGAACCAAGCAGCTGAATGGTCCGTTCAACGGAGTGCATGAGATGGCGGATATTCTGGCTAGTGGTCAAGAGGTCCGCGACTGTGTCGCCGCCCAGTGGTACAAGTACGCGATGGGCCGTGGCACGGAGGCGGGCGATGCTTGCTCGCTTTCGCCCTTGCAGACTGCGTTCTCACAAAGTGGCGCGAATCTGAAGGAGTTGATTGTGGCGACCACGCAGACCGAGAGTTTTCTGTACCGTAGAGCGAGCCAGGAGGCGTCTCAGTGAACCGACGATCCGCTTTTCGCCCATCAAGACGTCATTGGTTGGGCGGAGTCTTGGCAGGGACGGCCGGCATCCCGCTGCTCTCGGCGCGGCAAGCCGTAGGCCAAGACGAAGGCTCTCCGACTCGCTTGGTGGTCTTTTGCACGCCCAATGGGACACGCAATGAGCTCTTCTGGCCCACGCAAAATGGCGCTTCTCTGGACTTTCCGCAGTACACGGCACCTCTGAAACCCTTTGAGCAGAAGCTGACGTTCCTTGACGGCATCACCCATTGTCCGGCAGTCGTCGGTGATAACGGCTTCAACGGCGGTTTGAACGGTTCAGAGCATGCCCGAGGCATCGGTGGGCTTCTCACCGCACGTCCCCTGGGTCAGGGGGCATTTCGCAGCTTCATGGCCACCTCCGGCTGGGGTTCGGGGGTCTCCTTGGACCAGCACCTAGCCAATGTGCTCGACCTTCCGACTCGCTTCAAAACTCTGGAGCTGGGGGTTCACGTGCGTGACTCCGAGGTTCGTGGACGCATTTCGTACAAGGGCGCAGATCAACCGGTGCCCCCGCGTGAAGATCCAGCGGACGTCTTCAACGCTCTCTTCTCCGAAGACGGGACCGAAGAAGATCCTACTCTGAACCAATTGCGCGCCGAACGCCGGAGCGTATTCGACCTCACCATCCAAGAGATCCAACGCCTTCAAACCAAGCTGGGAGCCGACGACCGCCAGAAGCTCGAGGCGCACCTAACGTCGGTGCGTGATATCGAAGCGCGCCTTTCGAACGGCTCCGCACAGGACGGTGGCACAGCTCTGAGCGGTTGTGAGAGTCCAACTGGGAGCATGGACGTCGACTTGCTTGACGACAGCACGCTACCGGAAACCGGCCGCCTACAGATGGACCTCGCCGCCGCCGCGCTGGCCTGCGATCAGACGCGGATCGTGACGCTCCAATGGAACTACGCCGAGAGCGAACACCTCTTTCCGTTCCTGGAGCTTTCCCGCAACCACCACAATATTTCTCACGACTGGCAGGGGCAGGGTTTTGAGGAGTACGGCAAGATCCAAACCTGGTTCGCAGAGCAACTGGCCTATCTCCTTGAGAGGCTTGACTCCTACACCGAAGGGGAGAGCTCATTGCTGGACAACACCGTCGTGTTTTGGGGCTCAGAGATCGGTGAGTCCACCACCCACGACCTATCGCACATGCCGTACGTGCTGGCCGGTGGCGGAGCGAAAGGCATCAACACCGGCCGCGTCGTCGACTACACACAAACCCGCACAGACAACAATCAACTCCTGGTGTCATTGGCTCAACTGATGGGAGCAGAAGACGTCGACTCGTTTGGCGATGAGTCAGGAATGACTGGACCGCTGCCGGACCTGCTCGCTTAGAGCTCCCGGCCCATGCTGGCGGCTCACCCAGCTGACTCAATCGCGGCGCTGCGCCTGAACAATCAATCCTAGGCAGGCGCGCACTGCGACCTCAGCACTCTCATCTGCGGCCAGCACTCCAGCAAGAATGAGCTCGTCGGTGATGGCAGCCACGGAGCGCTTGCCGTTAACCAAACGCGCAACCTGCCGAACCATCAGATGGTCCGGCAATGCTGCTGAACTGAGTTCCAGCGGCGGGACGGGAAGCGATCGGTTCTCTGGTCGCAGAAAGTCCGGCTGCTCCGACGGAGAACGTTCCTTGAACGAGTGACTCTTCTGAGCAAAGAGGGTCAAGACCCATTCGGTTCGACTTTGCGCGGAGTAGGGAGAAGCCATGTAGGATTGGGGGCTGTAGTCGGCAGCCCGAACCGCGAAACCCGCCTGGCCCACCCATTCGACGAACTCGTCGGCGGCATAGCGAGCTGCAGGGCTAGTGAGTTCCGGCTTGTAGACGAAAGGACCCTGACAAAGCCAGGTTCCGCCAGGTTTGAGCAACCCAAAGAGTTTTGGCAAAAAGCTCCTCATGTCGCTCGGCACCTGGTCCACGAACCAGGGTGTGATCAGTGTATCGAAACTCTCACTGCAGACGGGGGGCTCGAGGGCATCGGCAAAAAGCAGGGTCAACCCGGGCGGCGCGTCCCCTGGTGCGCGCAAGCGTTGTTCAACGCAAGCAAAGGTCGAGCGCCGCGGGTGCGCGGGCAACTCATCCATCATCAGCTGCTCCCCCGACAGGAGCTGCTGCGTCACCAAGAAGGGCAGAGGATTGATATCGAGCGCCAGCAGCGGTGCGTCCTCTTTCAAACGAGTGCCCAATTCCCAGGCAAGCCGCCCCGTGCCCGCGCCCAGAACCAACGTCGTTCCCAAACGATGGGCGTCCGGCAATTGCGACACAATGAGATCGACGGCCGTGGCCACCTCGTCGACTTCTGGCGGCCAGGCATAGTCTCGCAGGATCAGCGACGAGTAGGACAGGATACCCTCCGACCTAGCCCTCAGCTCAGCGGCCTCATCCGACACAGAAGCAGCAGTGAGCGACTGTGGAACGACTTCAGCTCGCTCAAACAGCTCCACGATACGCCGCTGTCTCCGGCTGAGCCCTTCGGCAACCGAGGAAAGACGTTTGCGTGCTCGCTCCTTCAGTGTCGTATCCAGCAGTTCCATCAGCACGTGTTTTTCCGCCAGCTGCGACTCCGTGACGAAGGCGTGTAACTTTGCTCGCCAGGAATCCAAAGTGGCCTGGGGATCGTTCATCAACACCGGGATCCCGAGTACCTGCGGATACACGCTGGAGCAGCTCGCGCAGCGCACTTCATCCCCCCAAACGAGCGCTCCGGCACAGCGGGGACAGCGCAACAAAGCGGCGCTCGCTAGACCTCGTTTGATCATGCGATGCCCACCTGAACCGCCATCGGGTAGAGCCACGGATCCACCGCCCCCCCCGACGTCAGGGCCGCAATGCTCAGCTGCTCGAGCATGATGCGAGCGTACATTCTTTCGGGCAGGAGGAGGCAGCGATAGCGCTCGCACGACGTCTTTTTCTTGCGTCCAAAGAGCCAGGCTCCGCCTCAACCTGCCTTTCCCCAGCCAGCGCTAGCCGCCGAGTTCCTCCAGTACGGCCGTGGCGCGCGCGTTGGCTTCGTCGAAAGGGTCACGCTGTTGGCCCGGGGTCACTTCGGTGCGCGCTCCTATCAGCGCGAAACTGCTCTGCACCAGGAAAAAGCCCCACACTGCAAGCGCGATGTCGACTGACATCCAACTTGGCCGGGTTCCCACCAGAAAGCCCGCGAACGCGATGCCAGTGCCAATCAAGCTGCCTTCAATCAAGACTGCGCGGAGCTTGCCGCCCGGGTAGAAGACGCCGCTGCGAACAATGCCAAGTGCGAGTAGCTGCAAGGTAGCTAGTTGCGCCGGAGGTGTCCCGATCGCCCAGAGCAGTCCACTGACTAGCAACAGCGTCAAGCTCACGCCGAGCCCGCGGCGTAGATCCGGCGCGATAACCAGCAGGTACGCCGGAACCAAGCCCGCAAGCAACAGCACGTGCAGCGCAAGAGAACCCAATGCAAAAGCCGGAGCAAGCAATGCGGCGATTGCCGCTCCGATGGCAAACAGCAGCCCGCGTGCAAACGCGTTCCGGCGTTTCATGGCTGACCCTCGCCCTCAGCACGCCGCCGCAGCAGCTCCAACTCCACGTCTTCGTCACTAACGATCGCCGGCCGCTCTAGGCTGCCCTCATCACCGTGCTCAACATATTGACGTGTGCGCGCACGGAGTGTTTCGAACATGCCCTCTTGCTCCGCGATCAGCTTGCCGAGCTCTTGGCTGTCCTCAGCCAAGACGCGCTGGCGCTCCGCGATTTGCTGCACGCGCCGGTCCAGGGGGATCCGCTGACGAATCGCGTGGCGCGCCAGCTCCTCTTTGTCGCTGCTAAGCGCCAACCCAATGTCCTGGTCCAGCTGGTTTTGACGTGTCACCAGCCTCTGAGTTTCGCGCTCAAGCGCTTTGCTCTCCGCGTCCATGGCTTCATGCTTCGCGCGTTTGCGGTTTAGCTCCGCTTCCGCCTCACGCACGTACTGCCGCAGTAGCAGCGCTTTATCCTCCACGGCGTCAATCACGCCGTGACCTTCTGCCTTGATGGTCGTGCCCACTCTGTCAAACCAACTCATGTTCTTGCTCCTTGTTTCATCGTTTCGGTTCGTGGCGTGCGTGGCGTTAGTAGCTGCCGTTCCTGCGCTGCTTGATGGCTGCGGCCTGGGAAGACTTGCTCCATAGGTTTCGCATCGAACTCGCGGAGGACCCGCTGAACGCCTCGTCCACCTCTGCTTCCAGCTGCGCTGCCTGATGCACCGCGGCGCTCACGGAAGCCTCAGGTGTTGCGAGCTCCGCGTTCATCGCAGAATAGCGCGAGCGCCAGGCGCTGAGAGTTTGCTTCGCCTGCGCCTGCTCGCCACGCTGCACCAGGCCGGCAACCTCGGTGCGCATTCTGTTGAAATCATCCATCGCGACGCCGCTGCCCCACGCAGTCTGGTTCAGCGCGGCGAGGAATGCTTGGCGGTCGCTCACGACCTTCAGCTCTGGTAGCGAGGCGAGTGCGAGCTGCGCGGGAACACCGTCGCGGGTGTAGTCCACGTGAAAACTGCCCAAGCTTAGTTTCTCCGCCGAGGGCTGGGTGCGAAGTGTCAACCAGACCTGGCGTTTCTGCCCCGCGCGCAGGGTGCCAACACGGAATTGCCGAACCCCGTCCAATTGCTCAATGGGATAGCCGGCTGCGTCTTCCAGCTGTACGCCTGCGCCGCTATCGAACCGAACCACCACGGACGAGGCAACTGTTTGCTGCGCCGACTGCAGTTCCTGGGCGACGATTTCACTCAAGCCGGCTTCACCGTCGAGGTAGTAGTAGTTACCTGTCCCGCGATCCGCGAGCTGGCTCATCAGAGTCTCGTTGAAACCAGCGCCGACCCCGACCGTGGAAACCACGTACTCGCCGGCTATTGCGCGCGCTGCCCGAGCAGATAAGGCCTCAGGCGTTGAGTCACCCTCGTTCGCATGACCGTCAGACAAGAGCAACATGCGTCGCACTCGCCCGTGGGTGGGGCCGTGTGAGTACATTGCTGTCGCAAGATCCAGCCCCGCGCTCATGTTGGTGCCGGCGCCAGCGTTGATACTCCGGATGACTCCTTGCCAGCTACGCTTTGCGCTCGGTGTTGCGGCCGCTAGGGAAATAGGCACTTCCGCGTCCGACTCGTACGTCACCAGCGCGAAGCGATCCTCCGGGGAGAGCTGACTCAGCAGATTCAAGAGGGCGCCGCGCGCTTCCTCCAATTTTTGCCCCGCCATGGATCCGGAGCGATCCAAGACGACAATCATGTCTGTCGGTTGGCGCGGAAGTTTCTTCGTTTCAGAGTCGGCGGAGAGCCGCAGTTCGACACGCACTAAGCCGTCACCTCCTTTGAGCACCGCTCCTCGGTCGACGGTGGCCGCCAGGTGGATCTTCCCATCCGGAGAGGAGGCCTGCACCTGTGGTCCAACCTCGGGCGCTCTCACTGGAGGCACGACCGGAGCACAACAAGTTTCGATAGGGGTCGCAATAGCGGCTACGTTCGGAGCGCCGCTCCAGATCTTGGCGAATGCGCTCGCCGCCAGGGTGAAGAGCGCGAGCGCGCTGATGAGGACAAGACCGCCGCGGCGCCGGTTCTTGAAGAGAGTGTGGGTGATGGACATGCTGCCTCCTGGGGTTGTGGAGCGCTGCAATGGCGCTCCGTGTTTCAACCCAAGGCTTAGCTGGCGGCGAACTGCCCCGCTCCCAAACCTATGTAAAAGCGCGCGCGTCGACTTTTACATTTGTTTTACACATCCGGGGAGTCGCGCGCCGGGTTTGCGCGTAGACTGCAAGGCATGGCTGGGCCCGGCGGCGCGCGCTTGCGCATTCTGGTAGTAGAGGACGAGCGCAGTATCCGGGATGGGATTTGTGACTTGCTCGCCTACCGGCACTACGAGCCCACCGGTGTAGAAACGGGGGAGGCCGGGGTCAGCGCGGCGTGCAGCGGACAGTACGCGCTAGCGGTGCTCGATGTCATGCTGCCGAAAATGAACGGGTTCGACGCTTGCTCAAAAATCCGAGAGTCGCAGCCGCAGCTACCCGTAGTGATGCTGACCGCCAAAGGTGCGGAAGAAGACATACTGCGCGGCTTCGAGTGTGGCGCGGATGACTACGTCACGAAGCCATTCAGTGTTCGCGAGCTGCTTGCGCGCATCGAGGCGCTACTGAAGCGCTCCGGCAAGCTGTCTTCCGAGTCATTCAGCATAGGCCCCTGGCAGGTGGATGCCGCGCGCTTGTTGGCCTCGCACGAAGGCACCCAGGTGGAGCTTTCCCCACGGGAGTTGGCCATTCTGCGGCTACTGAAGCAAGACCCTGGCCGCATCGTGAGCCGACGCGTGTTGCTGCACGAAGTGTGGGGCGTCAACAACGCGGGTCAGCTGCAAACGCGCACCGTGGACGTACACATGGCCAAACTGCGCAAAAAGCTAAGCGCCGCCAGCGGCTTAATCGAAACTGTGCGCGGTGCTGGCTACCGCATTCGGGAGTGACGTGAAGCGCTTTCGCAGTCGGTTCGCTCTGGTGGCGCTGGCGGTGGCCATCCCGCTGGTCCTGCTTCTAGTTTGGTCGCTGCGCAGCGTCGCCGAGGAGGACCGCTTCCGCACCCATGCCTTGGCGAGCCGCATCTTCGACGAGATGGAAGCGGAGCTGACCAGCGTGCTGGAGCGCGATTTTTCCCCCGAAACGCCCAGCAGTTTTTCAGGATGGTCCGGCAGTCGCGCTGAGCCCACACGCGACCACGCGTTCATTGTTGGCTACTTCGAGGTGGAACAAAACGGCAGCGTGAGCACCACGCCTGACCCGCGTTACCGGGACGCAGCGGGGCGCGAGCAGCTCGAGTCGCTCGCGGCGAACGTGTGGCAAGCGCCTTCCACAGCGGGGCCCTTGCCAGGTCCCGAGCCTGAACAAGAGGCGCAGAACGTCTACACGCAACTGTCAAAACTGAACCGCAGCGCAGACAAGCGCTCGGAGGTCCTGCAGCGGCAGCAGGCCAACGCCAACATCGACAGCGCCCCCACAGCGAGCTCCGTCACCACAGCCAATTCCCCAACGGCCGCTAGCTCACCCGAGCGCGGCTCTCGTTTCACGCGTCAACCAGAAGTCGGTGGCCTGTCATCACGCATCGCAGACAAAGACCACTTGCTGGTGTTTCGCACCGTGCGCGAAGGAACTAACGCACGGCGCTCAGGTCTCGTGATTGACGTCAACGCACTCACCGAGCACCTCACGCAAAAGATCATCGTTCCCAACGACTTGGCGCCTTACGCGACGCTACGGCCGCTCGACGCTGCAGAAAATGCTTCAGGACGACAGGGCGGGGAATGGATCCACCGCTTTGCAGAGCCATTCGGGCAGCTGGTGCTCAGCCTGAGGCTCAGCGGCTTGCCCCAAAGCGGTAGCGCCGGCTACGTCTACTCGCTCAGCGTGCTGGTGGTGCTGGCGGCAGTGCTCGGCATGCTCGCCGTGTACCGAATGGTGAACACTTCGCTGACATTTGCAGAGCGGCGCAGCAACTTCGTCTCCGCCGTTACCCACGAACTAAAGACGCCGCTTACGGCAATTCGCATGTACAGCGAAATGCTCCAAGAGGATCTCGTGGCGGATCAGCCAACCCGCGAACGCTACTACCGCACCATCACCGCCGAAACCGAACGACTCACGCGCTTGGTCAACAACGTTTTGGAGCTTTCCGCACTGGAGCGAAATCAAAGGACCATGTCGCTCATGGTTGGCGATGTGGCGCCCGTGCTGCAAGAGGTGGCGGAGGTGGTGCGCCCCCACGTGGCGGAGCAGGGCTTCGAGTTGGAGTTGCAGCTGGAGCATCCCATGCCCGCGGTGCGTTTCGAGCGCGACGCACTGGTGCAGGTGCTCGTCAACCTCGTCGACAACGCCATCAAGTACGCACGCAACGCGGACAACAAGACCATCCAATTGCTCGCCCGCAGTCACCAGGACGGCGGCGTGGTGGTCAGCGTCGCGGACTACGGCCCCGGCGTGGAAGACAAGCACCTGCGCCACATTTTCGAACCGTTCTACCGCGGCCAACAGGAGCTCACCCGCACTGCCAAGGGCGCCGGCATCGGACTATCTCTCGTCCGCAGCCTGGTAGAGCGCATGCACGGCAGCGTGACCGGCCGCAATACTACGCCCGGGTTCCTCGTCGAAATCCACCTCAGTGCGAGCTAGCGCTGCAAACATGACCGCTGGTTCAGACTCGCTTGCGCAAGCTGTTGTGCGCTTTGCAGTGGGCCAGCTAGAAAGCGACTATGAGCGTTCGTATCCTGACGTTGCGCGGCGCGCAAACTCAAGACTACATCCCCAATGTCGGAAGACTGCGGATCCAAGTTTTTCGCGAGTACCCCTACTTGTATGAAGGAACCCTCGCCTACGAACAGAAGTACCTGCGCGAACTGGCGGGCTCTGAGAGCGCGGTCCTGGTACTTGCCATAGATGACGAACGAACAGCCGACTCTGTGGTGGGGGTATCCACCGCGCTCAGTGCGACGGAAGCCGAGCTGAGCCTGAGTTCGCCCCTGGCTCAGGCGGGCTTCGACTTGAGCCAGGTGTTTTACTTCGGGGAGTCCGTACTCCTTCCGGAGTATCGGGGGCAAGGTATAGGGCACCGATTTTTTGACGAACGTGAACGGGCTGCT
>JBNLEN010000157.1:0-14403 GCA_050304975.1 Polyangiaceae bacterium
CGCCTTGAAACGGCACGGGCAGGTCCGACTGGGCCTGCCCGTTTCCTTTGATCACTGACCCGCCACGGCGCCCGCTCAACCTGTCACCGCCGCCACCAACTGGTCTTGCCCTTGGACTTCTTGAGTGTTTTGGGCTGCGTCTGCTGATCCACCAGGCCAAAGATCGCACTGTTCGACAGTTGGATGTCTGGAACTGAGGGAACTGGCAAGAGCCATCCGAAAGATTCCGGATCGCCCGCGTAACGGATCAACACGTGGGCAGTCACCACTCCCTCGTCGACCTCGAAGATGATCTGTTCGGCTTGTTGATTGACCGCGAAGTTGACTTCTGCTGGTTGAGGGATCGGGGGCGAGAAGCATCCGCAGGCGTGCGCGTCGTCGGCGGCGGTCAGCAGCGGCAGGAACGCAGCGCCACACAGTAGCGTCAGCTTGGCGAAGAGTGGACTTGGGAATCGAGTCAGCATCAGGGTCCTCCGAGTGGCACAGATGTGCGCGCTTAGGACCCAAAAGCAAGTTCAATGCCACCCGCGATCAATGGTGCGGTGGTGGGAAAGTTAAGTGATTCTAGTACGGTAGGTCTGGCACAGGCTGACACAGCCTCAGCACTCACAGGACTCTTCGCTGGTGGGCTCCGCAGTTCTTGGCTCACAGGCGATGACTTGGCCACGCGCGTCCAGTTCGATCTTGCAGCACTCATCCAGCATCTTGCGCAAGCGGGCACGACCGCGCTGCACGCGTGAACGCATGCTGGATGGCTCAATGCCAAGCATGGCGGCGGCGTCCTTCTGGCTGAGCCCTTCGATTTCGGTGAGCGTGATCGCTTCTCGGTAGGGACTGGGCAAATCCGCGACGATACTGGCCACGTACTGCGATAATGCCGCTTGCAGCTCTCGGTGCGGCTCGTCATCTTCGTCCGAGGTAACCCGCTCAGGCGCGATCATTGCAGCTGCCAGGCTGCCTCGCTTCCGAAAGTGGTCTACCAAGCTATTGCGCGCGATCTGAAAAACCCAGGGACTCAAGCGTTGATGCTGCCGCAGCGTGGGAAGTCCCGAATGCATCTTCAATAGTACGTCTTGCAAAACGTCATCCGCATCCGCGTCGCACGCCACCCGCTGGCGAATGAATGCTCGCAAGCGGGTGGCCAAGTCAGTCCATGGCGGTGACGCAACGGGTGCGGTCAAGCATCCCCTCCGCAGCAGCTGGGCGCGCAGCACGAGCGCGCGCTGGAAGCAGCAGCAGCTTCTGAGCCGGCGCTGGCTCCGCTCGTCGATGGTTTCACGGCTTCAAGGGTAGCAGAGGCGACGTAGTCTTCAGCACCTTTGTCCGGGAACCATTGCGAGACCAGCTCTCTGCTGCCCGGACGTAGAGTGATCCGTACTTGCTCGAAGCCGGCCGCCTTCAACATGGCTTCGAGCTCCTGGCGTGGGGCGGCCCCTGCTAGGCAACCAACGAGCGCCAATGTGTCTTGGCGAAGTGCTGGAGGCATGGGCTCGAGCTCAATCACATCGGAAATAGCCAGGCGCCCACCGGGCTTCAGCACTCGGAATGCTTCCCGGAAAACTCTGGGCTTGTCCGGCGACAAGTTGATCACGCAGTTCGACAGGATCACGTCGATGCTGTTGTCTTCCACGGGTAGGTGCTCGATTTCGCCGAGTCGGAAGTCGACGTTGTCGAGCCCCAGTTTTTCGCGATTGGTGCGCGCTCTGGTCACCATGTCGGGTGTCATATCCACACCAATGACGTGACCGCTCGCGCCGACCTGTCGGGCTGCCAGGAAAGCATCAAAGCCCCCGCCGCTCCCGAGATCCAGTACCTGCTCTCCGCTGCGCAAGCCCGCGATGGCTTGAGGGTTGCCACATCCCAGACCAAGGTTGGCGCCTTCGGGGACGGCGCCGAGATCCTGGTCGCTATAGCCAAGTTGACGAGAGATTTCCGGGTTGGCTCCCCCGCAGGCCGAGCCGCAACAGGCTGACGATTCTCCTCGCGCTATCTTCGCGTATTCTTCGCGAACCGCCTTCTTCACCCGCTCTGCTCGCTGCTCCGCATTTGCCATCCGACGCTCCGTTGTTTGTGAGACCACAAGGGCCGTTTGCTGATGGAGACGCCGGCGAACGCAGATGGACGCAGAAAAAGTTCAAGCAACTCGACTGAACGTATACAGCAGCTCCGTGCCGATCTGTTCGGCTCGCTCGATGTATCGTTCGGCGACGCCGGTCTGCCCGTCGAACATTTTCGGGTCGTCATATGGCGTGGCGACGCGCAAGATCGCGCCAGGCACGTTGGGACAAGCCTCGTCGGCGTCGGAGCAGGTCATGAGAGCGATGAAGCCCGAATTGGGATTGGCATCGTCGTCATAGACTTTGGAAAAGCAGACGCAGGGGGCGGCGTCTTGGGCGAAACGCACCTGGTAGTGTGGATTAGGTCCGGTATCCATCGTCGAGACATCAAACCCGAGAGCTCGCAACGCTCCCACGGCGTGTGGGTTGAACGCCGTGGCTTCGGTGCCACCCGAGAAGCTTTGGACCTCGACCCCGTAATGGGCGGCGGCGGCCGCAGCCCAGGCCTGCCCCAAATGACTGCGGCGTGAATTGTGGGTGCAGATGAACAACAACCTCACTGGAGCGTCGGAGGCGAGTTGCTGCCGGACGGCTGTCGAGACTTGTTCGAGTGTGGCCCGCCTTTGCGCAGGGATTGAATCGAACGATTCGCTCAGTCTGGCAATCGTTGCGCGCAGCGGTTCGAGTAGACTAGTCACGCGCGCACCATAGCCAGCCACGGACCTTCGGGCCACTGGATCGGAGTGACGATTGAGTGTCGCGATGGCTGGCCTGGCCGCTCTATTGGTTGACTTTGGTCAGCTGGATTGCCTTGACCAGATCGCCGAGTTCGAACGGTTTTTGAACCCAAGCAGCCAGCGGCAGCTCTTCTTCGGGAGCCACGGCACTGCCACTGATCAAAATGATTGGGACGTCACCCTTTTTGGCTTTTAGTCGCCTGAGAGCGCCCACGGCGTCGTCTTGAATCGGGGAAAAGTCGATCAGGGCTGCATCGTAGCCGTCCGCGCCATCGATCAGTTTCGCCAGCTCTTCAGCGGTGGTGGCAGTGTGGACGACCGCCCCCCTCGCTTCCAGACCGAACTGCACCATGCCCATGACAGCGGCATCGTCTTCCACCACGAGCAGGCGCATGCCCTGCATGCCCTGCAGGGTAGGAGCACGCTGGATGGTCTGAGAAGGAGCATCCGTCATCGGCCAGCGTAACTCAAAGCGAGCGCCTCCGTCGCCGGGTAGTAGCATGAGCGCGCCACCGTTGCGTTCCGCCAGCTCATGAGAATGCGATAGTCCCACGCCTGCTCCCCCGGGTCTCAACGAGTGTCCCCGCACGAACAGCTTGTCGCGGTGCTCCGCGGCAACACCCGGCCCCTGATCCTCGACGCGAAAGCACACCTCGTTGGCCTGGACTCGGCAACGCAGGCTCACCGTGCTCTTTTCAGGTGAAAACGCGAGGGCGTTCAGCACCAGGTTGACCAGGATCTGAAGCGCATCGTCCGAGGCTTCGAGCATCGCGTCCTGGCTGCTCTCTTCGAGCGCCAGCTTGACCTTGCGACGCGAAGCTTCGCGTTCGACGGCCTTCACTGCGTCGGCCGCAACGCTGAACGCGTTGCGCACTGATTGCTCAGTATCGACCTTTGCGCCAATCGCTCGACGGGCTACCAGGTAGCCCCGACGAGCATGGGCGTAGGCCACATCCAAAGCTTCACGCGCTTCTCCGTCGCCTGCCTTGGTGCGCGCTTCATTCAACCACCCCAGCACCACAGTCAGGGCGTTGGAGACTTCGTGCAGCGCTCCCTGCAGCTCGGTTTCGGCGGGAGCCTCCGGCATTAGCTCTGGGCTCTTCACACCGGAATCGTAGCCGGTTTTCGAGTGCTGTGGCCATTTTTTCATTCTGCTTTACCAGGTGTGCGTCTTGCCCGTAGGCGGCCGCTCCGTCGAATTGTCTGCAGTTTTCGAGGGTTCGCCCGCAAGCACACGTGTTTCTCCAGGGGAGGAGCACGATGAACTCAAGTACGTACGTGTAGGTGCGGCGCGTCAACCAGGCTCCCGAAAGGCGATTCGGGTACGGCTGACAATGGGGGGAGGTTACGGAGCAACGTCCCTGATGTCCAGTCTTCGTGGTAGGAACAACCGGAACTGGCCCGCTTCATCTGTGCGCGCCTCAGCCACCTGTAAGGCTCGACGCACACAAGGGGTTGCTTCGGCGTCGGAAGCCTTGAGCTGTTCGTTGCAGGTTGTTAACTCGGGGTCAGCAGGCGCGTTTTGGTCATCGAGCAGGACGTAGGCCCGGACGAGGGCATTCGGAAACGCTCCCTCATGGTTCGGTTTGACGAACTCCAGCGTCCGCTCGTACACCACCGGGATATCCATGGCGACTTCGCCTAGGTCTAGCGATTGGCTCACGAGCAGCTCCGGCATCACGACCCACGGCAATGCGCTTCCCGGTGGCGGCACGATGTTGACATCAAAAACGGCACCGAGCTCTTCTTCGCAGCGTCCACAGTCAGTGGGTTGAAGCAGGAACCTGCCATCTTGGTCCACGAGCGTCTCGACTGTCCGCGGGACGAAAGGCGAGCGCGCCGTAACACTTCCGCCGCTCGGCCGTCGCGGACTCGCCGCCTCGACTGAGATGCCCTCAAATTCCGAGTTCTGGGGAACCTTGACGTGCCCCTGGATGTTCACTGGGCCAGGAACTGAGATCACGCGCCCGGCTTGTGTGGGCGGCGGCGCGTCTTCACTATCCGTCGCACCTGGGGGCTTGAAGACCTGGATCACGGTCTCGAATGCGGCCAACGTCAGGCTTGCGGGCAAGACGCGAGCTACGTAGGTCCCCGGCGGAAGGCTTGCCGACAGCAGACCTTGGTCATCAATTTCGACCTGCCTGGAGTAGCGGGCAGTAAGGCTCTCCGGCACATCCGCTAGCTGCACGGCTTCGAATGTGGCTGTGCCAGTCACGGGCTTGTCGGGATTGTCGTCTTCCCAGACCCAGGCCTTGTACTGCACCAACGACTCAAAGGGCTTGAGATCCGGCACCTGAACCACGCCAGGAGAGAACAACTCCAAGCCCTGGATCCCCATCAGGATCGTCGGACGTTGGGAATCTGCTGGTGGGGTCAGGCGCAGCACCTCAGAGCCGGGGGGAACGGAGTCGTCTCCAACGACCTCACCCAACAAGAGGTCCACAACAGCCAACTCATCGCCTGAACTCGAGACCGTCGTCCGCTCTTGGGTGATGGTTCCACGCGTGCTCAGGCGTTCGCCTGTGCGCTGGTGGATGAGGTCGACGCGCCAACCCTCGAGATCGTCTCGCCACTTCAACGAGATCTGGATCGGTCGGATCTGCTCTGGACTCCGGAGGGGAAGAGGTTCAACGGATCCATTGACCCGTTTGATCTCGACGTTGCGTTGCAATCGAGGCACCACCTCACACAGCGGGGACGGCGCCTTGATACTGACGAACGCATCTTCCCAATACACGTCATAGGTGCCCTCAGGCACGACCAATGAGTACGTGTGCTCAAAGCGTTCCAAACGGTCGCTGTGTTTGGTGTCGCTGGTCACCGAGTATTTGATGCTGTCGAAACCCAAACGTTGTTCCTTCGGGGTAAACGTGATCGACACCGGGCGAGGCTCCGCGTTGCAGGCGGCGCTCTCGTTGTCATTGATACGCAGAGTGACCAGGCCACCGACGGTAGGCGGGCTGTCGAGACGCAAAGGCGGGCGTTCTTCATCTGGCGGCTGCAGGTTGCGAATCGTGCGATAAAAGCGACGACCGCCAAAGTCTGTGTCCGTGGTGGGGGGGATGATCTCCAGGACCAGGCTTTCATACTCCGTGTTTTGGGCGACGCAGGCCCCCAACGACAAGTCACACCTGCCTGATGAACAGTCGTCTTGCGATTGGCACACGTTGCTGGCCAGCGAAGTCTCTCCTTCGTTCACTGGCGCGATGTCTTCACACCCGCTCAGGGCGAGCGCGCCCAGCAGCAACAATCGCGTTCGCGGGTCATTCATCGGAGCCGTCTTGTCCGCTGGTTGCGCCTTGGCTGATGCAATCCTCGAGCAGTGGCTTGTCATCGCCGGAACCGGTGACGTTGACCCACCAGATGATGCGCTCCACGGCGGTTTGGTCGCCGCGAAACTTCAGAATATCCTGCAGTTTGGACTCGTGAGCGACCATCAGCGTCACGCTGTGACAGCCCGATTCTCCAACGTTTGTCACCGGGCCGGTGATGCTCCTGGTCGTGTCGTCAAAACTCGAGGCGGGGGCGTCGAAGAGTCCGAGAAATTCGCCCGTGGCGCCGCCTGGCAGCAGGTCCAAAAACGCCACCGCGTTCACCGGTTCGCCCAGATCTTCAGAGCGGAACGGCACCACGATTTCCATCGGGATATCGGGTTCGAGATTGACGATGCTGTTCAACGGGGGCTCCACCAGGTTCTTCGTGACGAGTGGCGGGATCTGCTGAGGCGCCACGTAGGTGGGTGGCGCATCCAAGCAGCCTGGAAGCCCCAGAGCGAAAACAGCGATGACGCAGTGTTTGTTCACGGCGGGTCTCGCATTGGAACTTTGTTCAGGCTGTCCCCGAGAGCAAGCAAAAACCCTGCCGTTCTCAAGCGCCAGGGCACAATCGCGGCGGATCGCCATGGTTTTCCGGGGGTCGGCGTGGAGCGCCTATGACAATCCTGTCCGGTGAGTGCTTCACAGTCGAGGTGACTGCACAAAAAAAGAGCGGCGGCTGGAAACCCAGCCGCCGCGGTGTGGTGGAGTTAGGTTGGATGCAGATTACTCGCCCACACAACTCCTCGCTCGACTCGCTGGCGCGCCCTCTGCATCCAGGACGCAGCCGGAGTGGTTCTCAGGGGGCCTCACAGACCATCATTGGGAACCCGTTGTTCTCCTGGCAAACCAGGTCGCCGTCGCAGTTCATGCCGGCACAGCACTGCTGACCCTCATCTCCGCAAAGTGGGTTCTGGTCAGCCTGTCCCATGAAGCAGCGGTCCGCGCTGGTGCCGTCGCCCGGGGCATTTCCGCAATTCAGATCGCCGTCGCAAGTATCGTTTTCGCAGCAAACGTCGCCCTCGCCACCACAGGTGGTGCAGGACTGGTTTTGGAATGAGCCGGCGCACACGAAGCCGTCGTTGCAGGATTGACCTTCGCAGCAAGGGTCACCGTCGCCACCGCACTGGCCGCATTCGTTCGGCCCTTGTCCTGGATCCAGGCAATCCAGACCGTCATTGCAGGTGTCGCCCTCGCAGCAAGGTTCGCCGTCGCCACCGCATTGGCCGCAGATATTGGGACCTTGCCCCGGATCGAAGCAACCGAGGTCGTCGCTGCAGGTGTCACCACCGCAGCATGGTTCACCTGCCCCGCCGCAGGCGACGCAAGTGTCGTTCTGGTTGCAGGCCTGGCCAGCCTGACAGTTGTCTCCTGGACAACAATCTTGCCCGGCGCCGCCACAGCCGGAGCAAGCTCCCGCCGAGCATTCGCCATCATTGGCGCAGGCGTTGCCTTCGGCGATGCAGTAGTCGTCGTAGCAGCAACCGCCGCCACCGCAGGTGTCCCCTGCGCAGCAAGGTTGTCCAGGGCCGCCACAAGCGGCGCAAAGGCCGTCACCGCCGCCAGTGCAAACTGCGCCGTCGCCGCAGTCGCCAGCGCAACAAGGCTCACCCAAGCCGCCGCAAGAGACACAGATGTCGATATCGCCACAAGCGAAGCCATCATCACATTGATTGCCTTCGCAGCACTCCTGTCCTCCGGCGCCGCACTCGGGGTCCGGCATCATGCTCATGCCGCCGTCGGTGTCGTCCGCGGGTTCGTCCACGCCGCCATCACCCATCGGCTCGTCGGCGCCAGCATCATCGCCCGTATCGTCGTCATCGTCGTCGGTGCTGTCGTCGGCATTATCGTCGTCGGTGCTGTCGTCGGCGTCATCGTCATCCGCGTCATCGTCGTCCGCATTGTCGTCATCACCAGCATTTCCAGCATCGTCATCGGCGCTGTCGTCCTCTGCCGTATCGTCACCGTTGTCTGACGACGACGAGTCATCTCCGCACGCGACAATCAGGCAGCCACCCAGCAGGGCTGCCAAGGCCAACATCCAGCGGGCGCCTCGACGAGTAAGCTCGGTCTGATTTGAGTTGAACAACATATTTCGTACTTCTCCGGCGAGGAACCTTCGCGGGCGTCTCGTTCAGTTGGGTGCAAAAGTTTTCTGATTGGGGAGTTGCCTGGGGGCGGGTGGTGCCGCCGATGGGCAAAAAAGGCCGCGATATCGGCCTATGTCGCGACCACTGTTGCCGCTGTCCTGGGCGCCAGGCGTAAAAAGTCCGTCCTGGCCAGGGCGTTTGCTGGCGCGGCAGCGAACGCTAATTCCTTGATTTTTTTGACCCCACGGCCCTACAGCCGGTGTGGGATCCGCGGGCTGCATCGGGCTAAATGGCTTGCCAGCCGTCGGGGGCTGCTGGTACGCGCGCGAGCGCGCTTTTGAGACAACTGTGAAGGAGCTGGAGACAGGGCGAATATGAGCGGCCATTCCAAATGGGCAACGATCAAACGTAAGAAGGGCGCCATCGATGCGGCGCGGGGCAAGCTATTCACCAAGCTGATCCGTGAGATCGTGATTGCAGCCCGTGGCGGCGGTGGGGACATCAATGCCAATCCTCGCCTACGTAAGGCAGTCACGGACGCCAAGGGCAACCAGATGCCCAACGACACCATCCAGCGCGCCATCAAGCGCGGCACTGGTGAGATCGATGGCGCCACCTACGAGGAAGTGCTGTACGAGGGGACTGGGCCCGGTGGGACGCTGTTCTTGGTCGAGGGCACGACGGACAATCGAAACCGCACCGCGGCGGAGCTTCGCAAGATCTTCGACAAGAACAATGGTGCTCTGGCGGGCGGTGGCTCGGCGGCGTGGGCTTTCGAGCGCAAAGGCGTGATTGAGCTCGAGAAGAGCGTCACTGAGGACCAACTGATGGAGACGGTCGTCGAGGCGGGGGCCGACGACTACGAAGACGCTGGCGAAAGCTGGCTAGTGTACACCTCGGTCGACAGCTTCATGGACATCAACAATGCCCTCGAAGCGGCCGACATCTCGTCCAAGAGCAGCAAGATCGCGCACATTCCGACCACCAAGAAGGAGGTCCGCGGCCGCGACGCGGAGGTCTGCCTCAACCTGGTTGATGCCTTGGATGAACACGATGATGTTGCCAACGTATATGCTGACTTTGATGTGCCGGACGATGAGATGGAGCGAATCGCCAGCCTGGATGAATGAGTTGAGTCCGAAACGCCGCAGCCAACGCTTCCAAGACCCAGGCAGGGGGGCGCTCTAGAAACCCAGCCACGGCGGGGGCGGCGCCGCCATGAAGAAGCTGAAGACGCCGTGGGCGAAGATCCCCGGCGTCAGCCTCCCGAGTCCACGCGCGGCAAACCCCCAACAGAGACCCGCGCCAAGGGCCGCCAGCACCAGCAGTGGGTTGGGACCCCCTTCTGCGGTTGACAGCGTGAAGACGGTCGGAAGGTGGGCCGCGGCGTAGAGCACTGCGGCGGTGGGAATGGCCCGTCGAGCTCCCAGGCGTCGGGTTAACGTTTGCTGCACGAATCCGCGCCACACGATCTCTTCCATAATCGCCAACGCGAGCAATGCGAGCAGCACCGGGCTGAGGCTCTGGACGTCACCCACTTGTGCGTAGAGTTGAAACAGCCAGGCTTGCGCCGCAGAGCCCGCGGGAAAGAGTGAGCGCACGCTCAGCATGCCGACGGTGACCATGGCCAAGCCCATCAAGATGCCGATCGAAGCGTCTCCGGACTTCAAGCGGAGCAGACCCGTGAGCATCCCGGCGCGTCGGAGTTGAAGCAAACCCCAGACAGACAGTGCGCCGTAGCTGGCGCCCATGATCGCCCACATCAACCAATGCTCGGCTCTGTCCGGATGCAGGGACAAGCCCGTGGCGGCCGCCACGATCAGCACCACCAGACCGATAGACCACCAGCTGGGAGCGGGGCCCTCTGCACCTTCGGCCGCACTAGTAGCATCAGCGGCGCCAGTACCTTCAGCGGCGCCAGTACCTTCAGCGCCAGTCCCCTCAGCGGCGCTAGTAGATTCGACCAGCTTGGCTTCCGCTAGGTTTTCGCTGACACCCATATCTGCGTCATGGACGCCTGGCGTGTCTTCTTCTTGGCTCGTCATTTCTTTGGACGTCATTGGTTTGGGAGCGATAGCAACAGCTCCGTGAGGAGTCGGTCGGCAACTTGGGACTTGGACATCGTCGGCCAGGCGGGGTGCTCCTCGCCGCCGACGAGCATGATGCGGTTGTCGTCTGTGCCGAGCGCTTCGTGGGCAGCGTTGGCGACGACGTAGTCGACCTGTTTGCGGACTCGTTTGGCTCGAGCTTCAGCGCGCACTTGCTCATCACTGCCAGTTTCGAGGGCGAACGCCACCAGCAGTGGAGGATGCGGCCGGCGCGTCTTTAGCTCGCTGGCAATGGTGGCGATCACATCGGGGTTCTCGGCCAAGTCCAGTTGCATCGCGCCGTCACGCTTGAGCTTGTGTTTACTGGGATTGGCCGCGCGGTAATCTCCAACTGCCGCCGCCATGAAGAGCGCGTCGACGGACGGTTGCATGACGTCGCGTAGAGTTTCCAGCAGCTCACGCGCACTGCGCACGTCGTGACGGCGAACGCCTGGCGGTGTGGGCAGCGCGACGGGGCCAGCCACCAGCTCGACTCGAGCGCCGCGCGCTGCAGCACGCGCCGCCAGTGCGAAGCCCATCTTGCCGGACGAGCGATTGCTGAGAAAACGCACTGGGTCGATGTCCTCAACGGTGGGGCCAGCTGTGATCACCACGTGACGGCCCACCAGATCCCCAGAGGGTTGGAGTAGCTGCTCCACGATTTGCGCTGGTTCCGTCAAGCGGCCGATACCGTGGTCGCCCGAAGCCACCTCCCCAGTCTCAGGACCGATGAACTGGTAGCCATCCTGCTTGAGCTGGGCGACGTTTCTCTGAGTGGCGGGGTGCCGCCACATCGCCGGGTGCATGGCTGGTGCGACAAACCGGGGACCGCTGAAGCACAGCGCTGTCGCCCCCAACAAGTCATCCGAGCGTCCTTGGGCAAGTCTCGCCAAGGTATCGGCCGTGGCCGGAACGATCAGCAGTTTCTCGCAGGCGCGGGCCAGCCGCACATGCAGCTCTCCAGGCGCTGAAAACATTTCCGTATGTGGGGTTCGGCCCGTGATCCCGGAGAAGGTAGCGGCTCCGACGAAGCGCTCGGCCGAAGTCGTCATCACCACATCCAGCTCGAGCCCCTGTTTGAGCAGCAGCCGGGCGACTTCCACGGATTTGTATGCGGCAATGCTACCTGTAATGCCCAGGAGCACACGCTTGTCTTTGACTGTCATGTTGGTCGTGCCCTGGTTTTTGGATGGTTCGAGACCCAGGGGTTGTTGGCTTCGAAAAAGCGCCAGGGTTTTGCTGCCCATTCGCCCGCGTAGTCGATACCAATACGTGGCGAGCGTTGCACCGACTTCCGCCAGCCTTCGGCGAGAAAGAGCCCGCCTCGGGTGAGGTCGCGACCGTAGTGCTCTTTTTGGATGCCAAATGCCTGACACAGCTTTCCGGGGCCGTTGGTCAGCAGGCAGCTATTTGGAGGTTTTCCACGTCTTTTTGCCATCTTCTCGTGACCAACCAAAGGTTCAACTGCGCGGATCAACACGGCCTGGGGTTGCCCTGGCGAACCCGTAACGACGTTGAAGTTCAGGTGCAATCCGTAGAGTAGAAACACATAGGCGTGCCCGGCGGGGCCAAACATCACTTCGGTGCGCGGGGTCCGACGACCAGCATAGCTGTGCGCCGCCCGATCCTCGGGCCCTCGGTAGGCCTCGGTCTCCACAATGCGCCCGATGCACGGGGTGCCGCTCTCCGTCGAGATGAGTAACTTGCCTACACAGTCCCTCGCGACCTGCAAAACGGGGCGCGAATAGAAATCTCGAGGTAACGATTCAGGCACACTTTTCTGGAAAAGTTTGTCGAACTCCACATCACTTCCGGAAATCCTGATTTCCCGCATGAACCTTATTACCCGGCCAACACGTCGTCTGGTAGGTTGACTGCAGTTGGTAAGCTGCAAGAGTTTGGTAGATTAACGCAAAGTCTGACCGTGCCCGCCCCAATGTCTGATATCCGTGTCGAGCCTGCCGCAACCCCGCGCATTGTAGGTCGGTACGCTCTGTTTGATGAGATCGCCGCGGGCGGCATGGCCACCGTGCATCTTGGCAGACTCGTTGGGCAGGTCGGCTTCTCGCGGACCGTTGCCGTCAAGCGTCTGCATCCGCAGTACGCCAAAGACGAAGAGTTCGTGTCGATGTTCGTGGATGAGGCACGCCTAGCCTCCCGCATCCAGCATCCGAATGTCGTTTCCACGTTGGATGTGGTCAAGACCGATATCGAGCTGTTTCTCGTGATGGAGTACGTCATGGGAGAGGCGCTCAGCAAATTGGTCCGGAACGCGGCCAAGCGTGGTGAACGGATTCCGCCGAACGTCGTGCTGGGAGTGATGGCCGGCATGCTGCACGGGCTGCACGCAGCTCATGAGGCCACCAGTGAGACGCGTGAGCCGCTCAACATCGTGCATCGCGACATCTCTCCGCAAAACGTGCTCGTCGGTGTCGACGGCGTCGCCCGTGTTCTCGACTTTGGCGTGGCCAAAGCAGCGATGCGCTCTGGTGCCACGAAAGACGGCCAGATGAAGGGCAAGCTCAGCTACATGTCGCCGGAGCAGCTCAACGGCAAAGAAGTCGATCGGCGCAGCGATATCTTCGCTTCCGGCGTCGTGTTGTGGGAAGCGCTGGCGGGCAAACGCCTGTTTTCGGGCGCTGATGCTGGTGAAATCCTGGCGAAGGTGCTGACCTCGGACATCCCCGCGCCAAAGACGATCGTGCCCTCGCTGTCGGACGAAGTCAGTGACGCGGTGATGAAAGCTCTGGAACGCGATCCAGAGGACCGCTTCCAGACGGCACGAGAGTTCGCGGTCGCGCTCGAGCAAGCTGCGCCTTTGGCGACAGCCCATGCCACGGGTGAATGGGTCAGAGAGTACGGGGGCGAAGAGCTCGTCAAGCGGATGGCTTTGGTCACCGAAATCGAGAGCCACCCCGTGGACGAACTCGAGGAGCTTTCGTCGGGTGTTGGGGCCGTCGTGCCCGCCGACTTGACGGACGAGGTCGAAGCGATCGACCGCACCAGTGGCGTGGCTCCGCCGATCGATACCGATGTTCCTCGAGAGAGCCAGCAGCGTCGCTTGTGGGTGACTGTCGGGCTGGTGGCACTGGGTGCCGTGGCAGGCGCCGTGTTCGGCATGGACCTGTTTGGTAGCGGTGAAGCCAAAGCTCCGGCGGCCGCCGCCGCGAGTGCGTCGGTGATGCCCATGGTGCAGCCTCCGCCCGTTGAGCCTCCGAAGGCTGTGGAGCCGGAGCCGACACCGGAGCCCACTGCTGAAGTCAAGAAAGAGCCTGACCCAGTGAAGCAGCCAGTGGCGAAAGAGCCTGCGCCGAAAGAGAGCGCGGAGCCAGAGCCCGCACCTGCGCCGAAAGAGGAGGCTGAGGTCCAGCCGGTTCCCAAGGTTCGTCGGGCGCCACCGCCGCGAAAGCGGCCTTCTGGTCGGAGCTGCAATCCGCCCTACTACGTGGATGCGAACGGTATCAAGAAGCCCAAGGCGCACTGTCTGAAGTAGACGCGTGGCCAAAAGCTAGAGCGCAAGCCACAAGCAGAGCTCGCCAACGCGGTGGGGCGCTCCAGGCCGCCGTTGGGATGCTTACTGAACCCTGCTGGTGCGGGGGGCGGACGGGTTTTGTAATTTGGGCGCGGCGGCAAAAGCCTGGTACGCTTCGTCACAGCGCACTGTCATCTGCGGATAGTGCCAACCACCTCGACGATGATGAACGCAAGAGCATTACGACTTCCAGCGCTGTCTCTGATGGTGCTGCTTTCGACCACCACGGCGCTCGCCCAAGATGACGCAGAGGAAGACGTTCAAGCCTGTGCGGACGCCTACGAACAGGCGCAGGTGACGCGTAACAACGGTCAGCTGTTGGAAGCGCAGCAACACTTGACCACTTGCGTGCGTGACGTGTGTCCGGACTTCGTTAAGGTCGACTGTGGGCAGTGGCTGTCCGAAATCAAACGTGAGATCCCGAGCATAATCTTCTCTGCCGTCGATTCCGGGGGAGATGAGCTGCCGGCGGTCAGAGTCACGCTAGATGGTGAGGTCCTGACGGAGTCGCTCGACGGCATCGCGATCGAAATGGATCCGGGACAGCACGAGGTGGTCTTCGAATACAACGGTAAAGCGGTCAAAA
>JBNLEN010000158.1:0-14380 GCA_050304975.1 Polyangiaceae bacterium
CTGCCCAACTGTAGGTGAGGCTCAACTCCCGCAAGCCCTGCAATCGGACCCAACGCTTCCAGCGGGCTTCGCTGCCTGATTCTGTAGCCTGCTCACTCATGTGTCATTCATCTTCAACGTGGTTTTTCTTCGCGCCGCGCTGATTGGCGCTTCGCACCGGAAAGCGTCCTACGACCGTGAAGAAGGCCAGGGATTAGCCCGCGAAGCAGCCACACCCCCCAATACAGCGGTAGCATGCGCCAGGGGTAGTACAGCTTTCTTCGGCGCGTCTGCGCGAAGCGCGAAATAGCACGCACCACGCCTGGCAGCGAAGCAGAAAACGTGTCCCTGACTCGCCCCATCCAGCCCGGAAACTGGTCGTCCATCGTGTACATCGAGGTGGCGACTGGGCCCAAAATCACCTGTTGAAATATCAGATGGGTGCCCGCGTACATGCTTGACCAAACATCGAAGCAGGCCGATAGCGCGCGCTTGCTAGTGTGATAGCCAAGCGCATAGGGATTGCCGACGAAGCCGGCAATCGAGCTGACCGCAATCACGTGTCGCGAACGCCCATCACGCAGGCGCGTCAGCGGCTCGATGAAGTTCACGACGCCGTACAAGTTCGTGTCGACGACCTCCTGGTAGGTCGTCAACTGAAACGCCTCGTCGTTGTCCTTGCGGTTGATGCCCGCGTTGAGGATCCAAATTTCCGGCAACTCACTGGCGTCAGTCAATCGCGATACGAGCTGGTGCACTTGCTCGGCGACGCGGACGTCTACCTGCTCAAATCTTACCGAGGGGAATTGCTCCTCCAATTCAGCAACTCGACGCCGATTGACGGCGACAACCTGCGCGCCGCCACCCACGTAGTGCTCGAGCAAGGCGCGGCCAACGCCCGAGGTGGTCCCCGTGATGAGCACTCGCTGGACTGTCATCGCCCATCGTGAGGGAGTCGCTCCCCCGAGCGGCCCGATCGCGTCCGCTCTCGTAAGAAACTCTCGATCTCGGCAGGCGTGACCAGGTGTCCTCCCGCATGCCGGATCGACTTGCGAATGAACTTGGGGCGGCGTTTGCTCTCTTCGAAGATCTTGATCAGATACTCCCCCAAAAGCGCGAGACCGAGCAAGTTGAGGCTACCGAAGAACGCGACCACGACAACCACTAGCCCCATACCAGGCGGCTCCGGAAGGCGAAACCACTGAACCAGCTGATAAATGAGCGCGAAAAGCGAAAGGGCCGTCAGCAAGGTCGCGACGTAACCCAGCAGCTCCAGGGGTGCGAAAGTGAAAGAGAAGATCCCCTTGCGAGCCCACCACACGTTTCTCAGCCAGCTGTTCGTCGAGCGGCCAAACGCACGCTGAGGGCGCAAGTAGTCAACCCCGGTCTGCCGAAAGCCGAGCCAAGCCCTCAAGCCACGTAGGAATTGGTCCGTCTCGGGCAAGGCTAACAGCTGGTCGACCACACGCCGGTCCATCAGCGCGAAGTCACCGGCATGCAGCGGCATCGGCACATACGAGAGCCGGCGAAACACCCGATAGAATAAGCCAGCAAACAACTTCAGCGCCAGCGAGCCTTCGCGCCTGACACGTCTGCCATAGACTACATCAAACCCTTCGCGCCACCTGGCAAAGAACTCCCGAATCAACTCCGGCGGATCCTGCAAGTCCCCGTCGAGCAAAATCACGGCATCGCCGGTGGCCAGCTGCATGCCGCTGATGAACGCGTTTTGGGAGCCGAAGTTTCGCGAATGCTCGACCGCCAGCACGCGTTCATCTTTTGCAGTCAACTCTGCAAGAACAACATCCGCATCATCCGGACTCGCATCGTTGACGAAGATAATCTCGTAGTTCACACCCAGCGACTTGAACACTTCACTCAGCCGCTCGTACATCAATGGGATCGCCGGAGCATCTTGATAGCAGGTCACCACTGCGGTGAGCGTCAACTCGGGAGCCACACTGCGACGTGAACTCGGCAAACCTGAGTCCGGCCCCGAATTGGAGGATGGCGGCGCCTCCTGCTCTTGCTCGGACTCAATCACTCAACAACCTCTCCAGCTGGGCTCTGAGTGCCGGACCCCGTAGCCCACTCTCCTCTTGGTGCCAGCGTTGGCTTCCATAGCGTCCCGAAGGATAACCCGCCGCGTGCAAGGAGCTCAACGCGCGGGGGATCACACCGGAGCTCAGCATCAGATGACTCAATGCTTCACCCAAACCGCACGCCTGGTAGTGCTCCTCGATCGTGAACACCCGCTGCTTGGCTCGAATGCTGGCGGCCAACTCCCCGGGAATGGGCTCCAACGGAAGCGAGCCCACAGCCCAGATCTCGAGCTCAGCCAACAGCGCCTCGGGCAGCTCATACAGTGCCTCGAGCACCGGCCCCATGCCGACCACCACGCAGCTGCCCCCCGACTTGAGGCAGCGCCAGGGAGCAAAAGTGGGCACGTCTCCCGGGATTTTGGCGGCGGCATTCAGCCTCAAGTAGTTGGGCAACGGGTCCGCTGCCATCTGGCCCACAGCCGGCGCCACGTCGGAGGCCAGTAGCGGCACGTAGATGCGCAGGTTGGGCAGCGCTCGCATGGCGCCCACATCCTCTAACGCGTGGTGAGTAGCCCCCATGATGCCGTAGCCGTAGCCTCCGCCGTTGCCCACCAACTTCACCGGCAGTTGGTGCAAACAGACATTGTCGCGAATCTGCGCGTAGGGGCGCAAGGTTGAAAACACGGCCATGCTGTAGACCCATGGCAGCTGTCCCTCACGCGCCAATCCCGCAGCGAGCGAAACGGCGTTTTGTTCGGCCACACCGGCGTTGACGAAACGCTCGCCGAAGGCTTCCGCCACGTCTTCCAGAGCCATGTAGCCCAGGTCCACGGTGATAAACACGAGGTCTCGGCGCTGTTTGTGCAGCGAGAGCATCGCCTGAGCGAATTCAGTCCGCATCCCGGTCGCCGTTCAGTGCTGCCTCATGCGCACGCGTCAACTCGTCCAGGGCTTGGCGGTACTGGGCGTCGCTCATCGGCAAGTAGTGGCAGTCCACGGTGTCTTGCATGTAGCTAATGCCGTGTCCTTTGATGGTATTGGCGAGGATCACCGTTGGCTTGTCTGCGGACGTCAGCGCCTGTTCACACTCCTGCTTCGCGGCCAGCAACGATGAAAAGTCGTGACCGTCAGCAACGACAACGTGAAACCCGAAGGCGCTTAGCTTCTGATCCAGGGGCTCCAGCGCCATCACATCCTCGGTGCGCCCCAAGGCTTGAATGCGATTGCGATCGATCAGCCACGTCAGATTCGTCAAGTGATGATGCGCGATGAACAGGGCCGCCTCCCAAACACTGCCCTCATTCAACTCCCCATCAGAAGTCACGCAGTAGTAGCGCCGAGGCTCGCCCTTCAACCTGGCACCGAGAGCCATGCCGGCGCTGGCGGAAAGGCCATAGCCCAAAGCTCCCGTCGCAAACGGGATATCCTCGAAGGTGTTGAACGGAGGCAGAGCTGGCAACTGCGTCCCTTCCGCGTAGAAGCTGTCCAGCTGCTCGACGTCTAGTCGCCCCGCCTCGGCGAGCAGCGCATACAGCGCGGCGGCCGCGTGTCCCTTGGAGAGCACCAGGCGATCTGACTCCGCCATCCAGCCAAACTTCAGGAAGACGAGCAACTCTGCACAAGACAGAGAGCTACCGATGTGTCCGGCATTCGCCCGCTTGTACATGCCAAGGAAACGCTTCTTTACGGAAAAAGAGCGCTCCTCAAGGCTCCGTTGCTCGGTCTTCGAATGGCGAGATTCCATCGTCGGGGGCTTTCGCTAGACCGAGCTTCCCTGACGTGCCCGCCGACGGCAAGGGGTTGGGCCACAACTGCCGAGTCGTGGCCCTTGCCCGGGACAGCTGAGGCTATGGCTTGGTGTAGCCAGCCTCGACGATGTTCTGGTGAATCGCGATGTCGACCTCGTCGTCGGGATAGCCCGCGACGATCGCGCCCTCGTAGAAGGTACCTTCGCTAGCGTTGTTGTTACTGAAGCAGCAGTCACCACCGGCTCCGAGGATGACCGCGCCCTCTTTCTTCATCGGGTTCTTGCCAGCGGGCAGCTCACCGTCCCACATCACCGTTAGGTCGGGCTGTGTGGCGTCGCCACCCTTGAGCGCGAACTGAGTGGTTCCGTTGTTCTTCTCCATCGCCGTGACGAAGTCGAACGGCAAGCTGGGAGAGTTGGGGTTCATGCCGCGCGGAGCCCAGGACGTCATGCCGTCTTCCATGTCTGCCATGACCCATGGACCGCTACCGGCACCAGTGTCCCAGATGGTGTTGTTACCGAAGTACACCGAGTCCATCGTCGGGCCGCCGTGATAGTTGCGGTCCAACTGGGCATTGCCGTAGTTGTAACAGCAGCCGCTATTGAAGTGAGTGCCGCTGGTCACCATGTACACGCTCTGAGGGGCAGCCCCGAGCGGCATGCCGGTTTCCGAGCCATCATTCCAGTACGCTTGGCGAGGACGGGTAAACAGTGAGTAGACTTCATTTCCGCCGACCACAACCTTCTCTTGGTCTGCGTCTGCCGCAGACTGGCCTTGGAAACCGCCCACGTCACTGTCGGGAGTCTGCGCCATCAGGAAGTTGCCGTTTTCGCTCTGGTCATACAGACGCCAGATGACGCAAGAGCTTGCCCCGCAGAAGGCGTCCTGTTGCGCGGAATCCGCAAACCCGCCGGGACTCTTCAAGGGGATGTCCTGGTACATGCCGTCCTGACGCTTCACCTCGTAGAGGGGCCCATCGTAGGAGGCGAACAGCGCACGCACAGTACTGTGAGCTGCGACGCAGGGCGTGCCCGCTTCTTCGTAGATGTCACACGGTCCTGGAGAACCAACTGGGGGAGCGCCGCCTTCACCGCCAGCGCCGCCAGCCATGCCACCAGCGCCGCCCTCACCACCTTCACCGCCGGCACCGCCGACGTTCGGATTGGGGTTGCCCTCACCCTGCAGCACCACCGAACCTGACAGTGCGTCCATCTGTGGAATGAGCGTTAGGCTGCCCCCGTTTTGGCAGTATGAGTAGTTCGACTCAGAAATGGTGAGGGTTTCTGGAGTCACGGAGTAGTCACCAGACGACTCGGTGAATGGAAGAATGTTGCCGAGGCCGCCCTGCTGCTCGGTGGTCATCGCGCAGTCACAGCCGCCATCCGCTGTCGGCGTGCAGGTACCCGACATCCATCCGACGGATGCAAAGATGCTCCCAACGCGGTCGCACTCGACGGGCACACCCGAGATCGCCAAACAGGACGCATCCAACGGGAAGTTGACGGAGCCGGTGGTCACGGTGTTGTCCGTGTAAGTGCCGTCGGCGTTGAGCGTCAGCGTGCCGCTGGTCTCCAGCTGACCAGTCGCCGGAACCGTGGCGCAGGCCAGGCTGGTCAAGAACACGTCCATGTCGCCGTTGATGGTCAAACACGAGCCAGCGACGTTCCAGGTACCGACAACGTCGCCGCCACACCCGACGGCATTTGCGTCGCACATCACGGGCTCCGGCGTTCCGCCAGCACCACCACCACCGGCAGGGGGGTTGCCGCCATTTCCGACTGGCATGCCACCGGTGTTGTCCGCGCCACCAGCCGCGCCGCCAACGCTTTGATCGCCGCCCCCCATGGGGACGACCGCCGTGCCCCCAGCACCTTCGGGTGTCGTGTCCTCAGCGCAGCCGCTACCGACCACGAGCAACAGCGCACCAATAAGCCCAAGATATCCTGTCTGCATGTGTAGTTCCTCTTGGCATGAATGCCCGCCTTGGCGCCAGCGCATTTGGTCCGAGCCCGGGTAAATCCCAATTTTCCGGCAGGTGCGCAACGAGTGGAGCGTGGCCCCCACTTCGGTCCAGAAACTGCCCCGCGTTCTGATTTGAGCAGAAATTTGTTCCGACGGCGCGGGTACCCGACCGTTTCCGAGCAGGCAGAAATTCCCGCGGACCAGGTTCCGTTCTGAACGGCGTGCCACCCTGACACGGGCCGTTCACCCGCAGGCAGTCTTCCGCTGTTTGCTAACCCCGAAGACCCGTAGCAGGATGGCGCGGATGGTGCCCGAGCAGACGACCGCCAGGAAGCCCCGAGTGGTCGTGTTCATCGCCGCCTACCAAGCGGAGCGCAGTCTGGAAGCGGTGCTAACCCGGATCCCCCGAGGCCTCTTCAGCGCCTACGACTGCTCTGTCCTGGTGATCGACGATGCCTCAAAGGACTCCACTTTCGAGGTCGGACTGCGCTATCAGCGGAGGCACCCGGAACTGCCCATCAGCGTTCATCGCAACAGCGAAAATCGCGGCTACGGAGGCAATCAAAAAGTTGGCTATGCTGCGGCGATCGCACGCCAGGCGGATGCTGTCGCGCTGCTGCACGGGGATGGGCAATACGCGCCCGAAGATTTACCACGCTTGCTCGCGCCGGTTTGTCGCGGTGAGGCCGATGCCGTGTTCGGCAGCCGCATGGCGCGCCCGCTGGATGCCTTGCGCGGAGGGATGCCGCTTTACAAATTCGTTGGCAACAAGATTCTGACGGCGTTTCAAAACCGCCTCCTGAGCACAGATCTTTCAGAGTTTCACTGCGGCTATCGCGTGTATGCGGTGCCGTTCCTCAAGCGGCTTCACTTCCATTCCAACTCGAACGACTTTCACTTCGACAGCGAGATCATCATCCAGTGCCTCAACGCCACTGGACGCATCCAGGAAGTCCCCATCCCAACCCACTACGGAGATGAGATTTGTCACGTCAACGGGATGAAGTACGCGCGCGACGTGGTCCGCGTCACCCTGCAAAACGTCGCGCACCGGGCCGGTCTCTGGCTTCAACCCCGGTTTGACCCCAAGCCGGCAGCTAGCTACGAGCATTGCTCAGCTCCGTCGGCGCGTTCACTGCTGACGGTCTCATCAATCTCGGAACCTCACCGTCCGGCGGCGTTGAACCGACAGTCCCAAGCCGAGGATGCCGGCAAGCCTGCGCGGACGCGCGCCTAACACGCCGCTCGGGCGGATACGCGCACACATCGACGGGTAATGTCGCCGGCGAAACCCGTCAGGTGTTGGACGAAATCTGGCGAATACCATCGCTAGCCTGTTGAGGAGCGCTGTCGAATCCCCTGATTTGCTGCGAAAACGCTGTGCAGCGGGTTCGGCACGCTGCTTGCGTAGGAGTCCATCAAAGTACGCTGCTTTGCGTTCAACTACAGGAGAATACGGATGACGGATGTCAAACAAGCGTTGACCAAACTGATGCAGCTGGACGGGGCTATCGGAACCTGCTGCGTGGATAGCTCCAGCGGGATGATGCTAGGCTCCGCCGGTGGAGGGGGCGTGATCGAACTGGAACTGGCCGCGGCCGGCAACACGGAAGTGGTGCGCGCCAAGCGCAAGACCATGAAGGCGTTGAACCTGCAGGACTCGATCGAGGACATCTTGATCACTCTAGGCGACCAATACCACCTAATCCGGCCACTGGCCTCGAACGACGATATCTTTCTATACGTCGTTCTCGATCGCGCGCGCGGCAACCTCGCCATGGCGCGCCACCACTTGAACACCATAGAAAAAGACCTCGTCATGCCTGGCTAACGAACAGGCTCGGGAGGGGGACAAGCAGTGGTCGACGACCGATTGATGACGGTAAAACAGCTCGCCGAGTATCTCAGCGTGAATGAACGCACGGTACTCAAGCTAGTTCAGGATGAGGTCCTACCCGGCGTCAAGGTGGGCAACCAGTGGCGATTTCGAAAAGCCATGATTGACACCTGGCTCGACGATCAGATGCTCGGCATCACACCGCACTACGTTGCCCCAAAGCGCCCAGCGAAACGTCTCCTCGGACTCGCCAGTTGCTTCGAAGAGAGCCACATCCTCGCGGATGTGGCGGGAGACACCAAGCTCTCGGTCGTGGTCGAGACCGCCGGCCACGCCGAAGCTCTGGGCTTGGTTAGAGATGCCACCTGGTTTGTCGGGGCGTTACTTCAGCGCGAAAACATCATGCCTAGCGCCACCGGCAATGGGCTCGCGTTCTTGCACACCCTGGATCGCAACCCTCAACAGGTTGTCAAACCGTTCATGGTGCTGGGGCGCTCTCGCGCTGGCGTCGATTTCGACGCGCTCGACGGCAGCCCCACCCACTTGTTCTTTGTTTTGGGGCTGAAGTATGAAGAGTTGCATCTGCCGTGGATGTCGAAACTCGTTCACATGCTAGCGCAACCTGAAGTGGTACCGGCGCTGCTGGAGGCGACTAGCACCGCAGAGATCTTCAGGCTGTTGATCGAAGCGGAACGCCGGCTCGAGCCATCCGCGGCGATGGGGGCCTGAAGCAAAATCGACGTTCGCTGCGCGGCGGCCGAGAAACCAACGCAGCTGTCAGTCAGGACCATCCAAACAGCCGGGAGTCCCCAGCGCGACGACCGGGCGCGCCGCAGAGTCTCGTTCGACCCTCCGTGGCGCCTGGCTGCCGCCAGCCACGCTCTCGAGCTGGGTTTCGCTCAGCTCATCTTCCGTTGGCGTGGCGACGGGCTCACCAGAAGCGTTGGTTGGAGGAGCTTCCGCGCTGACGATTTCCGGCGGAGATGCGGGGGGAGTCTTCACCCCGCCGAAGCTGTCACGAAGCCAGGCATGAGGCAAGTCTGGCTGCCGCTTCTCGCTTGGTCCCTTGGCACCTGAGGACAACCGTATACACCCAGAATACGGTTTGTACCCCGACGTTGAGCGTTCCGATTTGCGGGCCCCGCGCAGGCGCATACTCTTGCTCAGCATGCGACACATTCGAGTCTGGGCCCTTCGTCAGCAAATGCGGGCGGTCTCGGTGACTTGGCTAGTCGCCGCGCTCGCCGTGGCTTGTTCTGCTGGCAATGCGGGACACACCGAACCTTCCCCCGGGGCCCCGAACATCAGTCCCTCGGGCGCCCCCTCCAATCCGAACGCTGACACGGACGTAGCCCCCGACGACGTCGAGTTCGACGACTACTATCAGCCCCAGGACCAACACGCGGTCGACACATCTGATGAGGCCCTAACCGAGCCGACAGACCTAGAGCCCGACGAACAGGAGGAACTGCCCGCCCCTACCGCGGTGCCCTTCTGCGAACTTCCGGGTTGGCAGGACGTGCACCTGACTTGGGCAGAGCTGAACACGACTCTGGATGGCGCCGGCGTCGAACTCTGCGTTCCCGAATCCTGGAAGCTCGATCCGACTTCACTCGGCGCCGGCCTGATCCAGTTCGAGTTGCCCACGGGCTTCGCGAGCCTGAGTCTAGCCTACGCTGCGGATGCCGACAGGATCTGGAAACAACTGGCCGAGTACTGCGGCCCGTATGTGCTGCAGCGCAGTTTCTTTGAGGTCCACGAGCGAGCGGCCTACGTGAGCGAGTCACTGGAACCAGCCCCTGTGCCCAGCTGTGGAGGCACCTGCGATCCGGTCATACCTGAGAATGAAAACCGCTACGCTGGCCGAGTGCACTTCCAGGACACGGATCTGGCGCTCCACGTCACCTCCTACGGGGAATTGCCACAGGGCGATTTTACGGGCGTGATGACGACAATCCAGATTGATCCGGGAAGCCCTCCAGATCCGACGCTGGCCAACGACCTGCTCGCCGGAGTTGGCCAAGTGCTGGTGGACTGCCCAGCGACCCAGTAGGTCCGGTCCGTCCGCGTCGGCGGCCGAGGCGTCACCCAACAATCAGCCCCCGTCGGGTTCGAAGGTTCGTACCTTGAGGAAGGCTCATCGAACATGGCGCGTACAACCTTCGAGATGAACCGCCGACGGGTGCTAGAGACGCTGCTCACAGCCAGCGCGGTCTCCGCGATTCGAGCGCCGGCCGAAGCCTGCGGCGAAGCGGCTGAATATACCGAAGAGGAGTTCCTCGACGCCCACAATCCAGATCCGACACTGATCGCGACCCACGAGGTCGCTGACGGAAACATTTCGAAAGAACGCCGGCTGATGGTCTCGGCGGACGGCAATTGCCTCGCGTACGCCGAGCGCTCCAAGAAGTGCTTCCAGCTCGAGCGCCGGGCCGCCAGCAGCATCGAGATCCCGGCGCCAGAAGGCGGATTGTTGCGCACGGCACCTGGTGCCCGGGCGATCGTGCTGGCGCTGAATCACGTCGGACGCTCCAGAGTCGTGGTCTTCGACCCGAGTAGCGGTCACCACGAAGCGTGGGGCGAATTCCACTCCCTGAGCGATCTGCAATTCGGTCTTGGGGGCTTGCTGATCGCTCACCGGCTGCTGGCCAACCGCGGCTGGGCCATCACCCTCCTCAGCGGCAAGCAGCGTGAGCAGACGCTGGCACTGGCCTCCAACCCTCGCGCGATCGCGGCCGGTGCCGGGCAGGCGTACTTCTTTGACGGCCCCCGACCCCAACGATTGGGTCTCAGTGGCGGTCAAGGTCCGAGCGCGTCCAACTTGGCCCCACTCGAGCCGCTGCCAGCCGTTGCCAGGCACGCGGTGTGCAATCGCCACGGTTTGTACGCGGCGTGCGACGCAGGATTGTTTCATTGGGCGAAAGGCAAGGCCAAGCTCCTCTCCACCGATCCAAACATCCACTCCCTGTTTACCCAAGACGACCAGACATTCGCCGCCTCAGCGCGCCAGGCCCTTTCAATCAACGGCGAATCAGCGCGGGTGCTCGTGAAGGCGCCCGACGAGAATCTGACCCAACTCAGCCCAATTGCCAGATCCAGTGACTTGCTGCTGGTCCGCGGAGCTACGGTGCATCGTCTGACTCCCGGCAAGCCCCCCACTCCGGTCGGTGGCGGACGGGCCGAAATGCGGCTGCGCGGGGCAGAACTATTCGACGGCAAGCTGATTACCTGGTCGTCGCAGACGTGGCGCTACAGCGATGGCCGCGGCTGCACGCGGGTCAGCCCTGCTGCACGCTATCTGCTGCGCTAGATTATTGGCGGCGCTAAATTATTGGCTGCGCTGGGTTGCTGGCTGCGCTGGGTTGCTGCCACGGCTCCGGCTGCCTTGGGCTCAGTCAGGACAAGTGCCCAGCCCTTTACCTACGAAGTAAAAGCTTTGGTCAAACTTGCCCCAGCCGCTGCTGCTGACCCCATTCCTGTCAGTCCCCTGATACGACTTGCAGCCCGCGGCAGGCTTCAGCACTACCATCCCGGTACCGGTGCCAGCGCCGGCATGTTTCGCTGCTTTGCAGATGTTGGAGTCCGCGGTGTATACGTCCGTGCCCCAAGCGCTGCCACTCACCGCGCCTGCCGGTTCACAACGGCAGACGAACATCGACAGGTTGGGCGGCATCGTGACGTCCGCAAAGGTCGCCGGACAAGGAGCGCCAATACGGGCCGTCGGCACAGGGGCAGCCGCGCCAGCCGTCGGTAGGGCCCCGACTGGGTTTCCAACGCTGGCCCCAACACTGCCACCGCCGCACTGACCGTTGCCTTGGGCCGGAAAGTAGAAGCTCTTCTGGAAGCTACCCCAACCGCGGGTCTCGACACCGTTACGAGAACTGCCCGTGTAAGAAGGACAGCCGTTGGTGGTCACGAAAGTGACCTTGCCCCCCGTGCTCGGAATAACGCCGGCGTGGGCCGCGGCTTTGCAGACTGAGGAATCGGCGGTGTAGATGTCCGTGCCCCAAACGCTGCCCCCAATTCGACCGGAGATGCAATCACAGCTGCGGCTGCCGGTCACACCGCTGGCGTTGCTAGGACAGTTCCCGCCGACGATGGTTTGAGTCGAGTTGCCTGCGCGCCCTAGGATGAAAAATGCCGCCCCAGATATGCCCATTAGCGCGACCGCCAAAGCGATCATCACCACCGCTCCGCCCTTGCTCGTCCCCTGCGGGCCATGAGAGCCGCCTGGGCGCGGAGCACGCGGCTGCTTGACGCGGGTGTACGTCAGTACCTGGTTTGAGTCGGCGGGCACGTGAGCGGGGGGCGTCCACTGCGGTGGGGGCTGCCACCCTGGCGGAGTCTGCATGGCCAGCGAGCGCATCGTTTTGACAACGCTGGACGCTTTGCAATAGCCACACTTGGCGTTGATCTGATTGCCGACGTCCAGCGGCGCGCCGCAGTTCTTGCACTCGAGTAGCACCTCGCCACTCTGGCAGCTTTACCTCGACGACTCAAGCCGGCTAACGTGCCGCCGATGACGATCCCAGCGCTGGTGTACAAGATATTGACCCAGGACCAGTGGCGAACGCTGGCTGAGCAGGGTGAGTTTCGGGGTAGCCCAGATGATCTGCGCGACGGCTTCATCCACCTTTCCAACAAGGCGCAGGTCCGCGGCACCCTGGACAAACACTTTCGCTCCGCAGGCGCCGTGGTGATCGTCGAAATCAGCACCGACAACATGGCTGACGAGCTCAAAATGGAAGTCTCTCGCGGCGGCCAGCAGTTCCCCCACCTCTACCGCGCGTTGAGCGTCACGGAGGTCGTGCGTCAGTGTGAGCGTGATGAATTTTAGGAACCACGTCGGGACAAAGACCTGGCTCGCGCTCAGCCTGCTGTGCGCCAGCGCCAACGCTGGCAATGAAGACGAGCTGTTCGTCGGCAATGACGCCAGCCTGATGGGCGGCGCCGTGGTCGCCAGCGTGCGCGACGGAGGCTCCGTTTGGTACAACCCGGCCGGCCTCGGAGGCACCCAGCGCGACCGCTTGGACATGACGACAGCTGTTTATTCCCTGCAGCTATTTCAAGCAGACCAGTTCATTCAAGCCGACAGCGGTGAAGCAGCTGAGCTGAGCGTGCAAGAGTTCGTGACCGTGCCCACGCAGATCTCCTACGGTCGCCCGCTAACCGAAGACCTGACCGTTGGCTTAGCCTACTACGCTCCCCGCAGCTCCAACTTCATCGTACGCAGCCGCCTGCAAACCGCCGGAGCTGACAGCGGCTCGACCTGGGAGGTGGACGGGCTGCTGTCGTATGCCGAATATGTATTCGGCGGCATCATCGGCTGGGAGCCGGCCCCAAGCTTACGTGTCGGCGGAGGCGGCCTACTACGCTGGGACAGTTTGACCCAGAGCGTGGGCTTGTTCGGCGGCGCCTCCACGAACGACGCGTTTGATCGCATTTTGCAAATTGGGCGCTTGCAGACGGTCGATCGGCTAGGCATCGAACTCACCGGCGGCGTGCAGTGGGAGCTGACCAAGACCCTGACTTTGGGCGCCACCTTTCGCAGTCCGCGACTCGGCCTCAGCCGCTCCGGTCAGAGGAGTGAAAGCACATCGCTCGCGGCCACCACCTTCGCGCCGACGCTCTTGGAGGCAGACAGCAGCTCCGAAGAGTTGCCCAGCGATCCGCTATTGATCGAGCGTCTAGGGCGTTACATCGTGGGCTTGAACTATCAGCTGGGCGACGCGACGCTAGCGCTCGATGCGGACGTGCAACCCGGTTTGAGCAGCCCCGACAAGGGTATCGACCCCGCCTTCACCTGGAATCTGCGCCTGGGTTGGAAACAACAGCTGTCCAAAGCCTTCGCATTTGGCGCTGGGGTGTTCACGGATCGCTCCACCCAAGGCGAAGATGAAGCGTCACTCATCACCTCTGGTGGCGACTTCTACGGCGGAAGCTTGGGCATCCAATATGACGAAGAGCATTTGCTCGCGGAGTCAGAACGGGCGGACTCGCTCATCTTCAGCTCCGTGTTTGCACTGCGCTATGCCTACTCCAGCGCCACGACCGAGCAACTCGCGCTCGATACTTCTGCGCCAGACCCATTGGAGATCGTCAGCATCGGAGAGACCCCAATCAACGTGCATGAGTTCGCGCTGTACGTCGGGACGGGACTCTACTTTTGAGCTTCGCTTTCTGAGCTCGCGCTTGTTGGGTTGGTCCCCCACCCCAGCCCGGCCCCAAGGCGCGGACACGCGACACAGATCCCCCGGCGCCGTCCCGGACAGACCCAACCGGCCTATTGGCCCGGCTCCAATGGGGAGGCTCTTGCTTGCGAGGGTCGCTTCCTCCCCGGGCGAAGGGGACGCCGGCCGCGGCCATCGAAGCTCAAGACCGGCCGTGCTCTGATGAAGATCCTACCGGTGCTCATTGTGGCTAAAGCGACAGTCCGGCATGGTCTGGTGCGTTGTGGGAGCCCCGATCGACTTGAATCAGCTGCGTGCATTCGTTGCAGTGCATACGACCGGAAGTTTCGCGGCGGCGGCTACCAAGCTTGGGGTTCCGCGGTCCAGCGTGAGCCGCGCGGTATCGAGCCTGGAGTCCGCCATCGGTGCACGTCTGTTCCATCGCACTACCCGCAAAGTCTCGACGACCACTGCAGGCATGGCGCTCTACGACAGTGTCGCCTCGCCGTTGGACGCGCTGCAAGCCACTCTTGCAGAGCTGCCGCATCAAGCTGAGGTCCCCACTGGAACGTTGCGAGTGACCACCACCGCTGATCTGGGCGCCACCATTGTCGCCGAGGTGACCGCGCGCTACGTCAAACG
>JBNLEN010000159.1:0-14365 GCA_050304975.1 Polyangiaceae bacterium
CCCCAACGCCTCCCGCATCACGCTCGTTGGGGACTTCAGCAGCTGGCAAGACGGGCCCGAGCTGCACGCGACTGGCGACAGCGGGATCTGGGAAGTTTGGGTACCAGGGCTCGATGTTGGCACGCGCTACAAGTACCGAATCTACTCCAATAGCGCGCGCTGGGCAGACCGCACTTGGGTGGAAAAGGCGGATCCATTCGCGTTCGCCAGTGAAGTACCTCCTAAAACGGCGTCGATTGTGTGGTCAGACTCCTACGGCTGGGCTGATCAACAGTGGATGAGCGAGCGCGCGAACACCAACACGCTGCAGTCCCCGATCTCAATCTATGAGCTGCACCTTGGCTCATGGATGCGCGTACCAGAGGAAGGCGACCGCTCGCTCAGCTATCGTGAGCTGGCTCCAAGGCTGGTTGAGCACATGCGGAAGACGGGCTTCACCCACGTCGAGTTCTTGCCTGTGATGGAACACCCATTCTACGGGTCCTGGGGATACCAAGTCACTGGGTACTTTGCACCGACGTCTCGCTACGGCTCCCCCGAAGACTTCAAGTACTTGATTGACCAGCTTCACCAAAACGGCATTGGCGTGATCCTAGACTGGGTACCCGCGCACTTCCCCACGGATGAACACGCGCTGAGTTACTTTGACGGCACCCACCTGTTTGAACATGCTGATGAGCGCCAAGGGCGACACGCCGAATGGGGAAGCGCCGTATACAACTACGGCCGCAATGAAGTGCGCAGTTTCTTGATTTCCAGCGCACTGTATTGGCTTGATGAGTTCCACATCGATGGACTGCGCGTCGACGCCGTCGCTTCGATGCTGTACTTGGACTACGCCCGCAAAGACGGTGAGTGGATCCCAAACAAGTATGGCGGCAACGAAAATCTCGAAGCGATTGAGTTTCTACGAACTTGCAACAAGCTCATCTACGAGCAGTTTCCTGATGTTCAGGTCATTGCTGAGGAATCCACGGCTTGGCCGATGGTGTCACGCCCCGTTCATCTCGGTGGTTTGGGCTTCGGTTTGAAGTGGGACATGGGCTTCATGCACGACACGCTGAGCTACTTCGCCAAAGACCCTGTCCATCGCAGCTACCATCACGGACAGCTCACGTTCCGGGCGGTGTACGCCAACACGGAGAACTACGTTCTGCCCTTCTCTCACGATGAAGTCGTGCATGGTAAGGGGTCTATGCTGGGCAAGATGCCGGGGGATGATTGGCGGCAGTTCGCCAATTTGCGTCTCCTGTATGCGTACACCTGGGCGCAGCCAGGCAAGAAGCTGCTGTTCATGGGCAGTGAATTCGGTCAGCGTACTGAGTGGAATCACGATGCGAGTCTGGATTGGCACTTGCAACAAGCTGATGGTCTCCACAGCCAACTCCAGCTTTTGGTCGGTCAGCTCAATCACCTATATCGCTCCCAGCCTGCGCTTCATGACGCTGATGTGGACGCGGCCGGTTTCGAGTGGGTCGAGCCAAACGATTCCGTCAACGGGGCATTGAGTTTCTTGCGCAAGACGCGCGACGGCCAGCAGCGCATATTATGTGTGTTCAACTTCACGCCAGTCGTTCGGCACAACTACCGCGTGGGAGTGGACGAAGCTGGCAGCTGGAACGAGTTGTTGAACACGGACTCTCAGGCCTTTGGTGGGAGCGGGCAGGGCAATCTCGGCGCGGTGCAGACCACGCTGGTGCGTGCTCACGGCCGGCAGTTCTCCCTCAACCTGACCCTGCCCCCGTTGGCAGCCGTCTTCCTGGTTCGACAGACAGACTAGCTCGTCTACGGGACGCGATGTGGCGCAATCGTCATTCAGGACATTGGCAATCACCGTCGACGCACACCAGCTGGCAGATCGGGATTTCCGGACACTCCGCGTCGCTGGCGCAAGCCACCCCCATGTTGTGAGTCAGCTTGCCGCAAACGTGATCCCCTAAAGGAGCGACCAAACAGAGTTCACCGCGCGGGCAATCGCGGCGGTCTTTGCACATGATCAGGAGTTCGAACACTTCACACTCGTTTGCGCAACGCCGGCTCTCAGTCCCCCGGTTCACGCAACACATCTGCCCAGCGCCGCACGTCTCTGCACCGCAGGGGATTGTCACGCCAGCTGGCCTCCGTGCCTTGCAATGCTCACCGTCACAGTAGGTCTCGGGCGTTCGACAGGTGCTGTCGGGGTTGCAGCCCTCATAGGAGGCCGATTCAATGCCTTCCAAAGGACGACATCGAGCCCAAGCCACCTCCAGGTTGTCGGGGTAGCAAGCCATGCTCGCAGGACAATCGTCAGAATCATCACAAGCCCGGGTTCCCCACGTGCACTCTGGATACCTATCTTTGCCGTTGGGGGTAATGCACACTTGCTCATCTTGGCGCAGGCAGCACAGCTGACTTCCAGGACGACAGATTTGATCGCCGCAGCGAATGCCGTACGCGGGGCTGCGCGAGTTCTCGGGAAGTGGACCCAAGTCGCTGCTGCTCGTTGCTGGCTCCACGACCACGACCTCCGCCGTTGGTGCCGGGCTAGCAGACACTTGCTGCGGAGGCGGCGGCACGTCCGACGGCACTGAGCGACTACAGGTGACAGTGAGCAGGATCGCGATGGCGCAACTTGCGCTGCCAGTGTGGAAAGACACGTCGGAGATTCTACACGCACCCGATCGGTGAAACGCAAGAGACATGTCACCCCTCGAATGCTGGACGCCCCCTGAGACCCCCGCTACGTTCGCCAACGCATGAGCCATCTGCAGCCGCTGGCGCCAAAGCTCCCCGCTCTACTCCTCTTTTTGGCGGCCTGCTCCCCAACTCCCTTGAGCGTCAACAGCACCGGAGCCCCCCACACGCACGCAGCAAGCCCCGCGCAGAAGGCGGTGCCCACGGCGTCGACTGCCGCAACCAGCGCGCCGCCCCCAAAGCGGTTGTCTTTGCCATTGGCTGACCGTCTCAGCGCGGGCGGGATCCACAACTGCTTCATCGACGACTTCGGCAAGGCCCGCTGTTGGGGCAATCCGCTAGGGAATAAGGCCCGCGGCGTACCGCTCGAGATATCAGGGCTATCTCGCGCCACCCAGATCTCGAGCAGCTATGACACCGCTTGCGCCCGAACGGTGGAAGGCAGAGTGGAATGCGCCGGAGAAAACTTCGAAGTCGATTTTCGAGGACTGACGAACGTGACTCGAGTCGCGGCCGGTAGCACCTTCAATTGCGCGATTCACGACGCGGGCAAGGTGAGCTGCTGGGGTTCAATCATGCCCGGCTCCACCGACGAATACCCCCCGACGAAGCTCGCGCTCAGCGGCGCGCAGACCGTCGCCGTTGGTCACTATGAAGGCTGCATCATTGACAACCACAAGCGAGTCTTCTGTTTTGGGCACTCAATGCCTTCACTCCCACGACACGAGTACCCGCAAGGCCACTACCACTCCGGGGAGCAGCAAGATGGTGCTTGGATCGTGGTGTCTGAAGCCAAGCTGCCGGGCGTCACACAACAGGCCCCTCCCCCTGGTAGCGCGAGTCAGTTCGCGCGCTGCTACACCAAGGAGCTCGCCGCGAACCCGACGCTGACCGGCCACGTCGTGTTGAAGGTCGAATGGGGCAAAGCTGGTCAGAAGCTGGCGGAGGTGTTCCGAAAGCCCCAAGCGCTGAGCATCATCGAGCAGTCGTTTTCGGGTGAGCTCGCGGAACGAATGAAAGCGTGCCTGGTAGCGCAGGGTCAGTCGTTCGCCTCGAACCCGGGGATCACTGGCGCCCGCATTCACTTTGCGCCGGCGCTGACCAAAGCTCTGAAGCCACGACACATCCTGGATGACGCGACCTCGCTCGCTATGTTTGGCTATCTTGGCTGTGCGGTCACCACAGATGGCCGCGTCGCCTGCTGGCAGCAGTCCGACGCCTTTGGAACCAAAACGGCCCAGCCAGAAGTCCTTGGGGGGGCGCAGATGGAGTTCGTCGAAGGCATCGACAACGCCGTACAGGTCACCCTCGGCCTACGTCACATCTGCGTGCGCCACGCCGATGATGCCGTGTCCTGCTTTGGCGACGAAAGCAGTGGAGCCCTAGGGGGATCTGCCGAGAGGAAGGACGAGTTTGGCGTAGTGCGACTCAAACTTCGGGCGAAGTACCTGACGGCCGGTGCCGTGCACACTTGTGCGGCGCTGGATCCACCGGCAGTGTGGTGTTGGGGCTACGGTGGGCGCGGAGGCATTGGTCGCGGCGAAACCGAACATCGGGGTTATGAGCCGGCGGCGGTTGAGGGTCTGACGCTGCCCGAAGCTTGGTAGCCTGGACACTCGCACTCGGGCTCAGTTCGCTCCCGCGTCGGCTTCACTCGGGCTACCACCAAGATCCAGCTCGTCGCAGATTGTGTTCACCGCTGGGCATTCGTCGCCAATGCCCAGCAGGCTGCATGTATACAGCTCCGTGCAGTGGGAGCGCAGTGAGCCGCAGACGTTCATCTCGCGAGGGAATTCGCAGTCGAACACCCTGCCGCCGCCTTCGACTTCGGTGAAGAGGGCAACCCGGCAAGTGTCCGCAGAACGAGCACACACGCGCGTGCTATCTGACCCTAGTGCCTGGAAACTGGCGTACACAGCGGGAGAACAATCCGTGAGTGCCTGACACAGGCACTCTTCATCGGCGCACTGATCCCACTCGGTGAAGATCGTCAGCTCCGGGCACTCTGCGGTGGTGCACACCACTTGACCGTCGTCTTGGCATGTGCACGCATTGCAGCTGTCCCCGGATGGAATGTCAGCGCCAGTCGGATAGCTGATGCCGTCAACCACGCAGCCGCCCTCGCACGCCAGATCCGTGCTAACGACGCCGTCCAAGGTGCACTGACACTGATTGCAGCCGTCGCTGCACAGCCACTGCTGACCAACTTCGTAACTATTTCCACCGTCTTCGCAATCACAGTTGATGCTGGTAGTAGCAATGCCTTGTTCTGTGCAGATGCAATAGCTGTACTCCCCACCGCACGCCCACTGTTCTCCAATCGCGGAAGTCTCATCCCCGTCAACGCAGCCCGCAGGGTTGCAGTCCAACATGGTGCTGACGATGCCATCCGCCGTGCACTCGCACGTGTTGCAACCGTCAGCGCACGTCCAAGTATCTCCTACTTCGAAGACTTCACCAGCCTGCTCGCAGGTCCTTGATTCACACTCGATGTCTGTGCGGACCACCCCATCCCTAGTGCACTCACAGTTGTTGCAGCCGTCACTGCAGGTCCAACTGTCACCGAGGTCGTGAGTCTCTCCGCCTTCCTCGCAGCTCTCCGCTCCAGCGCCGTCGCGACAGAAGCCCGCTTCACATCCGAAGCCGTTGCCTAGACGACCGCAATCAGTGTCCGTATCACAGCTGGCGTCACACACCTTGGAACCGAGATCGCCGCCAGTGCTGCAGGCAGACGCCCCCGACAGTCCCTCACAATCCTGCAGGGCATCACATTCGCGCGTGCAAATATCACTGATGCATTCCAACCCGTCGGAGCACTCACCTTTGGTGCAAGCACTCAAAAAGTGCGACTCACCACCGAGCGCGTTTTCGCCGCTACTGCTTCTCGACCCGCATGCAAGGAGCAGCACACTCAGCGCGAGCCAAAGCCAACACCACCTAAGTCCCATCTTCATCATTTCCAAACTGTTCGTTCTCTCGCTCGATGCAGCACTGACCCACGTAGGTCGTGATCTGATCGTAGTGTTTCGGAATGCCGCTGTTCGCGTTGTGCTCGGTCACTCGGCGCCGGAGTTCGCCGCAGCGCTCTCGGATCTCCTGCAGCTGGCGCCGCACCTCCTGCTCCAGGGGATGCCCGTCCCATACGTCAAAGGTATAGGTACTGCCGCCGACGTCCGTGCGCTCAGGGGCCAAAGCCGACGCGGCCTGCAGACGTTGACAGATGGTCTGCACGACTGCCTGTATGTGGTCGAACACCGCTGCCTCCCAGCCCACGGCGGATCCCAATGGGATCAGAAACTCCTGGGCGTGCAGCTTGCCGCTGTCGAGCTGGGTCACGCGCCCAGCGGCTCGCAAGCGGTCAATGGCGCTCGATAGCGCATCCGCAGGGCACGAAAGTTGCGCTGTGAGTTCTTCCGCGCCGATACTTCCACCCCTAAAGATCAACGCCCATACCAGTTCATCCAACCCCTCCTGCCCGGAAAGGCGAGACAGCTGGGCGATTTCTTCGTCATTAGCAGCCCGGTAAGCGGCGTGCTTTCCGCTGCCTGAACAAAACACCAACCCGCTGTCGACCAAGTCGTGAAGGATGCCGGAGAGCTCCAGCTCGCCGTCGTACTCGAAGCGTTGTTGCAACCGGCCCCGAGTGACGATCGGCTCACTGCGGATGAACTCCAACACCGCCTGCCAAAGCGTCCGCCCCTGCTCGGTTTGCCCTTCGCTCAGGCGCCGCAGCTTTCGAATGTAGGCGCGCAGCGCCATGCCGAACATATCGGCGCTCACTTTGCGACTGATCCCCTGGGCCGCGAGTTCGTTAGCCAGATCCACAAAGACCTGGTTCGCGATGTGCGATAGTGGCGCCCGGATCCCTCCTGACGTGGCCAACTGCGCGATGAGCACCGTGATTTGGCGTACGATCGAGTCGATCAGGAGTTGTGCGTTCATTGCGGGAGGCCTTCTGCCAAAGCGTAGAGGCTGCTTGAGTTCGACGAAAGATGACCGAAGAGTCATCCACCCCGGCGGAGCTCCCTTCCTGGATAAAAACCCAATATTTCTGGCAGTTTGACCACCAATTGGGTTCGCACCGCGAGCTGCCCATCGATTACGATGCGGTGCGCCTTGTCGCCAGACATGGCAGCATCCAGGGGGTTTCTGTGCTGCTCAACAATCAAGTCGATTCCTCACTCGAAGTCGATGCCAACGGCACGGTCGTGCACGTTGAGCCGGCAGCGCTCGAGCTATTCAACGTGAGTGATGCTTCGCTCATGATCGGTCGTGGCATTGACGAGTTCTTTCGTCGAAACGACAGCCAGCAGCTGCTTGCGTCAATCGAGCGATCGGGCGGGGTATTGCTGTCCGCGCTGAGAAGTCGAGAAAACAGGGAGGTCGAAGTTTGCGTGTCGGTGAGTCGCCGAACCGACAGTGGGATCTCCGCCCTGCTCGTTCGCCCCCTTGAGCGAGTCTGCCCGTTGCGCCGAACGATCGCGGCGTTGGAAGACGAGCAAGATCAGCTGTTTCGGCAGCTCCAGGTTGGGGTCGTGGTTCAAGGCCCCGCACTCGAAGTCCTGCGTTGGAATGACAAGGCTCTGGAGCTGCTGGGAATGACCGAAGAGCAATTGGCCGGCCGCACCTCTTTTGATCCCCGCTGGAACGTGATCCACTTGGACGGATCCGACTTCCCGGGGCAAACCCATCCTGCGGTGGTGGCTGCGCATTCCAAAGCGCCAGTTAACGGAGTAGTCATGGGAGTATTCCGCCCCACCACAGATGACCGGGTCTGGTTGATGGTCGACGCCAAACCGCGGCTTGACGTTGCGGGCAACCTGCTGGACGTCGTGGTGACGTTCACGGACATCACCGCCCAGCAGCGACTAGCAGAGGAGTTCGCCAAAGCCCAAACCTTCGAAATCGCCAGCCGTATGGCGGGCAGTATTTCCCACGACTTCAACAACATGCTCGCAGTTATCACGGCCGTTGCCGAGCGACGCATGTTCGATGCAGCATCGGAGGAAGAACAAGCCGACTTGCAGCATATCCTCGACGCGGCGCAACGAGGCTCTCAGCTCACGCGGCGCCTTGTCGACCTTTCTGGAGCTGGGCTTGAGCAAGCTCACCCTTTGTGGTTGGACGCGCACCTCGCAGAAATGTCGGACCTGTTGCAGCGCGCGGTCGGAGAGGGGATTGCGTGTCAGCTGCAACTCGGAGCGCCCCAAGCTCGATTGACCGTGGACAGCTCCCGCCTAGAGCAGGCCGTGTTGAATCTCGCCATCAATGCCCGGGATGCGATGCAAGGTAGTGGGACGTTGACAGTTCAAACCAGCATCTGCCGATCGGGCGAAGCGACATTCGTCAAGATCGACGTCATCGACAGCGGCCCGGGAATTGCTGACGACGTTGCCGCACATGTGTTTGAGCCCTTCTTCACTACCAAGCAGGACGGGCAGGGCACCGGTCTGGGGTTAGCATCCGTCCACCAATTCGCGACGACCATGGATGGCAAAGTCAGCTTCGAGACGTCCCCTGCGGGAACAACCTTCCATCTTGAACTTCCTTGCAAACTGCGAAACCCGGAAGATTTCCTGGTTGTGGCTAGCGAGCCCGATCAGAGCACCAGCGAGAAGCGAACCAGGAGGCTGCTGGTCGTCGACAACGATCCAGACGTGAGAACCTCGCTGGCGAATCTGCTAAACCGAGCGGGCTACGATGTGATGATTGCCGCGAGCGGTGAAGCCGCGCTTCAGGTCCTGTCCGCCAACGAGGTCGATCTGCTCGTCACCGACTTGATCATGCAAAGCATGGATGGAGCGTCCCTCGCCAAACTGGCACGACAGACTCAGCCATCGCTGCCCGTGCTATTCATGTCGGGCTTTGCGGGAAGCCACGGAGCAGACCTCCCCCCCATGTCTGAGATGAGTCAGTTTCTGGCGAAACCACTGACTAAGGCTGATCTGCTCAGCGCGATCAGCAGCCTGCTGCCAGAGGGCTCAGCGCTCTGATTGATAGCATTCCGCGCCCAGTGAGCCCGGAAACTTCTGCGCTGAATTTCTATGGGCGCGATGACTGGCCCTGTTTCGCGTCAGACGAGATCCACCGCTTCTTTGCGGAGCAACTCTAGCCCACAAAGAAAGAGACCCCGCCGCGAACGGCGGGGTCGGGAGCGGGGATGAACGTCGCGAGCACCGCACGTGCATCCCAGTCGGGACAGGAGCAAGTCTCGTGCCGGGCTTGAATCCCCAAATAGCGCCCGATTCTCTTATCTGACGTTGTTTTACGTTAGATTGCGGTGAATTCCGCCGATCAACGTGACGGTTTTCGCCAGAGCCAGGGCTTTCACCCCGGGATCCCCCGGCATATGCGACTTCTCGCACTTGGCCCATCGCTTGCAGTGGTTTCTGCCTTTCTTGGTCGCCAATGATTAACGACGACCTAGCACCAGCAACCCGCCTAGGCGGAAAAGAGGAACACATGGGCAAAGTTGACGATGCGTGCAAATCAGTGGTTGAGGCGGTGGACGGCGCCGTCGCTTGTGGGGTCGTAGATCTAGATTCGGGCCTGCTGCTGGGTATCCACAACAACTCGCAGTACACGTCAACCCTGAACGAAGTGGTGGCTGCCGCCACCATGGACCTGTTTCGCGGAGCCAATGTGGGCAGAGTTGAGCAGATGGTTCGCTCCCATCGGGGCGTGCAAGAAAATGGTGAGCACTACTTCAACGAGGTGCACGTGACTTCTGCGCACAACTTTCACTTCGCCAAAACCATCAAGGGCGGCAAAGCTGTCATGATGTTGGTCACCAAGAAGACGACCAACGTCGGCATGGGTTGGGCCCAGCTGAAAGCGGCGATACCGAGCGTCGAACCCCATGTGCCGTGAGCTCTAGTGACCTGACTGACTTTTGACGGGCAGCGTGGTGTTCGCCTCAGCCGCGCTCGCAGCGACGATCGCCCCCGGTGCTAGGCCAGCGCATACCAGGAACGCAGCCAACGCACCGAACACCAATCCTTCGCGCCGAAGCATCGGCGACGGTGTACTCTCGATCCGGGCTCCGCAAAACAGGGAATAGTACATGCGCAACACGCTCCAACCCGTGATCGCCGAGGCCATGATAGCAATGAAGCCCAATATCGGCTGCGCGCTGACGGCCCCCCCGATGACTAGCTCCTGACCCGCAAAGCCCAGAGTCCCAGGAAAGCCGGTGCAGCAAAGTCCGAACAACAGAAATGACGCGGCAAGCAGCGGCATTTGTCGATAGCCTCCGTGGTATTCGTTCAAGTTCAGACGTCCGCGTCGGGTTTCGAGCACGAGAACACAGCGCCCAAGTCCGGTGAACGCAACCGCAGTCGAGATCCAACAAACCAGCGCTCCGCTCACGCCCTCGATCGTTCCACTACTGAGTCCCGCCATGAGCAGAGCTGATTGGCTCACGAAGAGATAGCCGCACGCGCGACGCGCGTCGCGTTGGGTTGTCGACATAGCGGCCCCATACACGGCTGAAAACAAGGATAGCACCAAGATGACGTTCACCATCGTCGGCGTCGCATGAGGGAGTATCGCGACCAGCGTCACATAAGCGCCGAGCTGGGGCGCGCAAAACAAGATAGCCGGACCCAATGGACCGCGCTCGTAGACCTCGGGTATCCACGCGTGAAACGGCACAATCCCCTGTCGGATCAAGACGCCTGCTATCAGCAGCCAGACAGCCAGCTCTGACGAAACCCCCAAGCCCGGAAACCCGAGCGCGAAGCCGCCGATCAGCAATAGCAACAAGGACACCCCCAGATACGAACTCACAGCTCGACGGGCTGGCGTCGGCGCTGGATGCGACATCGCGTTCCGGAACAGCCCAGTGGAAAGTGCCCAAAGTGCGATGATGGCGTACAGATTCGTGGTCAAGAATGCCAGCATCGTGGTCAACGTTGCCAGTCCAGTGCGAGTCAGCGCCAACCGGTCGAGCCGGGAGCGTGGGGTGACAGCCACGGTCACGAGCCACAACGCGGCAGGGATCGGAAACAGCGTTCGATACGGCGGCGCCAAGTCAGCAATGGATTCATAGGTGGCTGATGCCGAGATCCCCGCCCCCCCAAAAAAAACAGTAACAAACGAAGCAACCGACATGACGGCGGCAGCCCACACCGCCCAACTGCGCAATCTCGAAGTCGGCATCGACGAGCGCGCCGCGAGCAGCAGGAGGAGCGCTGGACTCAACAGGGGCAACAGCCAGTAGACGCTCATGAGTCCGAGCGTCCTTGCGCTGACTGCGCGTCGACAGAGTTGCCCGACAGAAACCGGTCGAGCCGGTCCAGCGTCGCGACCACTTTCGCGGAAGGAGCAACAATATACCGATCCAAAATCGAATCGAGAAATCCGCGTTCCAACAGCAAGAGGTATAGCCTGGAGGGGATGCGTGGGGGCGCGGCAGCGCGGGCGTCGCGTACTCCTGCCAAATCATGGAGGACGTTAGGAGCACTCAGCAACTGCAACACGCGAAAGCAAATGTGTCCAACCATATGTAGGAACGGCAATACGCTAAGACCCAGCGCGATCTCCAGAACGATCACACCTACTTGACTGAGCGAAGCGTACGCCAATGCCGACTTGATGTCCGTCTGCACGCGCGCCGTGAGCGTCGCGTAGACGGCCGTGGCTGCTCCCACCACGCCAATCACGACTTGCGCGCTCAACGACTGCAACAACAGCGGCTGAATTCTGAGCAATAGAAAGCACCCTGCGTGAATCGACAGCGCGCCGTAGTAGACAGCGCTAGAAGGAGTCGGTCCTTCCATCGCTCGTGGTAACCATCCGGAGAACGGCAGCAAGGCGCTCTTGCCGCATACCGCGACAATGAATAACAGAGCCACAACTAGCGCCTGGGCTTGGTCCAGATTCGGAACTTGCCCAGTGAACACACCGCCCAGTGACCCACTGCCGGCCCAGTGATGCAGCATGACCGCAGCCGCCAACATGGCCGCATCACCAGTGCGGTAGATGGCGAGCACTCGCAGCGCATTGTTGACCGGTGCCGGGCGCTCATGAAAGAACGCAATCAGCAAGGCTGAGCTGAGCCCCACCAATTCCCAGCCCGACAATAAGACTTCAACGCTCCCGGCAAGCCCTACCAGCGACAGCCCAAGAGCAAACAACGACAACTGAATGAAGTAGCGCTGGTACCCCGGGTCTCGGTGTAGATAGCGAACCGAAAATGCGGCAACCACGCTGCAGATGCCGCTGGTCAAGGTGACGAACGCGACCGACAGACCGTCGACGATCAGGTCAAAAGTAAACGCCCCGGTATCCCATGAAAACCACGCACCGAGCGACACAACCGTTGGCCCAAGTCCGAGAAGCCAGTATGTCGCGCACAACACCAGAGCCGTCAGGAAGTTGCCCCCCAACAACCAGCGACTAAGCCACGCGACGCGCGCCTCACTCAGACCGTGGCCGGTAAACGCGGGGACCCCGACCAAAAAGAACAGCAGGATGGGGCACGCGATGAGCAATGTCACCGTTCCATCCAGCCAAAGCCCTAGATTCATATGGCAGCGCTTCCAGTGACCACGCAAGTCGGTGGCAGGTGTCCGCGCCTGCCAGCGTAAACCGCCTTCGACCCCCCGCTGATTGACGCTAGTGCCGCTTCCACTTGGTGTGGCTTCAAGCTGCCGCGATATACTTCAGTGATCGTTGAGGCACTTGGCGAAAGCGCGGCCAGGGTGATCCAGGCGTTGTCCACCAGACGCTGCAACGCGGGCGACGTTTGCACCAACTTCAGCAACGTTTCCGGTGGTGTCTCGACGACCAGGGTCAGGCGCACTGGCTCGTGAATCTCGAGCATCTGCCATGGCAGGCCGGTACGCAGATCGCTCTGCGCCCCGTCCATCACGCCCAACAACGAGGCCACGTTGTGCGGCAGCTTGGTTCCGCTGCCATACCCAACCGGGTCCATGAAGCCGAACAGGTATTCAAGGTTAATCCCTGCGACGACGGGCACGACCGCCGCCAGTAGCGACGCGAGCCGTGAGCCATCACGATCAGCCATTGGATCGTAAGACACCAAAAATGCCCGTCGGTCCAGGAACAAGCCGCGCGTGCGTACTCTGCGCCCGACCACACACAACGCGTTCGACGCGTGTCCATACTCTGGCCGTGGCTGAGCCAGGTCGTGCGCGCGAGCTTCGACATGGCGCAGTGCCGCTCCAGTCGTTGCATCCAACGGTAGTGCGTCGAAGCGCCGAGAGCGCTCGTGGGCCTCGCGCGAGCGTGCCTCATCAAACTTTTCACGCGCACGCTCGAACAAGCGGCGGTGACCCTCCGGGATCCGGTCGACGTTGTAGTAGCTGATGTGATTGCTGGCCGTGTTGCGTTCCGCCGCGACGAACCAGGTGTCCGCCTGAATGTTCATACCTCTGCTGGTGAGCTGCTCCCGTACGCGTGGATCATTCGCCATCTGCACGAAAGCTCTTGCGTTGGGACCTCCCCGGCCGCCGCCGCAGGCCCCGCAGTCATGAGCTGATTCGTGGGGATTGTTCAGGCTGGACGAGCCGTGAGCAATGATGAATATCAGCGGTGACCGGGGGACACCGAGACCGCAGCTCGTCAGCTGTGCAAATACGATCTCGCTCATCTCCTCAAGCTTGAAGCCTCGGCGCGGCAACTGGTTGCTGTCAGGCTGGGCGCTGGCCTCAGCTGACGTTTCCAGCTGCAGTAGCTGAGATCCCCGAGCCTCGGCAGCCCCCGCCAGTTTGCCAAACGCCCAAGGGAACACCACGCGCAACACCAGCGGCACGAGCCACAATCCTCCCAAGATGGCTGTGATCACGCTACCGCGAAACAGCGTCCTGCTACCGGAGTGGATCGCCCCCGAGGCGCGCTCTTTGAAGCGGCTCACTGCGTCGAGCGCGGCATTCGTCTTGGGGCTGCCCTCCCAGACGTAGTGTGTCGGTCGGATCGAAACGGGACACAAGGGGCGCGGCACTACCGCATTGGCAGACTGAAAGTACATGGCGACGCCGAAGAAGCCAGCTGCCCCAAACGTCTCGACCGCTGGCTCCACCTCCTCCAGGTGACGGCGAATGGACTCCTCCCGCTCATCAATGCAGAACACGGCCTGAAAAGCGGGCTTTGACGCGACCTTCGCGGGCTCGTGCTGGCACAACGCGTCGTAGTACTTGAGACGCAGATGTCGCTCGTATGCCAGATGCCAAATCTTCCGCCGATCTCGTTCACCAAAGACATCAATCTCGCGCTCTAGCTGCTCGACGTGGTCGGCAGCCAGCGAAGCGAGCGCTTCCGCATCGAGGCCGCACAGTTGAGCCAGATGGAACAACCTCCAACGGCGTTCAATCTCAGGCAACTGGCCCCGAGGCGCCGACATCTGGAGTAGTTCCGAAAGCCCCGAGAACTTTCGCTCCAACCTGCTACTGGCCAGCGCATGGCTCAAAGCGGCTCGGAGCATCAAGAGTCGGATCGCAAGAAACTCCACCAAGCGAGCCGAAGGAGCGAACGAAGCGACGCGGTCCGGCCGCTCTTCGAGCTGCCTCACCATTCCCGCCCAACCTCGGAGCGCCAGCGCCTCAGCCGTCAAGAATTCGAACCAGGACGCTGCGGGGACTCCCAGCTGATCGAGCGAATGAGTGAGCGATTCGAGCGCGTCCCGCTGTTCGGCTTGGTCGCTCTTGATGAGCTGTCGCAGACACACCAC
>JBNLEN010000160.1:0-14341 GCA_050304975.1 Polyangiaceae bacterium
GACTGGATCAACACCGCACTTCGGAGCAGACTCGGGTTCGACTGAGCGATACTCGACGACATGTGCTCGGCCGCCTCCGGTGACATGATTGGGCACCGCCTCCAATCCGCAACAACGATGTGCTGAGAATTCGGGGGCAGCTTTCCCATGGCGGCACCAATCTGAGCGAAGATCGCATTGACGTCGTCAACAGTGCGATAACCTGCATCAGCTCTGATCTCCAGCAGGCGTCCCACTTTTAGGTCGGCGGTGTTTTGGTCCATTCCCAGCCCCGCAGAATAGCATCAAGCTGGAGTAGTGCCGAGAAATGAACACCGGAAACAAGCTAGTCAGTGCGAGCCACAACGACATGAGGGCATGTAGGCGACCCTAGACTATCCAGCCAATTCCGACTGGGGAGTGCTCAGCGCCAGGCGTCAAGCGTGCGCTCAGGCAGCACGTCGACGATTTTCCCGTCCGCGACTCGACGCCTGCGGCGCTGTTCGATCAGGCGAGTCTTCTTGAACAGGCCTCCCTCCTTGAGTAGCGCGCGACGCTCACAATACGTATCCCCATCTGGCGACCCGGGCTCACGGACCCAAAGCCCGACATCTTTGGGAAGCTCGCGCTGCTCGTCCCGCCCGCCCAGGCGCATGAACAAACTAAGTCCGAGAGAGAACAGAACGAGGATGGCGATGCCCAGCCACTCAGTCATTCTCTCAGTGCCATCCTATCAGTCTAGTGCCTGCATCACGCGCCTCAACCGCTGTTCGGCCTGCTTGGCTACCGGCGTCACGCCCGCGTCTTCGACTAGCGTAAACATCGCCATGGGGTCAGCGATGGACACGGAAACTTTCCCCTCTTCGAGCTGCTGTACCACCACGTTACACGGCAAGAGCAGTCCTATCCGTCCGTCCGCTTCTAGCGCCTGCTTGGCAAGCGGCGGGTTACAAGCGCCCAAGATCACGTAGGGGCGGAATTCGACATCCAGCTTCTTCTTCAGCGTGGCCCGCACGTCAATCTCAGTCAGCACACCAAACCCTTCCTGTTTCAACGCTTCGGTGACACGCTGCACAGCGGCATCGAAGGAGGTGTCTGAAAGAGTGGTTTCGAATCCGTAGCGAAAGTTGCGCATTGGTCCTCCTGCGATTGGCAGTAGAATATAGAGCAACAGCCATGCCAAGCTTGTGGAGCCACGGATGCACAATTCACAGTGGGCGAAGGCCGGTCACTGGCGCCGACCGCACCAAACGGCCCGCCTCGGCCGGGGCCAAGCGCGCACAGCTTGCACGTCCCGTGATCGCCTGTGAACACGCTGCGCAATCTCGATTCCGAGGTGTCTCCCTCGAGTCAGCTCAAAGTCGTATGTTTTCGAATTCCAACAGGCGGGCGAGCGCATCCTCCATGACTGCGCGAGCGCGAGCGGTTTGCAGATGAAGCGCTCGATGGACTTCGACATCCGCATCGTTCTTGCTCTCACAGCGGGCAGAATATTCCTCAAAGGCGGCGAGTGACCCAACAATCTGAGCCAGATGGTTCGGACACTCACATTCGACGGCGCTGTTGATCTCCAACAGCTGCGCCAGCTGCTGCGTGCTGTAGCGCCGAGCCTGAACGGTGCCGGGAGGCTCGGGGCGCGAAGCCGACTTCCCTGAGTCTTCAGTCGGAGACAGCATGCCGCGCACAAGCACACTCATCATCTGAGCTCGGAGACGCTCCACACTCAGAGGCTTGCGCACGGTCCGCCGCTTACCAGACGGTAACTCCATTCGTGCCAGCTCCGAGCGCCGCGCGAACTGATACAGCACGATGGTCAGCTCAACCCCGCGCTCATTCTCCCAACGGCTCAGTCGCTCACCAGCGTTTTCGCCAAGCAGCTCCAAAGACGCGATGACCACGTCAGGTCGAACCACGTCCAGCTCTCGTTCCAGGGAATCGACGCTATTGCCGCTCCATACCAATTCGAGCCCCTCAATCCCTTCGCTGTGATGTCTCAGCTGAACGGGCAGCATGTCGTCAAGAATCGCGATCCGCGCCATGGTTCTCCTCTTAAAGTGAAACGCAACTCTCGCTTCGTGGGCGCCCGAAGCTCCGCTGCCTAGTGGGGAAGTCAGCCAGACGCGCAAATATTGGGGGAGCTATGCCACTTTGGCCCCACATCAGAACAAGGCGCACAGGCCGCAGAAACGCGCTACAACATTTCCCATCCGATGGCGCTCACCTGTCTCGCGTGCGGCAAAGAGCTGCTCGAAAACATTGACCAGCTCGAGCTCGGTCCAGATGGTTCGAACGATGAGAACACCCTGAAGACTATCAGTTGCTCGAACTGCAGCTTCGTCGGCGTGGCGACCTACCGAGAGAGCCGCCGAGGCAAAGGTGAAAGCTGGTCCCACTTCGGGTTTGGGACCACTCCGGAGGTCTTCGCTGACGTTTGCAGAGCAATACGTTCATGCCCGACTCCGAGCGATTCAAGCTGCCACTGCGGGGCCCATCAACGCTTCGGCACCCACAACGAACTCGGTAACATCGACGCAACGGCGAGCATTCCCGCTATCGGACCGCGAGGAGATCTGGGCTGACGGCGATACACGATCACGGACGGCCCCAATTGGGTCGCGCCGCGGCACGGTGCGCCAATCTGGGTCGGACGGAGCGGCTTAGTCAAAGTGGACGATTCCGCTGGCGGGTTTCGGCGGACGGGTATTGAACCTGACTGCTCAAGGTTCGGAATGGCTCGAAGAATCCGGGTTCGACTGCGGCTTGATGTCGTTCAAAGTACCCCCCGTCTTGCAACAAGCGGTGGACCTTGGAGAGTCGGTAGCACGGGACGGAGGGATAGAGGTGGTGTTCCAGGTGCAGATTGTTCCCAAACAACAGGCACGTCCAAACAGGAGCCGCATAGCTCCGCGACGCCTGGAACGGCTCCGCTCCCAGGCCCCCATGTTCGAAGAAGGGCCGCAATCCCGTCATGGGTACAGCCGCCAAAAGCGGCAGGACCACCCAAGCCAGCGCATACCGTGGAAAACACAGTGCGAGCGCCAGATACACTGAGCCCCAAGCGGCAATACTCACCAGTGTGAGCCACGCGAAACGTCGCACCCAATCTTTTCGAAAAGGCATGTGGCTACCGTGCTCCAGCGGCTGACCTGTCGCTGCCCGGAAGGTGTTGCGAACGTAGGCGCGGTTCGCCAGCAAGCGTGACAGAAAGACGCGTTGCCAAAACGTCCGTTGGCGAGAAAACAGGTACGTATCAGGGTCCTTGGCTCCGTTCGTGTAGCGATGGTGGCTCCAATGATTCAGGCCATAACCAATCGTCGGAAAGAGCGCTACCCCGCCAACAACTATGCCCAAGCCAACGCTCCAGTGCTTGTTCGAAAGCAGCGACAGATGCACTCCTTCATGCGCCACCCAACCTGCCATGTGCAACCCGTGCGCAGTCAGCAATGTCGTGGGCATGAGCAGCAAAGCCTGAGTCCACCAAGTCAGGCCACTGTCTACGACCAGCATCGACAGATATCCGAACCCCAAGATCCAGGCGGCGGTGGAACCAAGCAAACAGCAAAGCCCCAGAACTGAAGGCTGGTACCAGTCGCGAGGCAGAGCGGGTTTGTCAAGGTTCATATCACCCTCAGCGCGCATCAAAGCGCGATCGCTGCAGCTAGCCTTTCGAAGGCTTTTCGCTCCAAGGTCAACAATGACGCCAGCTTGTGCGGGAGCCGTTCTCGATGTTCCTTCAGTGCCCCACGGGCGGCAGTCTTCGCAACCTTGATCGCCAAGGCGTTGCCCGCCGCTGGGTCGATGACGAAGCGGCGCGCCGCAGGGTGCGTTTCAAACTGCCAATCGACGATGCATAGCCCAATCGCCTCGGCAAGACCTCTACCCAGGTGAGCAATCGAGCCGATGATCAGATGCATTCCGCGATCGTCAGCCGTCAGCCCAGCGCGACCGAGGAGCGGAGAAGAGCCGACGCCGTACACCTCAAGATAGCACATATCCACCCCGTCAACCGCCCCCAGTAGCGCCCGAGGCTGATGCCCCTCCGTGTCGAGCTGCTTCTCTTCAAGTCCACGCAAGTAGAGCTCCAGCTGCTCACGCGTATGGCAGCCGTAGTCCGGATCGGGAGGGCCAAGCCGAAACTCAACGGACCAGCGGCCGCGAACATGCCGCGCATTCCACCAACGCCAAACCAAATCGTATTCGGCGGCAGTTGTGGGAGGCCTCAGGCTGAGTTCGCCCAGGCCTCCTGGAAGCTGCTTGTTGAAGACAACTGTCATGGATCCCTCACACTCCTGCATGTAGTCCAGCGCTGGCCGCGCGCGGAACTAGCGTCTGCACCGGGCCACCCAACATGGCGTTGATGGCCGCGAATGCGTTGTTGCGGTTGGTTTCAAACGAATTGGTATAAAAGTGAACACCGCGAGTCAGCGGCCCCACGAAGAACAGCCGCTCCGAGACGACGCCAGCAGCGTCTACAGCGGCGCAGGTATCAAAGTCTACATGCACGCCCCCAAAAGCATGTGGCGCCAATAGTCCCCCTTCGAGGCAGCTTCTCAGTATCGATGACTGCAACTGCTCCACCGCAAATCGCGTCCCCCTGGCGTCAACCAAGTAGTCCACCCAGTGTTCTTCCAAATGTCCATTCGGGGTGCAGCGAATACGAAACTGGTCGCGTGCCGCCTGAAACTCGAAGTCCGCGGTTTTGGCGTACACTCGCAGCCGGCCCAGCTCAGCGAGCGGTCTCAGCTGCTGCGCGTTGACCAAAGGCATGCAATGCCTGATCATCGCCCAGTAGGCTTCATACTCGCTCAGAAAGCGATGCTTGGCGGCGTCGCTCAAGTGTCTCCAAACCAGGGGCGAAATCTGCCCAATCGCGTCTAGCACGGCGTACCATTCAGTGAACCCGCGCTCGGCGTCTTGCGTATCTAGCGCCAAACTCGGCTGCTCCCCGCGATTGAGCTTCCTGACGTCGCCGGCAAGGCGACCAACTAGGGATCCCCCACCAGCCGCTTGCGATAGCTCCAGCTCAATAAAAGGTCGAACGTCGCTCAATTCGACCTGGCGGCGACCATCGTCTGTTAACGTCCTCAAAGTCGCGGGCGTCAAGTAGCGCAACGTATGGATGTATTGACAAGCCCCTGGAGGCGGTTGCACCTTCGGAAATCCCCGGCGGCGAGTGAAACAATCGATCTGCCCAGCAAAACCGCAATGTTGAAGTGAAAGCACTACGTCAACCGCAGTCAGGCTGGCTCCAAGGATACCCACACGCGCTCGTTTATCGATTGCCGCGATGCTCTGGCGGTCCCAAGGGTTAGCTATGAAACGTTCATGGGTGTGCGAGGCGTCAGCGGGCAGGTGACCCAAACAGAGCAACACCTGCTCGTACTCGACGCGCCCGCCCGCGACGCGCAGTTCCAAGCCGCGACCTTGGCGACGACATCCGGCTACCGGCGCCGAGAAGTGCTCGAGTTCGATTCCCAGCCATCGGGCCCGCCGCTCTGCGTCGGCGAGGCGCTCCTTCAGGTACTGCCCGAACAAGCGTCTGGGCACGTACTCACTGTTGGCTTGCTCCGGCGCGCGATGTCTCAACCAGTAGATGAAGTCCAGAGGCTCATCCGGGTCCACGCTCATCGTCGAAGCGCGCATGTTGAGCCGGTGACACGATTCGCCGGTGGAGTACGCCAAGCCCGTACCGCGCTCGTGGTTCAACTCATAGGTGTGAATGGTGACGCCGGAAGAACCTCGTTGCTCGAGTTGTCGAACAAGATGAATGAAGGCTGCAGTACCGGTAGCCCCCATACCGACGATTGCTATTCGCTTGTTGAGTAGATGCATTTCGATGACGCCTGCGTCGCCCCGCGGGCAACTGCGCCATGTCTGCTATCCTGGATTACTACTTTCAATAGTAACAACGACTACCGCAAAGGTTAATTTGTCGGACCTAGTGCTCTCCGCAGTGCGTATCACGTGGACTTAAGATGCGGATCGAAAGCGGCTTGGGAGGCAGACGTATCATGCTTGACTACATCAACGGCAGTTCTTCCGCTCCGACTCTACTTCCCGACTCTGGGAGCGCTCGCTTAGGATCGGGACTATACTTTCCCGTTCGAGGATGATGTGGGACGCCAGACAAGACCGCCTGGGTGGGCAGCCGTGAGCTCCGCCACAAATCCCTCGGAAGGAGCCGATGCTATCAGCATCGATTCCGAGCATTCCCAAGTACGCAACAGTCGCCCTCCCGACGTTCAAACGCAGCTGCGCGATGCGCTGAATAACGTGGTCAAGTGCTCGCTCATACTGGAGCCGCAGGTTGCTGAATCCGACCAGGAACATTATCGAGCTCAACTACGGCAGCTGGAGCAGTCTGGACACGAGATCTTGTCGTGCCTGCCCAATGGCAGCGAGCGGCGCCTACCGACATCGCTGGGACTTCGCGCTCCAGGCCCTTCCGCGTCCGGCGCACGGCCAGTCGTCAGCCCCCCGCAGGGAGCTCCCGCCGGCAGGATCCTCGTGGTCGATGATGAGCTAGCGAACCGAGTGCTGATCTCCAAGCGACTGCAACACCAGGGATTCAGTGTCGAGCTCGCCGAAGATGGCGAACAAGCCAAGCAGATGATGCGCGGTGGGCGCTTTGACCTCGTGATCTTGGATGTGATGATGCCGGGCACCAGTGGTCTCGAAGTCCTGCGAGAAGTGAGATCCCGCCTGGACGCAACATCACTCCCCATCATCATGGCGACGGCGCGGGACCGCAGTGAAGATGTGGTTGAAGCGCTGCATGCGGGCGCGAATGACTACGTCACCAAGCCCCTCGACTTCCCCATGCTCCTAGCCCGGATCAACACTCAACTCGGTCTAAAGCAGGCGACCGACAAAGTCCGCAATTTGAACCAACGCCTGGACTCTGCTCAAGACCGCATCGCCCAACTGCTGGAGTGGTCCGGAGTGAGTGGCGACACCTCCGGCAGCGATGCGTCTGAAGGCGTCATCAAGACGGTGGCTCGTGAGATCAGTGATGCGGTTGCCGGAGCGGAGGTCGTGATTTGGCTCTTCCGTGCTCAAGAGCTGGTCAACCAGACCGGCGGGAAGTTGCCGCCACCGACCTCCAAGGAACTCCGGGAGTTGAAATCGTCCGGTAGAACCTATCGTGATGCAGCCGTGTTGTTGGCGATCACTTCACACTCGGGAACGCTGATCGGAGCGCTCGGTATTGCTGCCCACGGCGACCTGCTGGGGCCCGCCGAAGATCATCTGGTGACCAATTTGGCGCGCCATCTCTCGAGCATTCTGGAGCTGAATGAGATGCGGCGTAAACTCGCACGCACCGCCGAACAGCGACGAGCGACTCAGCGAGAGATGGTGAAGCGTGGTGTGCAGGTGCTACACATTTGTCCGAACTGTGCGCGCTGCTACCCTCATACGACGGCCAGTTGCGAAATCGACGGCGCCGCGGTGCACCCAACGGCCCGCCCATTTCCCTACCGCGTCAGCCAACGCTATCGTTTGCTCCGCCGGGTAGGAGAAGGTGGAATGGGCACGATCTTCTTGGCTCACGATGAACGCCTAGACCGAGAAGTGGCGCTCAAGCTCGTCAAAAGCGAACACTTCCACGACCAAACCATGCGCAAGAGATTCGAGAACGAGGCGCGCGCCGTAGCGCGCATCGAGCATCCCGCGGTCGTCAAAGTGTTCGACACAGGTGAAGCGGAAGATGGCTCGCTGTTCATGGTGATGGAATGGCTCACCGGCACGGACCTAGCGTGCGTGCTCGAGCAACAGGGACCTGGGTCACCGCAACAGGTGGCGGAAATGCTGAGGCAGATAAGCGGTGCACTGTCGGCAGCGCACGCCGCCAAGTTGGTACATCGGGATATCAAGCCGGAAAACATATTCCTGCAATCCACCGAAGACGGTTTGCAGTTCAAACTGCTGGACTTTGGCGTCGCCAAAGAGATGACGAGCAACCTACGGCTAACGGAGACAGGGGGCTTGATCGGGACGCCGCTCTACATGTCGCCCGAACAGCTGACGAACCAACGTTTAGATGCCCGTGCCGATGTGTATTCCCTCGCTGCCGTCGCCTACGAGGCTCTGACTGGCCTGCAAACGGTTCATGCCGAGAACCTGGCGGAAGTAGTCCTGGCTTTGACGACCAAGCAGGCCCCTCGACTGTCCGCTGTGTTTCCAGATGTCCCTCCCGAACTAGACGAAGCGTTCGCCCGAGGTTTGGCGCGCACTCTGGATTCGCGACCAACGGACGTGGTCGAGTGGGTATCCAGTTTCGAGGCACGACTGGAAGCGATGCGCCTGTCCTCCGCGTGGTCGTTTTCTGGCGTCTTGAGAAAACAACCGAGCCGCGAACACTGAACACCGGTCTCTGGGGCATTTGCGGGCGGGGGGCCGCCCAGCGCACTCCAGTCGCCGCGCGCGTACACGTGTTTGGTGCGCACGCCTCGCACACGAGCCCCCAACACTCCAACGACAAAACCCTTCCAAACTGAGCCAAACGCAAGCTACGCGGCTCAGCCCACAGGAGCGCGGCACTCACCGATCACCCCACACACCCACCAAGCTCTCACTCGCGACACAAGAAAAACACATTAAGCGCAACTTGACGCACAACAGCAGTTGGACTTGAGTGAGACCAAAGCGAGCTACGGCTCACATATAGGAGGGTTGGATGATGCACGTCAATAAACTGACACGGCTTGGACTAATTGCGCTCACGCTGACAGCGGCAGGCGCTTGCAGCAAGTCTGAGGAAACCAAGACTGAAGACACATCGGAGAGCAAAGCAAAACCAGCAACCACCGAGGCAGCGACAACCAAAGCGCCGGCGTTGCAAAAGAACGCCACGGTCGTCGAACATCTGGCCAAGATCGTGGCCGGGTGCGAGGTAACGGTACCTTCGGGCCTCGCTTACAAGTGCAAAAACAAAGAGGACAACACCCTACGTGAATGGGTGCGAAAAGAGGCACCGGCTGATCTATTCGACACGCTGGTCGCCGTAGCTGGCGAGAGCGACGAGAAGATGGGCGCAGCCGCCGTGGCCATGATGGCTTCGCTGTTCACTGTCAAAGACGATGCGTGGAAGAAAAAGAACGCGACGCCCGCCGCAGCGACGGCTCTCCTGGAATACGTAAAGAATTCGACAGATGCGAAGGGGTCCAAGATGGCTCCCTACGCTGCCCACTTGGCCTTCATGAACGACAAGGACAAAGAGCTATTCGCAGTCGTCGAAGGGCATAAGGACTCAGGAGTCAAGATCGCCGCCTACCAGAACTATATGACTCACGGCAGGCTCCGGGGCTTTGAGGAGCTGAAGCGCATCACCCAAGAGAACAAGGACCCCAAAGTGGTCAAGGCCGCGCTGCGCGCCCCCCGCAACATGTACAAAGATACAGATGCCGAAAAGGCGGCGTATTGCCCATGGGCCGAGGCTTATCTCGAAGACCAGAATCTAGATATCGTGAGTGCTGCCGGCTACGTGATGGTCAAATGCCGGGATAAGTACATCGACCGTTTGCTGGAAGAAGGCGAGAAGCGTCAAAAAGGTGGCGAGTTCAAGCGCCCGTTCAGCCAGGTCTTTCGAGAGCCTTGCTTCCAGTTTATCAAGAACGTGACGGACAAAGCTGCTGCCGAAGATCAGTGCGAGAAAGTGTACAGCTTTCTACAAGGCGTGGCTGATGACGAAAAGGTCGAACCCGACATCCGCGGAATCTCGCTCTGGAACATCTACTACCAGCGTCGCGACCAGAAGACGCTGGATCTGATGCGCAAGTACGAGAAACACAAGGTGAAAGAGATCGCTGATAAGGCTCAAGACGCGATCAAGAGCCTAACGACCACCTACAAGCTCAAGTAGAGCCATACGGCCTGGCAGGTATGCGCCGAGTCATCAACGCGGATGCACTGGCGGAGGAGCATCCGCGAAGCGCGCATACTTGCCGGAAAGGCGCCCTATCCACCTCAGCATGGGGAACACCAGGCGCTTCACCGGAGCAGGGATGTCATTGATGTCGTACTCGCCGCCGTAGCGCCCGAGTAGGAACGCAACGTCAAAGTCATTCGGTCGCCCCCCGGCTTGGTTGCGCCTGGCTGACTCGTAGATCTGGCTCAAAAAGTATGCGTTGTTGTCTGGCGGTCGAACCCAACCTTCGCACTCCACTGGGGCATCTCCTGCTGCTCGAAAGCGATGAGGCTGTCCAGCCTCAAAGACTACGCTTTCGCCGGGCCCAATCACTTTGGGTTCTTGCCCTTCGATCTGGTACTCGATCTGCCCGGACTTCACCTGCAGGCATTCAGCCTGGTGGAAGTGGGTGTGCATGGGCGGTCCTGAGCCGGGCTGAACCGTCGCGGTGATGCGGACGTATTCGCCATCCTGATCGCGCTCGATACCTTCAAAGCGCAGCACTTCGCCGTGTCCGTTGTCGATTTCGCTCGGAAATTCCATCGCCATTGCCTGTCTCCCAAGAGTACTCGAAGTCGCTGCCGCGACCAGTTTTGTACGTTGTACTAAACAGTGGTAGCACCGCTTAGTACAGTGTACAAATGATTTGTGACATCGACGCGTGACAGAATTCTGGAGTGCGCCCTAGAGCGCTTCAATTCGGAGGGATTACCGGCAGTTGGGCTCAGGGACATCGCTTCAAACCTGGAATTGAGCCCGGGCAATGTCACCTACTACTTCTCCCGCAAGGAAGATCTGGTGCGTGAGCTGGCGGCGCAGCTAGCCGGGCTCAACGACCAGAGCCTGGAGCAACACGGCGAAACGGCCAGCTTCGCAGATCTTCTGGGCGCGATCGCCCGGGGAATGGACAACCACTGGCGCTATCGCTTCATGAGCGCCTCGTATGTGCAGGTCATGACGGAATACCCGAGTGTCGCGGATGGCTACGCCGAGGTGGAAGCGCGCCGGCGGCGGCACATCTATGAGTCGCTGGTCGAGTTGCGCGAGCGTGGCCTGGTGACTTCCAAGTCTACGGATGCGGCTCTGGAGCAGGTGACTCACGCCATCGCACTCATCGCGCGTTTTGGTTGCCCAGATAGGGTGGTGCGCAGCCAGATCTGGAAACAGACCGTCGACACGCGGCACTACCTCGGGCTGATTGCTCGCGTGCTCCACTCGATCGCCACCGCTCGGGGAAAAGCCGAGCTCGGCACCTGGCTGGCTTGAGTCATGCAACGCCAACTCCTCAGCTTGTTGCTGCTATCGCTGATCAGTTTCAGCGGCTGCTCTGGGCCTCAGCGTGCGCCGGCTGAACCGCCTGCGTCCATGGGAGCGCCGACGGCTCAACCTCCGGCTACCGATCGTCAGACTCAAGCCGCGCTAGCCGACGCTGCGGGAGGCTGCGGGCGCTGTGACGCGCCGAATTTCTGCATCGCCTCAAAGTGTTCACCTCCTGGTACCGTAGTGACTGCAGCAGCGATCGGCAGCGCTCCTGGCCAGGTTGGCTTTCAGCCAGCCAACGAGAGCGCTGGTGAAGCCCCGATGAGTTTCGCTGTTCGCTCGGATGGGAAGCTGTTGCTGCTGGATCAGAGGCTCAAGCGGCTCCAACTGTTTTCGGGCGATCGCGTCGAACGGGTGATCCCGATAGACAGCACCTACTATCAAGACGTGGTCCTGCTCAGCGACGAGATGGCCGTGCTATTGGACAAGTACTCGAGGAAGGAGCTCGTGGTGATGGACCTGCGCGGCAGCGGTAGCGTCGTGCGGCGCGTTCCGCTGACCGACGCTGATGGGGAAATGCCGGACGAACCCAGCGGGATGTTCTCCACTCGCGCCGGAGTGTTCGTCGTGTTTGACAACGCGATTCAGTACTTGAACGCCGACGGGAGCGAAGCATCCCGGCGATCAGTCTCCGCGCTGGTGAGTTGCGACGGGAAAGCGACACTGTCTGCAGAGCTGGAAGGACAGCAATTGAGTGTAGTCCGCGACAGCTTCCCGAGCCCAGCCCACGCCGAAACATTCACGCACCAGTTCCCCACGTCCATTCACAGCTTCTGGATGAGCACAGATTGCCAAGGCAACACCTATGTCGTCACTGGCAACTTTGATCTACCCAAGAGCGACCGCGCCAAGCTAACCGTGTTTGACGCGAGTTTCCACGTCCTGCGTGAGACTAGCTTGGTCTTCCCCGACACCCAGCTCAGTGCTGACACGTTCAGAGAATACGTGCTGACCCCCTCCGGAGAATTCTACCACTACGTGTTTACCCAAGGCGGCATCGCTTTTCAGCGATATTGAGCACGTTAAGATCCCCGGTTCCTAACACCAGGGTTTCTGGTCAGCTGAGTCTTGACAACGGCAAACTGTATGGCACAACCCATACACTAGAACAGTTTGATGCTCAAGCTAAAGCTGAATCCCAGTCTTGGGGTGCCGATTTACCGCCAGGTGATGGAGGGGATCCGCGAGATGATTGCCGCCAAAGTACTGCTGCCTGGGGACCGTTTACCGTCGATTCGTGAACTGTCTTCTGAGCTGCGCATCAATCCATCATCGGCGGTCAAAGCGTACAATGAGCTGAAGCACGCTGGCGTCATTCAGCTGGACCATGGCCGCGGAACATTCGTGAGCGCCAGTCCAGAGGTGGTGATTCAAAGCCGTGATGAGCTGCTGAGCGCTGACCTGCAGGCCCTGCTCGACCGTGCAGCAGCTCGGGGTTTTTCGGATAAACAAGTCGTCAAGGCGCTGGCCGAGCTGGTCGCGCAACGCAGAGGAGCCAAACAATGAATCCGGTCGAAGTCACTGGCCTCAGAAAAACGTTCATCTCCGGGCCGGTGCTCAACGGCTTGGAGCTGAACGTCCCAGAGCAAAGCATCTACGGCCTGCTCGGACGCAATGGTGCAGGCAAGAGCACGCTGCTGCGCTGCGTGATGGGCTTGGTGCGGGCGAACGCGGGCGAGGCGCGAATCCTCGGTGCAAATCTGGCCAAAGGCTGCCCGCCTGAGAAAGCCCAAGTCGCCTACGTCGCGCAGGGCGAGTTTCTGCCCAGCTGGGCGCGCATCTCCGATCTGATCCAGTTCGAGTCCGCGCTGCGGCCGCTCTGGGATGCCACATCACTAGAGGCTTGGATGAAGACCGAGCGGCTCGTCGCCAGCCGCCGTGTTAAGGAGATGTCGGTCGGGCAGCGCAAGCGGCTGGAGCTGGAGTTGGCTTTGGCGGCAAGGCCCAAGGTGATGCTGATGGACGAGCCCTTCGCGGGACTGGATCCGGTATCGCGTGCAGAGTTCACCGAGCAAGTCTTGGCCCACGCCGCCGAACATGGCGTCACCATCGTGCTGTCTTCCCATATTCTCAGTGACCTCGAGCGGCTGTGTGATCGCATCGGCGTGCTTGCCCAGGGAGTGATCGCCTTCGAATCGGAGCTGGATGATCTCAAGGAGGGCGGCGCCATCGTGACCGCCACTGGCCAAGACGTGCCGCAGCTCACCGGCGGCGCTCACCGGGTAGCGGCCCGAGGCAGCCACGGCGATTCCACCTGGGTTGTTTCTGGATTGAGCGATGAAGAGGCCGCAGCCCTAGGGAGCAGTGGGTTCCAGATCTCCCGCGGCAGCTTGGAAGAACTCGGTGTGGAGCTGATCCGATGTCTGGACGCGCGATGAATCGACTCTTGAGTCCTCAGACCCGAGCGCTGCTTCGGTTTGAAGCGATGAGGAGCGGCAGCACCCCTTGGGTCTGGGGAACGCAGCTTCTCTACCTGTGGCTCTTCGCCGTGACATTTTCCTTCGACATGGCGCGCGGCACTCCGAACCTGGCGGATTCGCTAAGCAGCGTCTTTTTGTTCGGCATGTTTGGGATGCTTCTGACTATCTACTCGTCGGAGAAGAAGGCCACCCCCGGATATGCCTATGCTCTTACCAGACCAATATCCCGCAGGAGTGCATCGCTCATCCGTACGGGGCTGCCATTGGCATTCGGACTCACCTACCTGGCAATCTTGGGAGCCGTCACGCTGCCGCATCAGCCGGAGCCACTTCTAAGAACCAGCGTCGAAGTGGAAGGGTTCGACACCTTGAAACGTTTGGAAGCAGCGGGACGTGTACTCAGTTTTGATTCAGAAGCAGCTGCTGATGCCTACGCAAACTGGCCCAATAGCGATCTCCAGCCTAGTAGACAGGTCGGTGTTGTAGCGAACATGATCTCACCACACCTGATTGCGCTAGTGCTGAGCTTCGCAGTGTATGCGGTCATGTTGTTGGCCTATTCCGATCCTCTGGAACAAAGACCCGATTGGAAGGGCGCTCGATCCATCGCTCGGAGGCTGCTTGTCATCGCACCTGTTGCCCTGCTGATGCTGATGCAGCTGGCCGAAAGCTTCGTTTCGGCAGCGATCTACCTGTACCCACAAGTCACAGCATG
>JBNLEN010000161.1:0-14132 GCA_050304975.1 Polyangiaceae bacterium
GAGGAAGGTGTTGATGCCGGCGAAGTGCGGCAGCTCGCCCCGGGCGAATGTGGGGATGGTCTTGTCAGTCGGGCATTCCGCGCCGGGCAGGCCCATGTCTAGGGCCCATTTCTGCTCCGCCCGCCCCCAGTCCCGCTCCACCCGAGGAAGCAAGATCTGGAGAGTTCATGCCCTCTTCTCCCGCACAAGCCAGAGAAAGCCCTGTCGCCGCAGAAAGCAGGACGAACTCAGCGGCCCGGAGACGCTGAGTCAGACCCGGCACACGGGCAAAGCCGCGCGAATAGAACGCCGAAAATCGGGGGTGAGTCATGGCGCCGAGATGCTCCGATTCATGCAAGGTGTGGTCACTCAATTCTTCCTTCTAGCGTTGCAAGCCTAGAGCCTTACCTACGCGCAGATCCACGCAATTCAATGCTACGGGGCGGCTGCAACTGGCATAGGCGAGCGCGTACAATCCCGTCTTGGTGATGACAGAAACTTACACCGATGAGTGCCACTATCGTCCGTCTCAGACAGCGTTTCTCCGTGGCTCAAAACAAAAATGGCCCATCTCCCGCGTTGGCTCAGTCTGTACGTAGTCTGCAGTTAGCCGTGCGGGTTTTGTGAGCGTTCCCAACGCCTAAGCGTGGCCTCGACGATCACGTCCGATTTGGAACTGATGGAGAGCTAGTCTGGATCATGTTTGTGCTTAGCGATAGGTTGGTACCTGCGTTCATGACTGCGGCACCCCTTCCACGCCTCGATGGCTCAGATGAGTCGAGCGTCCGCTTACGCGAGTGCGAAACGCCAGACATCGATGAGCTGTTCCGTGAACATGCGCCGGCGATTGCCTCACTCGGGCTCGCCATGCTGGGGCGCGCTGAAGAAGCTGATGATTTGGTCCAGGACGTATTTCTGCGCGCTATCAAGGGGATTGATGGCCTGCGGGACCCGAGTCGCGTCCGGGAGTGGCTGGTGACCATCGCCATCCGGCAAGGGCGCACCCGGCTCAAGCGTCGGCAACTGAGCCGACTACTGCTGCCAAAAGAGGAAATGGACTTCGACGCGATAGCTGGTCGCAACTGCAGTCCGGAGGATCGACTTCAACTGGCCCGCTTGTTTGAAGTCCTCGAAAGCCTCAGCGCTGACCAGCGCGTGGCTTGGGTGTTGCGTTACTTTCAGCGGGAGACCACCCAGCGTGTGGCTGATCAGTGTGGTTGGAGTCTCAGAACGACCAAACGCCGCCTGAAGAAAGCACACGAGCGCGTGCAGCAAGGAATGCGCGCATGAGCTCGGACGAGACCGACTTGGATGACGAGTTCGCGCGCCTGGGACAGCAGCTCGCGACCTGGGATCAGAGTGAGTTGGAGCGTGCTGCTCGACGCTTCAGACAACGTCGTCAGGCGCCGCCACCGCGTCGCGTCGCGGGGCAGTGGGTACTGGCGTCGGCGCTTGCAATCGTAGCCAGTGTCGCGGTGTGGGGTCTTGCCTCCGACAAGTCTGGATCCGTCGGAGCCCCCGTGGCTGCTACCACACCCAAACCAGAACAACCTCCGGCCCGAGAGGTGCTGACCCTCGCGGATGGCAGCCAGGTCCGATTATGGGGCCCAGACAGCCGGGCAGAGGTGGCTGAACAGACGGACCAACGCGTACGCATCCACCTGACAAGTGGGCGTGCGCAGTTTGATATCAAACATCGCCCTGAACGGACTCTCGAGGTTATCGCGGGGGCCGTGCGGATCGTCGACGTCGGCACGGTGTTCAGCGTCGAAAGGGACTCCACACAGGTGCGCGTGGCCGTTCAGGAGGGCGCCGTTCGCGTGTTCACTGAGGGCGAAGACGAACTCCTGAAAGCCGGACAGAATGGTAGCTATGTCTCCGGAGACAGCCAACAGCCAAAGCCAGTGGTCGATGCCCCTGTCTCCCCAGAGAGGCATGACGGCCCCACTCCCAAAGCGCCGCGCCACACGTCGAATTGGAAGACGACGGCAAAGCAGGGCGACTACAAGACCGCTTGGCAGCAGATGTCCGAGCTGGGAATGGATCAAGTTTCCAACAACCCCACCGAGCTTCTGCTTGCCGCTGACGTGGCTCGCTTGAGCGGCCATCCAGCGGCGGCCGTAGCTCCTCTCGAACGTGTCATCAAGACGCATTCTGCGGATCCGCGAGCCCCGGCGGCAGCTTTCACTCTGGGCTCGCTACTGTTGCGTGCGCTGGGTCGCCCGAGACAAGCCGCAGACGCTTTTGGGACTGCAGAAAGACTCGCGCCCTCAGGGAACCTGGCTGCAGATGCTCGGGCCCGAACGGTTGAAGCATGGCTAAGGAGCGGCGATCGGGCGCGCGCTGAACGGGCCTTCGAGCGCTATCAGCGATTGCATCCGGAGGGTAGACATCTCGGCGCGCTGCGGGGCATGCTAGATTCCAAGCAATGATGCTTCCGCTGGTTGCCCAACTCGCCGCAATGGGCGACGTGGGCAACCACGGCCCTGACGCTCCCGCACCGGTCGCGATTGAGCTCGAGCAGTGTGAGCAGATCGACCCACGACAACTCGACCGACTTCTGCGCATCGAGTTTGCAGGGGAGTCCCCAACGCTCAGTGGTGTGGTGCAGGTGTCAGTCGCCTGTAACGGCAAGCACAGCTTGGTTCGCGCTTTCGATCCGAGCAGTGGAGTCCAACAAGCCAAGGCGGTGGATCTCAGCGCCAGCGACACCCAGTCCCGCGACGCCCGCACTCGTGAGCTAGCCTTGCTGATAGGCGAATTGGTTCGCGCGTCCCATGATGAGTCGTCCAAAACAGGCCAACCACCGCCGCTCAGACAAGAGCCCATCGCCCGTGAGCCTTCGATCGCGCCTTCTCGCCAAGCAGATGCGAAATTGCAATTGGGAGCCGTCGCGGGGGGCGAACTCTACGGCGAAGGCTATTGGCACGCAGGCCCGTCACTGCTGCTACAGCTATCCCCACTACCTCGGCTGCAAGCGGAGCTCAGGCTGGGTGTGCGTTTCACCGAAGGGCATGACACCAATAGCGGTTCAGTTGTCATTCAAACGTATTCCGCTGCTTGCGGCGTAGGCGTCAGCGTCCTACCGGAACACCTGCCGCTCGGGCTATGGCTTCAAGCGCGAGCTGAAGCTGACTGGGTCATCGTGTCTGCAACACCTTCAGCCGGGTTCACGGCTACGGATGAAAACGCGTTGGCATGGGTCGCGGCGTTGGGGCCAGGCCTGCGAATTCCACTCTCGGAATCTCTCCAATTCATCGCCGAGGGGTCGCTCCAATTACCGTTGCGCTCGGTGACGATTGATGACCAAGACGCCCAAATCACCGCGCTACGCGGGCTCGGTGCCGCCGCTCATCTTGGGCTGTTGGTGGAGCTATGAGCCGGCGGCCCTACGGGAACTTTGGCTATGCCATCATAGCGCTTGTGCTGACTTCCTGCGGCAACACGACGATCAGCCCCTTCAGCGCACAAGGCACCTCAGATCCATCCGGTCCCGACGCGGCCCCAGCCAACTCTGGTCCTCCGCCAGTGCCCACAATGGACGCTTCGGCGCCGACTTCGGAGAGGGATGCAGCGAGCAATTCGCCACTGGTCGATGCTGGCCCAAGCGGTGATGCCGGCGGTGATGCTGACATTCCGGACTCCTCCAATGACGGCGGCCGCTGGCCCAACTGTGGCAATGGCCGAGCGGACCCGGGTGAAGCGTGTGACGATGGAAATCCTCTAGAAGCCGATGGCTGCAGCGACCAATGCAGCATCGAAAGCGGTCATCTGTGTGGACCACCGCCGGGCGAAAACCTGGTCATCAGCGGTGACTTTGGCTCACTCATGGCGCAGGACTTCACGACTGACTACCAGCTGTTACCGGATGACGCGACAGAGCTCCTGGTTGGGGCCTGCTCCACTCGTCCCAATCCAGACCGAGATCCGCAGTTGCACGTCGATTTCCTGGACCCAAGCAGTCAGAGCTGGCGAGACGTGGATCCTAGCGCGGACAATCGTTCCCTGATGTGCAATGGCAGCGCTGAGCTCACCATCTGGAAACAGACGGTCGAGTTGCCCGTAGGGCGATTCACTTTCAGCTACTGGTCGCGAGAGTGGGGCTTGATCAGTCGATCAGTCCTCCAGGTGTACGTCGACCACGAAACTGTAGCAGCGCCTTTCATGCCCCTGGAAGGTCACTGGCGCCGACGCACTTTTGCGGTCACCATCGAAACAGCCGGGGCACATGATTTCGAGCTCCGGGATCTGAGCTCCGCGGACGAAGGCAACAACTTCGCAATCGATCGCATCGAGCTCTTCAGCGAGCAACCCGATGTGTGTTTCGAGCCGTAGGACGTCTCGAGTTTGATCTGAGCTGCCGTCGACCCAGCGATCTCTAAGCAGCGTAGTGGTAGGCCGCTGTGGATCAGGGTTCGTAGACGCAGTAGGTCCCGGTTCTGACGGAGCGCTCGATTTGTTTGGCGAGCTCCGGCGAGCAGGCGCGAATGCGTTTGATGGCGTCTTTCAGACGGCGTTGCACGTTGATGCGCGCTCGCTCCACCGCGCTGGCGACAGGACGTGAACGTCCCGAAAGTCCGAAAGCACGACTCAATTCTTTCGTCAGCGCCTCGAACTCGGCATTCAAAGCCTCAGCTCGGGCCAGATCATTGAAATCCTCAGCCTGTTCAATCTCCGAACGCAGCTCTTCGATGCGAGTTCGGTATTGCTGGCGAGCTTGCTCATCGAGCGTTTCGCCGGCGCTGCCAGCGTCAAACTTGGTTTCGTTTGCGGCTGGTTTCTCCAAGTCCAAAACGTGAAACTCTTGTCCTGGTTGAGCCATCAATTGGGCCAGTAGCCGTACGCCTTTGGTGTTAGCGAGGCGAACTTCTTCGCCACCTGCGCGAAGACACCAGAGTTCACCTTCCGAGTCCAATGAGATGGCATTTCGGGCCAACATGGTGGGTAGTGCGCGCGAAGAAGGGGGCGCGCTTTCTTCGCCCGCTTGCACGCGCAACGCATCCACCTGATCCAAAGCCAAGCTCAGGCCCAGCGCCGTGGCTTGTTCGGAGGCCTGATCCAACAACTCCAGAGCGCGCCGGAGGTTGCCGCCAGAGATTTCAGCTTTGGCCAAGTCCAGTCGGATCCAGACCTCGTATCCGCGGCTTCCGCTTTGGCAAGCAGCGTCCAGAGCCGCGTGCAGGTGCGCTAGTCCTTCTTGGGCGCGCCCGGTCTCCAGACATAGCAGCCCCATCGCGCGGCTGAGTGGCGGTTCCCAGGTGAGCCCAGTCATCCCGCCGCTGACGAACCGCTCGACATGCGGAGACATCGCTTCGTAGGCCCGCTGAGAAAGCTCCGGATCGCGCAGCGCGATGGCGATGAATGCCAGCTCTTGGAGCAGTTGCGCGTCTCCAGAGCTCAGCACGATGGCGATGACTTCCGGATCCAGAGCGCCTCGCAGTTGATCGACCTGGCCGTGGCGCGCCCACTCGCTCCAGATGCTCATGTAGCCGAAGACTTCACCCTCGTAGTGCTCGGAGAGCTGGTCAATCAGCTGTTCCGGCATGCGCTGACCTTGGGCGCGATGCCAGGACAGCCGCATCATGCACTTCGCCCGCTGCCAATTGGGGTCGCGCGCTTTTCCGGCGAGTCTATCTGTCTCTTCGAGTCGGGCCGAAGCCTCCTGAAACCTGCCGCGAAAGGTCGCGGCCATGGCGCGCATGGCGGTGGCACGCCACAGGTAGTCCGGATGATCCAAGCGTTCAGCCAGCGCGACTACTTGAGCCAGATTTTCGTAGGCTTCGTCCAGCTGACCCAGCTCGAAGTGATCGAACAACAAGCGGCAACGCGCGCGCCACAGGTGACTGGTCGCGCCCAATTTATCCGCTAGCGCAGCGTATTCTTGGTTGAGCCCCAGACGCTCGAGCGCCGGAGTCATGTCCATCAATGCGGAAATGGCCGAGAGCAGCACGCGCAGCAGCACCTGCTCATCACTTTGGCTTCGCGCGAGATCAATCGCTTGGTAGGCCAAAGAGATCGGGTAGTCGGGATCCGGACTCGGCTGAAGCGCCGCTGCCAGCCGAGCGCAGACCTCCGCTCGCAGCGCAACTTGCGCCTGCGGCAAGGCGCGCAGGGCGTCGTCCAACAACCCGACGAGGCGTTTGTCGACCTTGCCGAACACATAGATGCTGCCGCATTCCAGCGCAGCTCGTGCCAGCAGGTCTGCGTTGTCTAGCTGCTCGGCGATCCGCGCCACCTCATAGCACGCGGCGCGCCCGGACGTGATGGCGCCGGCGTTGAGCCGAGCATGTGCCAGGAGTAACAACAACTCCGCTCGTCTGGTTGGCGCGACATCTTCGGGCAGACTGCTCATGGCGCGTTCCATCAGTGCCACGGCGTCGTCAAACGCGAGTTGGGACAGCGCCAGCTTGGCAGCCTTTTCCAGCGCGATAGTTGCGTCGCCGATGGCCTCGGCAGCCAAGAAATGGTGCGCCACCTCGGTCCAGTTGGTGTCACCACTTTCGCAGCGGGCTTGGAGTTGTTTAGCTCGAGTGCGGTGCAGCTGGCGCCTGCGGTCGGCTGCCAGCTGGTAGTACAGCGCTTCGCGGATCAGAATGTGACTGAAGCGGAAGGCTTGCAGTCCGGTGCGCTGCAACGCCGCGCCGCTGACCATGCGCTCCAATGCTTGTTCGAGCGCGGGTTCAGCCAGGTCAGTCAGTGCGAGTACGTCCGCCAAACGAAAGTCGCGTCCGATCACAGCCGCGACCTCGAGCAGGGCCACGTCAGCGGCCGCATGCACGGCAAGGCGCTGCTGGATGATGTGATGGATGCCTTGGGTTAACATGGCCTGTCGCGGCGCGCTGGGCTCTCGCGCTAGAACTCGGCTCACCTCCGCCAAGAATAGGGGATTTCCCTCGGTCGCTTTCGCAACCTCCTGCAGCGTGTCCGCGGCCAAAGGGCTGCGCGTGTGATGCAGAATGTAGGCGTTGATCGCCTCCGTCGAGAGCGGGCCGAGCAGGATGTTCTCGCCGCGCTGGCAGGTGCGCCGTAGTGGCTCGGCGTGTCGCGGGAGCTCCAGCGGGCGATACGTGGCCAGCATCAAGATCCGGCATTGGCGCAGGTGCGGCTCCAGAAACTCTAGCAGGGACAGGCTGGCCGCGTCGGCGGTGTGCATGTCCTCCAAGATCAGCACCAACGGCTGACTGCGTGCAGCCTCGGACAAGGTTGAGTTGACGGCCTCCATCAGCAGGAAGCGCGCGTGCTCTGGTTCGAGTCCTGACAGTTCAGCGAAGCTGGCGCTCGCCTCCGACTGCCCCCGCATGAAGGCTGAGAGCACTTGGTTACGTGCCCACGGCTCCGCGTCGAGAGCGTGCGACAGTCCTGTCAAAGCCTGTCGCCAAGGCCAGAATGCGGGAGCGCCGCCGGCTTCCCAGCAGCGGCCCCAGACGACTGCGCAACCCTGTTCGTGGGCCTCGCGCGCGAGTTCTTCCGCCAAGCGACTCTTGCCGATCCCGGCCTCGCCGCCCAGCAAGGCCAGCCGACCCTGGCCCTGGAGGGCCCCCTGCAGCATCTCTCGCAGGCGGTTGAGTTCGCTCTCGCGACCGATCAGCACCGGTTCGACGGGCACCTGAGGAGCTTCGTCGATGGCGGGAGGAAAGTCGAGGGCTTGCACTGCGGACCCAGTCATCAACCCCTGGGCGTGACCGAGCGCGGAACATTGTTCCCTGAGGGCTGCCTGGGGGGCAGCGAAGCGCGAGTTTTAGCGCCTGCGCAGCTGGATCTGCTCCAGCTCCGGGGTATACAAATCCTGCGCCGGCAGCACATCAGGCACGAAATCCTGCAAGGCGACACTCGGCGACGAACCCTCGAAATGACCCAGGTAGCCGTGATTCTTGTAGCCGACCAGCTCTTGAAGCCGGCGCGGAAGGGTACGAGCCAGCTTGGGTGGCACGGCCAAGAACTGGTTTTCCTCCTGACGCAGCCAGCCCAGGCTGTAGCCCAAAATGACCGCCGTCCGCGAAGCCCGGGAGCGGTTTTCCGCCGCCGCGTGGTAGGTGGCGGCGTCGAAGATCAAGACCGAGCCGCGCGGCATCTCCGCACGCACGCACTGAGACTCTTCCGGTCGACGCACGTCATCCCAAAGATGGCTGCCGAGCACGATGCGCGTCGCTCCGTTCTCCGCGGTGAAATCATCCAACGCCCAAATCGTGTTGATGTGACTCGGCGGGCTCGGGTGTCGGAACGGAAACACACCATCGTCGCGGTGCAAAGACTGAGCCTTTTCGCCAGGATCAACCCGCGAAACATGGGTGGCGTGGATCTGGAAGTCGTAACACTCGCCCGCGAATAGCTGTGCCGTGGCGGTCAAGATCAGGGGATCCGTGATCAGCTTTCGGCAGCCTTCGCTCTTGGCGATCAGGCGTGAGGTGCGGCGCGTGCGTTGACCGACGAAGCTGCCACTGCCAGTTGGGGTGCGCTGCAGGTAGGGCTCCAGCTCCTGTGCGGTTTGGTTCATCAGGCTCTGCGCCGCCAGACCTTCAACAATCGCGCAGCCGTCGGCTCGAATGGCCGCGCTCAGCTGCTCTGCGGAAACGGCGGGGGAGAAGCGTTTCAAAGTCATGGTTACTCCGATCCAGCGTTGGTTCGCTGAACTGGCGTGACCATCGGCGGAACACTGTTCTGCTGCCGCGCGCCTGTTTCAGGTTAGTCGCCGTCGTCGAAATTTGCGCCCAGCCAGCGGCCGCGGGTGACTGCGACGACTCCCTGGAGCGCTTCTACTTCGATGCCGACAGCGGCAACTGTGAGCCCTTCGAATTCAGCGGTTGTGGGGGCAACTGGAACAATTTTGGCACGATACAGGCTTGTGAGCAGGCCTGTATTCCGTAGCGTCGGGCACTTCAAGAAGCCGCACGGCGGCCTTTCGTGGGCCTCCAGTTTGTGCTCCACTGCGCGCCCCATGGCCAATTCTGAGCGGCGTGAGCAGTTGAACATAGCCCTGCGGGGCTCGGCGTGGACATTGGGGGCTTGGCTGACTTGCGTGGTGATCGGCTTTCTGCCCCGTATCCTCGGCGTGCCTAGCCACGGGACCGCAGTGACGACCACGCTGACGCTCGCGTTATTGCCGCTGACGATTGCCGGCATGGCGATCGCACGCGGCAGGGCCCGCCGCGGCCTGATCACCATCGGCGTGGTGATCGCAGCTGTTGCGGCGCTGACGCTGAAGACCTTGGTCGGGTAGGTTTGCCCCAGCGTTCACCGGCCCAGGCGGGGTAAACCGATTCGCCCCAGCAGCCGACGTCCCGCCGCCAGCCACGGGTGGTAGTACGCTGCGTTTGACGGCAAGCGTTGCAATTCAGCGGCAGAGTTTCTCAACTGCCGATCCCAGTCTGCGACTGTGCGGGCACCAGTGCGCGACGAGGATAGCGGCATGCAGCGCAGCATGTCTTCATCTGTCTTGAGCATCGTGTTTGGTGCGCGCGGGTCGTCCATATGTTCTTGGACCAGCAGCGGCAAGTACCAGCCATTGATCCAGCCTTTGAGCGCTGCTCGGGTAAAGTACCCGGTGATCCCGCGGTGACGTGGATCAATGAATCCGGTTTCTTCTACGCATCGTCGCTTCATGAGGAATCCGCTACCCCCGATCCAAGGGTGTCGAATGATGCTCTGACCGCCCCCAAACTCTTGAATCTTGTGGCGGCAGACGGCTTCGTCAAAATCGTCCTCCATGAAGTGCCAACACCCGATGGCGCCGAAGCGAGGCTCAGCCTCGTGCGCTCGTCTCAACGTGTTGATCCACTGGTCCGGGACCAAACAATCATCGTCCACTTTCGCAAAGTATTCGGCGCGGCCTTCGCGCAAGATCCAGTTGGTTGGTTCCGTCAGTTTGACGTTTTCAACGCTGTGGTGAAAACGGTAAACGCGCGGGTGCTCGCTGTGAGAGCGAACGACTGACAGTGTCTCCTCGTCAGTCCCATTGTGCCAAAGCCAGACACGTGTGTTTTCGTCGGCTGTCTCCAGAAGTCGGGGTAGCGACAACCTCGTGTACGCCGCCCGATTGTAGGTGACCAGCAGGACATCGACGCCGGAATCTCGCATGTCGGAAACACTAACAAGACCGCGGATCGCCTATCGGTTCAGTTGCTCCAGCCAGACCTTTTCAGCATCACCATCCGGATGGCTGGTCACCCCAGTTTATGCGGCCGATACGGCACCACGCCCTGGAACCGCAGTCGCGGCAAGCTCTGGGCTTCCGTCCCCAGCTGCGATGAAGGCGTAGAGCATGTACAAAACCACGTTCATTTGTCCGAAGTAGGACACACTGATCCAGGAGACACAATGGGTCGCCAGGGAGACGCCGAGACCCCACGCCAGCAGTTGAAGTGTGCGACGCATAGAGGGCTGGAGCGCGGTTGCGGCACGGGCGCGCAAACGAAGTCGCGCCGCAGATCTGAACGCTATGGTGAGGATCATGAGGAAGCAAAACAGCGTCAGGAATCCTCCGGTGACTCCCTCGAAGACGAATTGATTCGTCAGATCTTGTAGGCCCCACCCCCAGTGCGCGGTAGATCGCACCCCGACTAGGAACCAATCCCTCGTGTTGTCTACAAATCCGCTGATCAGACGCACCCGATGATAACCCGTCCCGCCGATCAAGTCGGAGGCACGCCCAATTAGATGCCACACCGGCGCCTCACGAGAAAAGTGAACAATCGTGAGTACCGCAACTGTCACCCAGCGAATCGGACGCATGTGGTTACGGACCACGTACATCATGCAACCGAACAGCCCCGAGAGCAGGGCGAGCGCGGGGCCGCTCGAAGCTGATGTCACTGCGATCGCTGCCGCGCCGAACAGTCCCAACAGGGGAGCGACACGGCGCTGCTTGTCACCTAGCGTGAGCATCAGCATGATTGGGAACAAGCCGGCGCCAAAACTGCCCGCCATGATGGGGTGTGAAAAGGCCCCCATGCAGCGAAGACGACCGTCGCGCACTGCGGTCATTTCTTTCACACCACCGAAGATCGAAAAGATGTTCCGACCAGTGATGTTCTCCAGGATCATGAAACCGCCCACCATCGCGGCGACGAAGGCAAAGACGCGTATCGCGTGAAGGACGTCAGTTGCGCTGCGTAGCATCACGCGAAGCATGAAGTAGATGCCGGCGGCATTGAAGGCGAGTCCTAGCCTATAGACGAAAGCACCAAACGTCCCGTCACGCAGAACGTGAATCAACGTTCCCGAGCAGAGCCAGAGAATGAGAGCGAAATCCAGGCGATGCCAGTGATAGTTGCGGTACTCGCCCTTCAGAACGATTCGCGTCCATCCAAAGAGGATCAGGATGCGCGTCATGTCGAAGTCCAGAGTGGCGACAACGATCCGCTGCTTCAGTGGGATCAACACTGCGACGAGAATGATTGGGAGCACCGCCTTGTCGCGTCGAATGAGCAGCAGCCAGATGCCCATCGCCAGGGTAAGGGACAGGGCCAGCGGATGAACGACCGTCTCGCCGTATTCTCGCCATGCAATGGTGCGCTCGTTCATGCGTCAAATCGCGTTAGCCGGGAGGTGCGGGTTTCGCGCCACGGTTTATAGTCTCGAACCAAGCGGAGTGCGGCTTCGGCCCCGATCGCCAGGAACAAGGAGCGGTCCGGCTGGCCGCACCGGTCGACATGCGTGTTAAGTGGCCGAGCCGGATCAGGCATAGTGCGCCACGCTTTTGCGTAGGCAAGGGGCAGTACCTTAGCGGGTGGAGAGTCATTGTCTAGTCTCGGTCAGAGGTCGTCCGTGGAATATGTGCTCATGACTGCCGCCTTCAATGAAGAGCGGCATATTGGAGAGACGTTGGCCTCCGTGGCCGCTCAGTCATTGCGCCCCAAAGCCTGGGTTATTGTCAATGACGGCTCCACCGACCGGACTCGAGAGATCATTGCGAGCTGGCTACCGCGGTTGGATTTCCTTCGTACCATCAACGTGAGCCGTGCAGAAAAGCACGACTTTGCGTCAAAGGTGCACGCTCTGCGTCGCGCCGTCGAAAGTCTGAAGGACGAGAGCTACGACTTCATCGGAGTGCTCGATGCAGATGTGGAGTTTAGCGGAGACTACTTCGAGCGCTTATTTTCCTATTTCGATGCTAACCCCAGGTTGGGCATTGCAGGGGGCGACGTGCTCCAGTTGGTTGATGGGGTGATCGTTCCGCGCATCAAGGACTCCAATACCGTTGCCGGCGCCGTTCAAATGATCCGGCGGGAGTGCTTCGAGCAAACGGGTGGAATTCCGGTACTGCGACATGGGGGCGAAGACGCCGCGCTTGAAATCTGTGCGCGCATGCACGGCTGGGAAACAAGAACAATCCGACAGCTACCGGTCACACACTTCGGTCTGGTTGGCACCGCCGCCGGAGGAAGGACTCGAGCACGTTTCAAGTGGGGGCGGATGAACTACTCGTTGGGCTATCATCCACTATATCAGCTTGCGCGCGCAACCTACCGGCTGCGCGAGAGCCCCTTAGTTCTGGGAAGCCTGGCAGAGTTGTGCGGGTTTGCAGTGGGCAAGTTGCGAGACGGCGCACCGTCGGTAAACCCTTCCGTGGCATCGTTCCTAAAGCAGGAGCAGCTCGCGAAGCTACGCAAGCCTCTTCAAGCGCTGCGCCAGCGCTGAGACCGATCAAGCTCGTTTGCGTAACTCCGCGGCGAGCGATTACATGCCTGGGCAGGAGTTGTCGTCGTAGCAGTCCTTGTAGTTGGCCCACATGTTGCGAGCCAGCCAGGATGTATATTGGTTGTTTTCGCCGACGCATTCCTCCCCATCGCAATCAAGGTGGTTGCGACACTGGTCACCCTCGAACTTCCCCGCGGCGCAGGTGCCAAAGGCCTGCGCGTAGGTCGCTGGCGGTGTGTGGTCCTCTCGACAATAGGCGCCGAAATCAAACATCCGCGAGGCATAGGGAATCATGTGCTCATAGGCGATGGCACGCGCCGCGGGAATCGCGCGGACGAGGTTCGCCGTCGAGTGAGTGGGGCCCAGGGTGATTCTCTGATACGCGCCATAACACGAGTTGACGTCACCCGCGTTGTTGTCGTCATTCTCGGCAAGACGCCCATTGTCGCCAATATGTGCTGGGTCGACGTAGTTCGAGTTGGTCTGCTTGGTGTAGTCGCTGTAGCCGCTGCAGCCCTCGATGTTGAAGTTGCCGTAAAGCACACGATCTGTGTCTTCAAAGTACCAGAGTTCTCCTGGAATATCGAATCCGCACTTGTCACCCGTGCCGTTGTTGACGCGCATGAGGTCAGCTTTGGCTTGTTCGCCGATCTCGCCGGTCAGCAGCGCGGCGGCGATGACAGTCGGCAGGTAGCGGCCGACGGCATGCCCTCCCTTGGGCTTGTACATCACCCCGTAACCTCGGGCCTTCCACATGTAGTAGTAGTCCAGGCCCCACTGGACCGAGCGAATAGCCAGCAGACGCTTCTTCCCCTCTTCGCCGCGGGCGTCGAGAGCTAACAACTGCATCGCGTTGTGGAGCGCGCCCATCGACCGCGGCGGATAGCCGCTTTCGTGCGAAGAGAAGTTGTACATCGGTGGCATGTACTGCCAGAAGCCGACTCCTCCACTAGCGCCCCATTCCACTTTGGGTGGCGCCATGTCGTCGAGGGCATCTTCCCAACTCGGACCTTCGACCACGCTGCCGTCGGCTCGCTTCGGGAGCGGCAGTGAGGGTAGTGCATCGAAGTCGATCAGAGAGACGTCGTGCATCGGCTTCTCCGGTCCGGTTAGCGGCGGCCTCAATACAGTCGTTCCGGCGTTCGGAGGCACCTCCGATAGAACAGTCAGCACTCCAGCCTGCCAGAAACAATGCCGCGAAAGGCTGGTTGCATCGTCCGTTCCACCACAACTGGTCTCACCAGTCTCGAGCATGCTGTGCGACTTGATGACGGTCACGACCGCTTCGTCTGAGGTGTCGATCACGGCAGGGTCGGCAGCAGTTGGATTGACGGGCAGTCCAGTGCCCTCCATGTCACCGAGTCGACCATCCATCAAGGTGCTCTCGACCGTCGCAGAGGGATTGGCAACCCACCCATTGCGCAGACTCTTGTCCGCCGCGCCAGTCGCTTCGGGAAGCATCTGTGTGATCTTTACGGTCCCACCAGGAGTCGTGGGCGCTACCCAAAAGTCGTAAC
>JBNLEN010000162.1:0-14110 GCA_050304975.1 Polyangiaceae bacterium
GGCCCCGGTGGTCGGATCCGGCGTTCAGCGGGGCAAATCGGCGCTCAGCGGGGCAAAAAGGCGACAGCCGGCTAGCGCCCTTTCACTCGCCGCGCGACGACTGAGGTACTCACGGCACTTGGATCGTGATCTCACTCGAGAGGGCGCTGTCGGCGTCGCGCGTGAAGCGCACGAACTCCGCGTAGTCTTCGGGGGCGATGCGACCCGAACGCAGGTGCACGTTGCGGCGCAAGTGCAGCACGCCGTTGTCGAGCGTGTCGTTCACCTCTACTAGGTGATCAGCAAAGGTGAGGTGCGCCTTAGGGGCTGGCTTCACCTTGGCGCCGGCTGGCAGCTGGATCTTCAGATCGACCTCCCAGCGGCGCTCGCTGGCGAGCAAGATGGGCGTCTGCCGCGTCGGCAACGTGGCGAACTGGCTCAGCCGTGGCACGAACGGTGGGGACAGCCGCAAGACTTTACCCTGAGCCAAAGCGAAGTGGGCCATCTCGCCCTTCATCTGCAGCACCAGCGGTACGTCGTTGTTGTCCAGATCTTCGACTTCCAGCCCGGTCAAACGCGCTCCGCGCAGAGCGCTCGCCAGGATCTTGCTCTCCACCACGTCATTGACGCGCTGTTCACCTAGCTCAGTCAATCCTTTACGCAGCGCCGCACCCAGCCGGCCGTGATAACCCTGAGCGAGCTCCAGCGTGGCCGAGCCGTCCGCTGCCAAGTTCACCGAGCCGATGAAGGCGACCATGTCTTGGGCGCCGCCCTCCGGCAACGTCACCTGAGCTGGGTCGTGCATCTCGAGCAAGTAGGCGGGCATGCCGCGAATCTCGGACGGCAGGTAACCGAACGGCGTGTGCTCGTCGTTGATGGTCAGCCACACGGGTTCCTTCTGGCCGATCTTGAGCGCGGTGGCGCTGAACTGCCGGGCGGCGTCGGCGGGTCCGGTGGGTGGTGCCGACAGCCGGTTCTTCGCCACCGCCCATTTGACGGGGATGTCCAGTGAGCGGCAGAGCGTGACCAAGCCGCGCCAGCGGTTACCGCGCTTACCGACGATCACTCGGCGGCCGTCGTCTTCTTCACCGTCTTGCACGTTGGACAGCACCCAGCGGTAGAGCGCCCGAGCGCGCGCACTCTCATTGGCGGCAGGGATGCCGGCAACGATGCGTTTGGCGATGCGCACCACGCGCGGATCGGTCGCTACGGTCTGCTGCACACGCTCCGCCAGCAGGTGCAGATGCCGGTCCAAGTCCAACCCCCAGGTGACTTGCACGCTCGGTAGGTATTCCGTTGGTGGCACGCTCAGCGGTTCGTTTGGGGCGGCCGGGCTTTGGTCGACCCGCCAGCGTCGCACCTCAAAGTAGCCGTCGCGAGTGATCGTGGGTTCTGGCACGTTGCCAGTGGTGGCCACGTCCAGCTGTTTGGCACTGGGTGAGACCAAGACCAACTCGCTGCGCGCGTAGGCCACGTCTTTTTCGCGGAAGAACCAGTGCGGTCCTTCGTAGACGCTGCCGCCAGTGCTGTCGCTGCTGTAGATCTGCTCGGTCTCGATGTAGTCGCCGACTTCCAGGTGGGGAAAAGTCACCGTGGGTTTGCCGGCGACGGGCTCCGGCTCGAGGATGCGTCCGTCTTTCTTGATCACGCGCATTTTCAGGATCACATCACCCGAAGCCGAGTGTTCGGCGAATCGGCGAATCGCTTCTTCACTCTGCAGCCGGATCACTTGGTGCTCCAGGCTACGGCTGGAGCCATCAGCGCTGACCAACACGGCCATGTAGTCCAGCACGCGCGCGGCGGTGCCCGGCATGTGTTTGCCAGCGGCTTCATAGTCGCGGATCACTTGCTGGCCATCCAGGCGATAGGGTTCCAGCTCCGTCAGCCCCTCGATCAGATCGAGCGCGTTCTTGATCGCTGCGGTGTTGGCACCTTTTTGAAGCGCATCCACCAACGCTGCGTCCAGAGCATTGCGCTCGCCGCGGGCGAACTTGGCGTCCGCGAGGGCCAAACGAGCGCGACCGTTTTTGGGCTGCTTTTCGATGGCTTCGTTCAGGATCTTCCAGATGTCGAACTCTTCGCCTGCGAGCCGTTTGACGTTCTCGATGCGGTGGATCAAGTCTTTGCGTGCGGGGCGCCGCGCGTGCAGACGTTTCAGCTCGGCCAGGGCAGCGTCGTAGTCTTGCCGCTCCAGCGCCCGGCCGATCATCACTTCGCTGTCCGGATCTAGCTTCTGGATGCGCGCGTAAAGCTGTTTGGCTTTTTCGACCTCGCCGTCTGCTTCCAGCAACTGCGCGGCGCTGTACAAGCCTTCGGGGTCATCCGGGAAACGCTGCGCGCTGAGCAGCACGACTTCACGGTACTCCGGGGTCCAACCGAGTTCGCCGTAGACTTTGGCCAGCGCGGAGAGCAAGGCAGGCACTTGCTGGTAGCGCTCCGTGAGCTGCTTCAGCTCCGGCACCGCGTCGACCAAACCTTTGCTCTTGGCCAGCTGAGCGACATGTTCGAGATCGGCCTCCCACAGATTCGGATCGCGCTTGAGCGCCGTCTGATGCAGCTCACGCATCAGATCTTCCGTTTGGCTGGAGTTGTAGATCGGATCGCCTTCGACAAACGTGGCGGCCATGCTCAATGCCGGACCCGTGGCGATCTTGGTGTCTTCCACAAGCGGTTCCATCAGCATCGTGGCGACGCCATCTTCCCCGTCCAGGTGGGCGAGAAACCCGGCAATGTAGCGCAAGACTGCGGATTCGCCGGGGGCCTGAGCATCCGGTTTGAACTTCGGGTTGGCGTCAAAACTCACCCGAGGAGGATCGGCTGGGGGCAGACCGGATTGCCCGGGCTTGATGGCCGCGGGCTTGCCCTGCTTGTCCAGCAGCCGCACCGAGGTTCGTCCGCTGAGCAGCTTGGCCACAATCCGATGGGTGCCAGGCTCCAGGTGCACGCCCACCCCGACGTCCGTCCAGGATCCGAAGCGGCGGAAGTCCCGGTTCAATACTTCGATCCCGTCGATCCAAACCTGAAGCGCGTTGTCGACGGTCAACACCAAGTCTTTGACGGGACCTGTTTGAACGACCGTCTCCGCGTAGAACACGCCGCTCTTGGTCGGTTCGTCTACGCTGGCGAAGCAACCGTCTTGATCGGTCTCGAGCAGGCGCGGCGCGCGATCATAGACCGGATCTTCGGGCCACAGCTCAGGCCAGGGCGTCGCCGCTTCAGCGGGAAACGGCTGCAGTGCGGAAGCGCGGCTGCCACTACCAAACGGACCTGCCAACCGCACCTGATCGAGGCAACCGAACTCTTTGGCGGCGAGCTGCTCGATGTCCTTGGTGGCTTCGACCCAGGACTCGTTGCTCCACCACTCCACCAGCACGTCGCGACCGCGCCAGCCGAGTTGCTGAGGGTCGTTGAGGGTCGCTTCGACCCACTTCTTCCAACGCTTCCACAGATCTTGGGTGTTGGCTCGTAGCGATACGGCTCGGCGTACCGCGAACCAACCCACGAGCTGTGCCGCGGAGTGCTTGGACTTGCGCGCTGCTTTGGCGGCTCGCAGGTAGTGGTCGGAAGCGGTGCGCAAGCGTCCGTGCAGATCATCGTCCAAACCGCGCGCGAGATCTTCGAACATGCCGTGGCGGTTGCTTTTGTCCAGGGCTTGGCGCGCTTGCACAGCCTTCAACGCGTCGCCCCCGGGCTGCAACAATTCAGACAGCAGCCACGTGGCGGCGAGCTGGTCGTCGCTTTGGGCGTCTTCACGCAGGTCGTTGAGGGCGTTGTCCGCGGACTTGCTGTCTGCCTTGGACGCGGTGCACGCCAGACTCAGGCTGAGTGAAGTGAGTGCAACGCTGATGATGCGAAGGGTTTTAGTCATGGGTTTCTTCGCCACTTTCATCGAGTTTTTGGTCCGATCACGAGACGCGGGGTCATGGCCGCGTCCACTTCTTCACAGAAGGCACGCCAAGCTGCGTACTGCTTGGGCGATATGTGGGTCTGCTTGAGTAGCAGCCGGCTGGTCACCAGCACCTTGCCCGGCTGGTGCTCGATCTTGACGCTGAAATCCCCGAATTCCGTCTGCTTGTCGACGTTCACGGGGCCGCTGTGCACGGCCGTGCCCGCGGGTAGCTGCAGTTCAAACACGTCTTCTTTGACGCCAAAGACGGGCACGCGCACGTCGAGCTTGCGCTTCGACAGCGACGCGTACTCATCCGTCAGGCGAATGCGGGTGGTCACCGGCACGGTGAGCTTTTCGCCCTCCTGGCGAGCGAAGTTTGGGGCTTTGGCGTGGAGCGCCATGGTCACGGGTTTTTCGAAATCGCTCACCTCGACCTTGGCTCCCGCCGCGCCGGGCAGCAGTTCGGCGCCCGGAAACTCGCGTCCCAAGTCCTGAGTCAAGCGTTCCCGACGGGTGGCTTCGGCGGTGTAGCGTGCGCGCCAGCTCGGTGCGTGCGTGCCGGTCGTCAGATAGTCGAGTTTGAGCTGGGCGGATCCATCAGCCGCTAGCTTGGCGCTGACGTGGCGTCGGCGCAGATTGCTGGTCGGGTCGCTGAGTGGAGTGGTGACGAGCTTGGGTTTGCCCTGGTTGACCAAGATGGCGAGCGACTCTTGGTCCATCGCTGGCATCTCTGTCGACCCGGTGAACTCAGCTGTGCCGTCCAAGTACAGATCGAGTGAAGGCACGTAAGCGATGGCGTGATCGAACGGCGCCAAGCTAGCCACCTTGGAGGAGAAGCGGCCGCGCATCTGGGTGCGAATGATCACAATCGTGGACTCGATCCCGAGCTCCTTCAGCAGCGAGACGATCACCGTCGCCTTGTCCTTACAGTCACCCCAACCGCGATTGACGGTTTGCACGCAGCGCCGCGGTTTGAAACCGTAGATGCCGAACTCCAGGGCGACGTAACGCGTGTTTTGGATCACCCAGTTGTAGACTGCGGCGACTTTTTCTTTTTCGGTCTTGAGGTCTTTGGTGATCTCACGCGCCAGCTTGCGGGTCTCGTCGTCGAGATCGAATTGGTCTTGCGCCAGACCCCAGTACCACTTGCCCAGTTCGTCGTAGTTGGCGTAGGTGGACACGTGCACGAAGCCCAGCACCTCCGCCCAGGGCGGCATCGCGGGCTCAGGCAATACCGGATCCAGGTTGTCCGCCCAAAAGCGGTAGATCTTCTGCTTCTCGGTGGTCTTGGTCGCGCTCTTCAACCCGGGGATCCCGCGATGGTCGATGTACATCCGGCGGGCTTTCGGCGTGATCAGCACGTATTCCGCGTGCCCGATGGACTCGTTGTTCTGCAAGTACTGGATGTCGCCGAAATAGTCGGCGAACTCGTTACGGCTGGCCACATCATCGACGCGGTACTGCAGCTCAACCACGTCTCCCGGCTCTAGGCGCGGAAACTGGACGTAGTAAGTGCGCGCCGAAGTGTACATCGCGATCGACGGGTCATTGGCAGCGCCGACGCCAGTCTCGATCGCTTCGTCCACGCTGCCGTCGGTGCGGTAGACCTTGGCGCCACGTAGCTGCACTCGCTGTCGGTCCGCTTGGTACTGGAAGGCATACTGGCGCGAGAGCGCGGCCGCAGAATCGACCAAGGGCTGGAATACGACCTGTCGGAATTGGCTGCTCAAGCCGTTGTCGAACACGGTGGTCACCGTCAGATCGAGCAAGGTGCGTTTGTTCTCGCCTTTGGCTGGCTTGGTGCGGTCTTTCAGGAAGCGATCCGCAGACCAGGCGTAGGCTTCGTCTTGCTTGGGCTCATCGGGTTCGACGTGCTGCAGGTACTCGGCAACGTCTTTCGCTTGTGGTCGAATCTCCAAGATTCGCCGCAGCAGTCTCAGCTGCTCGTCTTTGTTGCCCTGCTCACCCTGCATGTCCGAGAGCGCGCGCATCGTGCCCACGTCTTCCGGAGCCAGACTCAAGGCGAAGTTGAAGGCCGAGATGGCGCGCTCGGGTTGCTTCAAGCGGCGGTAGGTGCGGGCGGCCACGCCGCGCGCCCACAGGCTGTCGGGGTTGAGCTCAACCAAGCGCTCCACCCAATGGGTCGCGGTTGCGGCTTCATTTCTGGCCAGAGCCAGGTCGAGCTTGCCGGTGATGAAGTTGTGGTCGTCGAAGCGAAATTGAGAGTAGCGGCGCTCAGTCTCGTCGGCTTGGAGCACGTTGCCGGTGTTGCGCAGCTGCGCCGCATACATGCTCAGTAGCACCACCGATTTTGGTCTGCGCTCGACCGCTTGGCGCAAGACGGACAGCGCCGTTCGATTCATGCCGGCTTCGTTGAACAACTCGACGCGGCCCTGAATGGCTTCGACGTTGTTGGGCTCCAGTGCCAATGCTTGGTCGTAGTACGGGAACGCATCTCGCCAGTTCAGGCCGCCGCGCTCGACAGTCGCGCGCGCCAAAATCACATCTACGGACTGCTGACCGCGTTTTTCGGCCAGGGCTTCCGCTTTCTCAACCCACTGCCGGTGGCTGTTGTAGTCCTCCGAAAGCTGACCAGCCAGCAGCAAGCGCTCGAGGGTGGGTTGATCGTCTGCGGCTCGCTTCGAGAGATCTCGCGCCTTGTGCACCGTCGGATCGTCCCCGTGGGTCGTGACCAAGTAGCGCGCGTAGGCTTCCAAGTTGGCGGCGCTCGGCTTCTTGCCGGCGGTCTGTTTCTCAAACCGAGAAATCGGTCCGAGCCCGTTTTGGATGACTTTCAGCTTTTCGAAGTTCGCGATCGCGGCGTTACTGTCAGCCAATGTTGCACTGGTCTTGAAGCTGACGTCCGAGCCGCCGTCAGCCGCTCCGAAACGCAAAGAGACGACTGGCGCGTCCTCTGTTCCGCACGCCTTGAGCGTCGCGCGGCTGGTTCCCGGAGGCAGTTCGATCTTCGCTCCGAAGCGCTCGATGTCATGCCCGCGGTAGGCGCTGTCCTCCAGTACCTTGACGCCATTGATGAACAGCTTGAACGCGCCGCCGACCCCGGCCCAAACGGACGCTCGCTGAGGTTTTGCGTTCGCATTGTGGACGAAGGTCGTGGCGTAGAAGCAGATGCTCTGCTCCGGTCGGAACAACGAGTCTCCGGAGAGCCAGCCAAAGGGAAACGCGTCGGGCGCGCGCCGCCATCTGACCGGGCGCTCCTTGCCGGAGTACGCGCGCTCTTCGGCGATGGCTTGGGCGAACTGGGCCTCCGGCCCATATTCGAGGTCATATCCACCTTTTCCTTCGTTATCGAACGGGCCGACAACCAACCAATCGCTCACATAACCGAGTCCAGCAATGGCTTGGGTTGCTCCACGGACGTCACCGCGCCGTGTGCGTGCGTGTGCGGCAAGGAATCCGGCATAGGTCCGAATCGCGGGCTCAAATTGTTTCGAACTCGCGACCTCCCGCAATGCGTGCTCCACCGCTGCGGGATCGGCAGTTCCCCACTGTGACCAGAGCTCCCGAATCGCGGCGTAAGCCTCGGGCCCGCGCGCGCGGTTGACCGCATCGATGGCCTCGATCAAGTCCGTGTCTTGGCCAAGATCTTGGCCTGGCGCCCGGGCGTCCGCCAAGGCCTGCCCACGTGGCGTATCTCCGAACAGGGCAGGACCGAGCACACATACAGCGATGGTGAGCAGCGTCCGTAGGGCAGTCAATAAGCCGGATTTATCCATTTTCAAACTCTGGGGGGCGATTGCTCCGCTAGACTCGACAACAAGTTAAACGAACTAGGGGACTATTTTCGCCAGCGGCCGGGCATGCGCCTCGAATGGCTTGCTGGCTGGGGGTAGAACGTCTAGAAGATGAAAGCTCAGTGGGCCCGATTGAACGAGAACAGCATGCCGGAAAGTGGCTCGATGATCAGCGTGACGTGTCGAACGGACGCGCCGCAGGATCGAACCCGGTGTCGATCGCTGTCTCGAAATCCGCAGTCGCAAGTTTTGGAGCGCCAAACGCTGGTACACCAAACGCAGTGGCTGCTTGAGGGAACCCGCTCCCGGAGGATCGCAAATGGTTAATCCCCAGATGGTGATGTACGAGGAGGAGTTCAACCAGATCCAGGCGGTTGTGGATCGTCTGGTGCGGGAAGCGAACGCCAAAGTCGTCTTCATCGTAGACAAGAACGGACAGCTGATATCAGCCGCCGGTGATGTTGAGAATATCGACACGACGTCCCTTGCTTCCCTGACGGCTGGCAATATCGCAGCCACAGGAGGTATCGCCAAGTTGCTTCGCGAGAATGAATTCGCGACGCAGTTTCATGAAGGGGAAAACGCCAACATTCATATTCAGTTGGTGGGCAACCGGGTGATCCTGGTTGTCATCTTCGACTCAAAAAGCAGCCTTGGCTTGGTTCGATTGCGAGTGCGTAAGGCGTCGGACGAATTGAACCGGATCTTCGACGCTTTGCTCAGCAAGGTGCAGGACCCTGGTGAAGACTCCCCGTTTGCCGAAATCACGGACGACGATATCGACAACTTGTTCAACGACTGAGGGAACGGGCGATGAGCTTCATCAACTACATGGCCCGTGAGATCAACTGTAAGATCGTCTATTACGGGCCTGGGCTTTGCGGAAAAACCACAAACCTTCAGTACATTTACGAGCGCACCAACCCGGACGCCAAAGGCAAGATGATCAGCCTGGCGACGGAGACGGAACGCACCCTCTTCTTCGACTTCTTGCCCCTGTCGTTGGGTGAAATCCGCGGTTTCAAGACCCGCTTTCACCTCTACACGGTGCCCGGTCAGGTGTTCTACGACGCCAGCCGCAAGCTGATCCTGAAGGGCGTTGACGGGGTGATTTTCGTCGCGGATTCGCAGATGGCGCGGCTCGAAGCCAACCAGGAAAGCGTCGAGAACCTGCGCACCAACCTTGGGGAGCAGGGTTACGATCTGGACAAGATCCCGTACGTCATTCAGTACAACAAGCGCGATCTGCCGAGTGTGGTTCCCGTCGAGGAGCTGCGCGCGCTACTCAATCCCACCGGCGTGCCGGACTTCGAGGCTCAGGCGCGCACCGGCGAAGGGGTTTTCGAAACCCTCAAGGCGGTCAGCAAGCTCGTCCTGACAGAGCTCAAGCGCGGCGGTAGCTGAGCGCAGCCCACCGCGCCCCACCGCCCACCAGGCAGCGCCCGAGCGATTTCTGTCCCCGATCCTGGGTCAGCGCCAAGCCGAAATTGAGGGGAAAGCCGCCTGCGGGAGTTGCGCCCCGCGGCGGACAGCGCTGAGCGGTGCTGTGATTGCTTCAGCGGACGGCGCTGAGCAGCACTGCCATCGCTCCCAGGGGCAGCGTTGAGCTGTCCCCCTTACTTCTTCAGCGAGTTGCGGCGACGACGGTTCTTCGCCTTGAGTTTGGCCTTGATGCGATTGCAGCGCTGGCGGGTGGACTTGCGGGGCTTCTTGGATAGGGGAAGGTACATGGGGCCGCGTAAGCTAGTCGTTACCTGCCGAGCACGCAAGCGCTGAGCCTTCGTTCAGCGATCGGGGCTCGCTCGCTCGGCTGACGCTTTTCGCCGACTCGTACCCCCGGGGTGGTGGCGGACTTCGGCAGCGCCGGTCGAATTGACCCTGGTGGGTGCGTCTGACCCAGGGTTGCTACCCGGGCGGGGACGGAGATCCGATGACTTAGCCCAGCTATGACGAGCCTAAACCGGCTGGCACGCAGCGTGCAGTTTGGCTGCGAAACCCATGAACTCAGCCATGAACCCTGCCATGAATTCCTTGAGTCTTCTGCCAAAGCCATCCCTCGAGAGCCTGGAAGTTAGGATTGATAGCCGAGATGTCATTCGCCTGACCGGCACCATCGCCGTGAGCAACCCGCGCGCGTTGCTAGGAGACTTCTTGGAAGCCATCCACCGCGCTGCTGTCTCCGAAGGTCGCAAATCCATCAGGGTGAACGTCAGCGAACTCAGCTTCGTAAACTCCTCCGCAATTCGCTTGTTCATGGATTGGGCGATGTGGATCGGTCGCTTGCCTCCCTCGCAGCGGTACCGCGTGCACTTTCAGACGAACAAGCGCGCGCTCTGGCAGCGCAGTAGCTTCGGCGTGCTGCAACGCCTTTCGCAGAACGCTTTCGTCACTGAAGAAGATTGAGCTAGTCGCTGGCCGGGAGCCGCGGAAGCCAGACTATTCCTCGGGGGAGTCCTCAATCACCGCCGGAGAGATGCGCATCAAGCCCGTCTCCGCGTCACGCGCTCCACCAACCAGGAACGTACTCAACGTCCCATCGCCGTCCAGATCGCCGCGAGCCATCGCCGTGAACTCGGTTTCATCCAAGTTGATATCGTTTTCGGCAGCGCCGGGAACCCTCACGGCGCCAGCGGTGTACGAGTACGCGTAGTACTGCGGGTCCTTCATGCTGAAGTTGATGCAAGTCCAACCGGCTCCCGCTGTCCCGCCCCACTCGTCGGGGTGAGACTGGTACTTCTTACCAGCGATGTTGCTCAGATCGCTGGGCAGCTCGCCAGAAGAACCGCACAAAGCGCGCTCATCGTTCGCAGTGCCGCGTAGCTCGACGACCACGTCACTGCCCATCTTCATTCGCGGCCGCGAGTAGGCGGTCGCTGCGTCCTTGGCTATCCGAAATACGGTGTTGCGCGCTTCCGCAGTCTTGGCGTTGCTCACGTATTTGCGGATGCCATAGATAGCGAGTGCTGCGAGTATTCCCACGATCGCGACAACGATCATGAGTTCGACTAGGGTGAACCCCCTCGGCTTGCGTCCCGGCATGTGTATCGGAGCATAGCAACTGCGAATGGCGTGCCACACCGCATTGCTGTCGCTGCAGGCTATTTGTCGGGCTTGCTGCTGTTGAGGTTCAATCTGGTATGCAGAAACGTGTAGCCGCTGACAAAACGCGTCACCGGCGGGACCCCGTCTGACGCTCTTGGCTGTAGGTGTACAGCGTCACCTGCGGGTGCGGTGCTGACAATTGTCCAGGGTTCCGTATGTCGTCACCCATTCTTCACTCGTTCTTCACTCGTTCTTCAGGTCGTCACGAGATGTTCGCAGAGCCTTTGCGAAGTCGTTGAATGCACTTCGATACACAAGCCGCATTGGTTCCCAACCCTCGCGACTTGGATTGCACATGCTCATTTCTTCTAGTTGTCCTCGCACGTACCTCAGCTATCTCGGTTTGTGCCTATCAGTTGTCAGCTTGGCGTGTTCCGGAGAGGCGGACACGACGCTCGAAGTGCAGACGGATTGTCTCGGTCCCGAGCAATCTGGTGTGTTCGACTTCGTCGGGCAAAACCTCAACGTCGAATGTGAGCCGGCACAAGATCCAGTGCAGCACAACTGCGTGGCGCCCGGGACCGAGCACGAAGTGGTGGAGGGGCGCCTGGTCGAGGGGGATGCGGAAGGCTTGAGCATCTACCAGCACACCAGCGGCGAGCAGGAATACTACGTGATGGTCCCCGCAGGCGACGCGATGCCCGGTGCTGCTTGTCGTTTCAGCGCCGATGGACAAGATTGGGCGTGCTCTGCTGCCGGGGACCGGGTGTGCTCCGTCAGCGCTTCTGTGCGTTGAATCTGTGCGTTGAATCTGCGCGTTGAGGCTGGCTGCGGCTGAGCTAGAGACTGCTGCCCGCTGCGGCGCCGGAGCGCTCGCGCGCGATGTACAAAGCCTCCAGCAGTTGCACGAGGCCTTCGGCGGCGTGGTGTTTGCTCATCACCGCGTCAACTTTGCCTTCTTTCTGGATGCGATCCAGCTCGGCCACTTCGGTACCAGAGATAACGATGATGAGCAGCCCGTCGAGTCGGCGGTTGTCCCGCAGCACGCCCACCAGCTTATCCCCAGACAAGCCAGGCATGCTCAGATCCACGATCACGGCGGATACGTCGTTTCTCAAGATGGAGCGAGTCGCACCGATGGCGGACGATAGCTCGAACACCTTGTAGCCGACAGTCTGCAGCTGGCGCGCGATCGATGCGCGCGCCGCCGCGGAGTCATCGATGATCAATACGTTCCTTTTGGGTCTCATTCGAGCACCCCTCCTTCCTTGCTCAGCGCGAGCTCAGTGTGGTGTCCGCCCTGTTGATTCGGCGCGGGCGCGCTGCTTCGGGCCCGCGAGGGGCGCGACGTGACAGTATTTCCAGAGATGTCGTGCCTCACCCGACGTAGCAAGCGCGCGATGTGCTCTGGATTCGCCGAGAGGGCGGCCGCACCCAGCGCCCGCGCTGCGGCGGGCATGCCGTAGACGAGCGAACTCGCCTCGTCTTGTGCGATGGTCAGCGCACCCGCTTCACGCATGAACTTGAGCCCGCGAGCGCCGTCAGCTCCCATACCCGTCAGCAGCACCCCAATCGCTTCGTCTGCGTACACTCTGGCGACGGACTCGAACAGGATGTCCACGGAGGGCTTTTGAAAGTGAACAGGGGGCCCGTTGCTGAGCAGTAGGATGGACTGCTCATTGACCTCCAGGTGAACGCCACCTGGAGCAACATACACATTTCCAGGCTGGACCCGCGCTCCAGCCTTGGCCAAGTGCACTTTCGGCGGGACGATACCATCCAACCAGTGCACGAAGCTTTCGATGAACTGGCTGGACATGTGCTGAGCCAGCACGACCGGCGGGGATGTTTCGGGGTTCAGCTCCTTCAAGATCTTTGCGATGCAAGGAGGGCCGCCGGTGGACGCCCCAATCGCCAGGATTGCGGCGCTGTGCTCGCTACGTGCGACGGGTTGGCTCGAGGGGCGGCGTCGTACATCCGAAGCGGAGTCAGTCGCTCGGGCGAGATCCACTGGATCTTCGACTGTGCGCCGAATGCCGACCACGCCTACGCAGGCAACGTTGCGCAGCTGCTGCAGAAAAGTGTCCCGAGCTACTCCCGGACCGTCGAAGACATCGTCCCCTGGCTTGGCGATGACGTCGACCGCCCCGGCACTCATTGCCCGGAAGGTTGTCTCGCTGCCATCACCAACCGGCTGAGCCGTGACAATGGCGATCGGCGTCGGTCGCGTGCGCATGATGCTGCGGGTGGCGTCGACGCCGTCCACTCGCGGCATGCAAACGTCCATCGTGACCAGATCAGGTCGGAGCTTTTCGACCAGCGCCAGTGTCTCTTCTCCGGATGAGGCGGTCCCGACAACCAGCATATCGGGCTCAGCATCAATCACGCGCTTGAGCAGCTCGCGGACGACTGCCGAGTCGTCGGCGATGAGTATGCGTATCAGATTTGGATTGGAGGCGGTGTAGCGCATGGGATCCTCTTTCAGAGAAGTCTTTCCAAGGTTTCGAGTAGCAGTTCTTGACGAAAGTCGTTCTTGCCAATGTAGGCATCGGCCCCGGCCTCCATCCCCCGGCGGCGGTCGTCCTCCTCATTCAGTGAGCTGACCAGCACGACCGGCATCTCACGCCACTTCTCCGTTTGTTTGACTTTGGAAACGAGCGTGATGCCGTCCATTCGCGGCATCTGAACGTCCGACAGCATCAGGTCAAAGCTGCCGGCGTTGAGTTTGCTCAATGCATCCTCGCCGTCAGTGGCTACTTCCACCGAGTAGCCGACGGCTTCCAGAATGCTCTGCTCTAGCGTTCGCGTGGTGATTGAATCGTCGACGATCAAGATACGCCGCTTCCGACGCGCGCTTTCTTCTTCGCCACGGAAGATGGGTGCGCCGCGGGTGGCACCGAACTGACGCACCACGTCCGTGATGCTCAACACAGGAACGATCTGGCCCGTGGCGAGCACCGTCACGCCAGCAATCTTGTCCACGCGCTTGAGGTGGTCGCCCAGTCCTTTCAGGATCAGCTCTTCTTCGCCCACAATGGTCTCGACCAGGATCGCGACCTTGTCGGCGCCAGATGACAAGACCAAGCCGTGGCGGAAGTCGGTACCCGACAGGCCGTCCAGACCCAGCACCTGATCGAGTCGCGCGACGGGCACGGCGTGGCCGTCCACTTCGAGGGCGAAGCCCGAGTCCACCTGCTTCACCTCGCGCGAGTTCACTCGCAGGATGCGCACTACGCTGTTGACGGGGAGTGCGAAGAGTTCATTGCCGATACGCACCTGAAGCATGCGCATGGTCGCTAGATTGACCGGCAAGCGAAGCTGAAAGGTGGTGCCTTTGCCGAGTTCACTGTCGACAGAAACTCGGCCCCCGCAGCCCTCGACCACGTCCCGCACGACGTCCAGCCCCACGCCCCGGCCCGACACTTCGTCGACCTTCTCCGCTGTA
>JBNLEN010000163.1:0-14024 GCA_050304975.1 Polyangiaceae bacterium
GCCAGATGGGCTACGTAATTCAAGACGTCGGCCTGTTTCCCCACTGGACCGTAGAGCGCAACATCGCTTGCGTCCCCCGGCTGCTAGCCTGGGATGTTCGAGAGATTCAGCAGCGCACTTCCGAACTCATTCGCAGTGTAGGCCTCGCTGACGAACATCTGAGCCGATACCCATCGCAATTGTCCGGAGGGCAACGGCAGCGCGTGGGTATTGCCCGAGCCTTGGCTGCCAGACCACGCTACCTGCTGCTGGACGAACCCTTTGGCGCGGTCGATCCCTTGACGCGCCTCGAGTTGCGACGCCTGCTTCAAAAGCTGCGCCAGGAGCAACAGCTGACCTGCGTCATGGTCACTCATGACCTACAAGATGCTTTGACACTGGCCGATCGGATTGCGATCTTGCGCGCGGGCAGACTGGTGCAACTGAGCACGCCCGCGGAGTTGCGAGCCCAGCCTGTCGATCCCTGGGCTGCCGAGTTTTTGGCGGCTGGTGGACTTGCCGCAGGAGACTCCTCGAATGGGTGATCGAACGAGGCTCCGTCGGCTGGCCCCGCTATTGCTGCTTGTCTGGTGGTTGACACCCTCGCTGAGTTTGGCGCGACCATTGGTTGTCGCCTCGAAGAAGTTTCCGGAAAACGCACTCTTGGCTGAGGCACTCGCCCAACTGCTCGAGCAGCGTGGTCTTAGCGTGGAGCGCAAACTGAACATGGGAAACACCGCGCTGGTGTTCGAAAACCTAAAACACGGCAATGTGGACGTCTATCCGGAATACAGCGGGACAGCCCAGCAATTCTTGTCCGCGTCTCACGAGATTGAGCAGCGCACCCCCGCGGCGGTGCGCCGCTTTGTCGAAGCCGAACTCCGCCGCCGGCATGAGTTGTTCTGGGGACCGCCACTGGGCTTCAACAACACCTACGCCATCGCTGTCCGCGCGAAATTGGCCCAGCAACACCAACTCGAGACCATCAGCGATCTGGCCGCATTCTCCCATCAGGGCGGGCTACGCTTCGTCTTCACCCACGAGTTCTTGGCGCGCCAAGACGGTTGGAAGCCACTCGCCAAACGCTATGACCTCAAAGCTGAGCCGCGCGCCGTGGAGCACGGCATCGCCTATGAGCTCTTGGCCACCTCCCAGGCCGATGCGATGGAGGTCTATTCCACGGAGGGGCTGATCGCTGTCAATGATGTGGTCTTGCTTCAAGATGACCTGAGGCATTTCCCGCCCTATGACGCGGCTTATGTTTACGGATCAGCAGTTGGCACCAACGCTGACGCGCTGATGGCGATCAACTCGCTGGCGGGACGCTTAACGGATGAACGCATGCGTCAACTCAACCATCTGGTGGAGGTCGAGGGTAGATCCATCCCGCTGGTCGCCAACCAACTCTTGTCAGAAGAACGGTTGCTGGCCAAGTCTGCGATGACGCAACCAGCGGCGACTGGCAAGGCTGGCTTTTGGCGCCTGCTCGAGACCCAACCAGATTTGCTGCTTTCCCGCATTCGACAACACCTGTGGCTAACACTGCTAGCCTTGATGGCCAGCGCCTGCGTCGGCATCCCGCTTGGTTATGGGGCAACCCGCAAGCGTTGGCTCGGCTTCGTTTCACTGTCTGGCGCGAATATCGTGCAGACGGTTCCCAGCTTGGCCTTGCTGGTGTTCATGATCCCCGTGGCGACGTTGCTCAGCCGGTTGACTTCGGGACTCGCCGACGCAATGGAGTTGGCAGCATTGGGTTCGCTGTTTCTGTATGGTGTGCTGCCCATCATTCGAAACACCAAGGACGGCCTCCAGGCCGTGGACCCCGCCATCACCGACGCGGCCACCGGGCTCGGTATGGACCGCGCTCAGATCGCTCGTCAGGTGCTGCTCCCCTTGGCGGCCCCTTTCATCATCGCGGGTCTGCGCACTTCGGTGGTGATCGGCACTGGAGCAGCAACACTGGCAGCGTTCATCGGTGCTGGCGGCCTAGGCGAAGCTATCATCAGCGGTCTCGCGGTTCAAAACTACGCGGAGGTGTTGACCGGTGCCGTCCCCGCAGCACTGCTAGCTATCGCCTTCGATGCGGGGTTCGCTTTGCTGCAGCGGCGATTTCGATATCCCTAGCAGGCCGCTGAAAAGACCCTTTTTGCCCGTGCTAGCCAGCGTTTCACCAGTCTTCAGCAGCCTTGAAGACATTTTGTCCAGCGGCGAGTATGTTCGTCCCATGAGGTGGATAACTGTTTTTACGTTGGCTTTGGCACTCAGCTGTGGTGGAGCGCCTCCTCCCAAAGAGCCGGACTCGTCGGCTGATCCGGAGCCAAAACCGACAGCCAGCACTGCCGTTGAACCACAATCCTCCGCGCCACCAGAACCGCCCTTGGCGAAGTTGAAGACTGGCACAGTGCGCCCCAAGCCGCTGCCCTTGATCCAATTGTCCGCCGCAGCCCATGGTTCGGTAGACGGTTTTCAGGTCGTACGAATCGACACACCCACGCTGCGCCAACAGGTGCTGGCCGCGTCACCTCAACTGGGTGCTGATTGGATTGAGCAGCGAATGCCTCATGTGTCGGTCGAAGGCGGCACCGGCTTCGACGGTTTCTGGGCTGGAAAAACTGCCAATCAAACGTTTGAGGCCGACCAGCTGTGGCTTCGGCGTGCGCCATCCGAATCCAATGCACCAGTGAAGGCCAAGATCTGGATCTCTGGAGGGTATTCAGCCGACGCTGTCGACTTCGAACAACCGATCGAAGTCAGCCTGGATCCCAAGCAGAAGCCCAGCGCCAACTTGCAGAAGCCGCTGCTGGCCGCCATGGGGGCCTACTTCGCACGCCAGGGAGATCTAGCCTTCGCCGGTTTTGCTCAGGAGCGGTTAGCCCCGCGGCTGAGCAAGGGTCCGAACACGCTGGAGCGCTGGCAGCGAGACGTAGATTGGGCCGAATTGATGGAGTTCACCACGGGCATTCGCTCCGTGCGGGAAGCGGTACAGACCCGCTCCAAACTCCGCAGCGAACTGGACAAGTTTCGTCCAACGATACCAATCGAAAAATTGACTCCTCCGGAGGTGATCCACCACCCCTGGCCAGAGATGCTGCAGCAGCTGGGCAAGCCCGTACCCGTTGAGCCGTTGGCTAAGGCGGCCCCCGCCGACTTCTACTACGCGCGCAGCAATGACATTACCGTCTTGTTTGGGTTGCTGGATGAAGTCGACGCTTGGGGCACGCCGCTGGTGCACCTGATGAATGGCGAAACTGAACAGCGTCACTTGGCGCAGCGCTACCGAACGCAGCTGGCCCTGCCGCACACGGAGCTGACACGCCTGATGGGTCCCAAGCTGATCCAGGATCTGGCGCTCGTGGGTAGCGACCCGTTCTTGCGACAGGGCTCTGACGTAACGTTGATTTTCCAGGTCAAGAACCGCGACCTATTCCTCGCTGGTCTGCAGCGCAATCTGAAGGACGCCGAAAATCAGCACGGCACGCTCGCTCGCTCCGAGTTCGAGCACCAAAAGGTAAAGATCAGCTTGGCCACCTCGAGTGACGGCCAGGTCAGCCGCTATCAAGCCAGCCATCAAGGCTTCGTGCTGGTCTCCAACAGCAAGACCGCCATCACCCGCGTGATCGACACCCTCGACGGGCGCCATCCCTCCCTCGACAAGGAAGTCGACTTCAAATACATGCTGGCGCGCGACGGCGCCGTGCAAGAGCAACTCCTGATCTATCTGGGTGACCGCTTCATCGAATCGGCATTGTCGCCGCGCTCCAGAGTCTTGGATGGCCGCCGTCAATTGGCGTTGTCGGAGCTGCAACGTCCGGCGTTCGCGGCTCTGCTCCACGGCTGGGTCTTCGGCGCGCCGCCAAAGGACAACGCGCAGTTGCTCAAGAGCAAGCTGATGCTGACGTCCGACTTGAAGCATTTCGACGGCTCCCAGATCAGCTTCGCTCCTGGGAAGGCCCCCCGATCGCCATGGGGCACAGTTGCCTCTGCCACGCCACTGATTGACCTGGCCGAACCAAAGCTGGTGACAGCGAGTGAACAAGACGCGTATCAACGTCTGGTGCAAAATTACCAGCGACGGTGGTCAGAAGCCCTGGATCCCATCGCGCTGCGCGTGCGACTCGACCGGATTGAGGACAAACAGCAGCTAACGGCCAACCTGCGCGTGCTGCCCTTGATCAATGACCGCGAGTACCGCGAAGTTGCCGAGCTGGTGGGGAACTTGAAGCTCGATCCTGGCCAAGCTCGGCATGGTGCGCGCATTCTGTTCGCCATTGCGGAAGATTCGGAACTGCGCCGCGAACTGACTCGCGGCTCGCGCGGACTGCTAGGCAAGGAACTGAAGTTGGACTGGCTGGGGCACTACGGCATGGTCGGCATCCTCGACCGAACCGAGCTACCCAACGCTCTCGCAGGTACAGATCTGGCGCCCGAGCCCCCTTCGGCCCGAGCGGAGCGCCGTGATGAATTGGACGTACTGCGCGAGCTGCCTCTTTACGCAGCACTAGCGGTCAAGAAGCGCGCGTCGGCTGCCCTGCTACTCACCTTCCTGCGCACCAGATTCGATGACTTGGGCGCTTTCAAGACAGAGAAGTCGCATCGCGGCTACGACATCGTCAGCGTCACGATCGAACGCGAGCTGCAGTTCTACTATGCGCTTTCTGATCACGCGCTGTACTTGTCGCTCAAACCCTGGGTGATCGAGCAACTGCTGGACGACGAAAGTGCCGGCCAGATGCCGAAGGCACTGAATGCCGAGCAGCAAACCGAAGCCGATTCACCGAAGCTGATGGGCAAGGATAGCTCAGGTCAATTCGTGCTGGATGTGCGTGCCAAGCCAAACGCTGGCCTACAGACGGCTATCAGTTGGTTGTTCGAAGCCCAGAGCCATTCAGACACAGCTCGTGCTGACGCCGCGATGTTGCTTCTCGGCGCCCCTTCGACCCAGCAGGATCCAGGCGCGTACGAACGTTTGAGTTTGAACTATTTGGGTGCCATCCCACTGACGGTTGATGGCAAGCCGTTCGTTTGGCGTGACACCGGCGTCGCCGATCCGCTGCGCGGCAACGACTTGGAATCCACTTGGCCAGAGCTGCCGATCGCGGGCTCTCCGTCAGCCAAGGTACTGGAGGCTTTGGAGCATTTCCGCGCGCAGTTGGGCTTCGATCTTGAGCCGGGCGTCGACCGCCGCGGCCGTCCGCGGCGCAGCCTCAGCGCGACCGTCCAGGTGCAACGCCGTTAGAACTCATTTAATAACCTCTATCACTCCGAAAACCGCCCGCTCTACTCTGGTCGCACATTTCAGTATGAAATGTGCTCTAGTCACGCATGGATCCCATCACCCAGGGAACACTCGGCGCTGCCGCAGCGCTGGCAGCGTTACCTCGACTCCAATGCTTCCAGAAGCAGCCGATACCCTGGGGTCGGCTTGCGTGGATGGGAGCCCTGGGCGGAATGGCCGCAGACTTGGACGTGCTGATCCGCAGCGCGGACGACCCGTTGCTGTCCATTTACTTCCATCGCCACTTCACCCATTCGCTGGCGTTCATCCCGGTCGGCGGCGCGTTCTCTGCTCTGCCGTGGCTAATCCGCAAGCGCTACCGCGTGCAATGGCAAAGCGTGATGTTGGCAACCACCGTGGGCTACGCCACTCACGCCTTGCTAGACGCATGCACGACCTACGGCACCCTGCTGCTTTGGCCTTTCTCGATGCTGCGCGTCAGTTGGCATCTAGTTTCAGTCATCGATCCGCTGTTCACATTTCCGCTTTTGGGCGCTCTATTCTTCGCCGTCCGCAAGCGCTCCCAGCCTTGGATTTGGGGAGGCCTGATGTGGGCCGGCTTGTATCTGTGCTGCGGCTTCCTGCAACAGCAGCGGGCACTCAGCGCGCAGGCGGCCATCGCGGCCGAGCGAGGTCACGCCATCCAACGACGCGTCGTGCTTCCGCAATTCATGAACAACGTGACTTGGCGCTCGCTGTATCAGGCTGATGGAACGTACTACGTGGACAAGATCCGCGTGACATGGGCTGGGCGCTCCTGCGTCAGCCCGGGCACCAGCGTGCCAGTGGTTCCGACAACGAATGCCAGCGATCCAAAACGGGCAAGAGCGCACGAATTGTTTCGCTGGTTCGCGAGCGACTGGGTGGCTCGGGCCCCCAACGATCCCAGCGTGCTTGGGGATCTGCGATACTCCTTCACGCCGCAAGAAGCAGTCCCCATCTGGGGGATCCGCGACCGTCACTTGAAGTCCAGCGATGACCTCGGATCCTATCGAGTCGAATGGGTTAACAACCGCAGCCAGCGTGCCATTCACTGGACAGATCTCAAGGGACTGATATTCCGCGATGCGTCAGACGCTCGCTGTTTCTAGCCGGCGCATCCGTTGACCGCGAAAAGTGTGCACATCCGCTCAGGCCTGAGCGGCGTCAGCCTCCGCTCCTAGCTTAACCTGTACAACCAGCGGAACCTGTACAACTAGGGAACTAATGGAACTAGCGTTTGACAACGTTCCAATGGGGCCGGACACTTTGCGCCGATGTCACACCTTCCGTATCCAACGCTTCGAAGCCTCCGACTTCCAAGTGCCGCACTGGCCCTGTTGCACCTGATTGCGGGCTGCAGCGACGACGCAGCGAGCATGCCGACGACATTCGCGGGAGCGATGAATGCAGGAGGCACTGGCGGCGACCCTGCCGCCAACAACGCCGGCGCGCCCCAGGGGGGAGATGGTATGGCTGCCGCAGGCAGCGGCGGAATCGCGAATGGGGGAACTGCAGGCGCGATGGGAGGCGCAGGCGGCGCCATCGGAGGCAGCGCAGGTGCTGGCGGTGAAACAGCCGGTGCCGGGGGTGAGACGGCTGGCGCTGGTGGCGCGCTCGCTGGCGCCGGAGGTTTGGGCGGTGACGGGGGTGCAGGGGGAATGGCCTCCAGCTGTGAAGCCAGCACCGGCATGGCCATGGCATTCCACGAAGGGGTCATCGACCAAATGACGGGCTTTCTGGGCGACAAGACCCCCAGCGGGGACGAGCCTCGCACGCTGGAGCTTTGGGCCAAGTTCATCGGGGTATCCAGCTGGACGGCGGAGCAAACGATCATCGAGTTGGGCCGTCCGATGGGGCCCGATTGCGTCTGGGGTATCGACATGAGCGGGCGCGACGGCGGCACCGGTGCCTACTTTGGCCCCTACACGAACGGAGTGACCGACAGCAATGGCACCAGCGGCCCTCACATGCTGGACGTAGCAGCTGACGTTGGTTGGCTTCACTTAGCATGGGCGTATGAAGGCAACGGCGGCCCCATGCAGTTCACAGTTAACGGCGAACAACTGCAGCATCAAGATCCGGGCAATAACTACACACTCAACCTCACGCCAGGCATCGTCACGTTGGGCGCATCCCAGGCGTTCGGCGCCACTGGCTGGGAAGGCGTGATGGACGAAGTGCGCATTTGGTCCACGTTCCGCAGCGTACAAGAGATCCAAGACAACATGCGTGTATTGATGAAGGGGGATGAACCTGGACTGGCTGCGTATTGGAATTTTGATGACGCGACTCCGGAGAAGGTGCCAGAGATCGGCGGTGACGACATGAATGCGTTGTATCCATGCGAACCAGGCGCATCTAATCGTTGCACTATCGACCAGAACAACGCGGCCCCAGAAGTGGTCGAGTCCGACATCCCCGGCGACTGGACCTGCTCAGAATAGCCCTGAACCTGCTCGAGACAGCTTCGAAATGGAGCGCGCATCAGTCGGCGCGCAGTGCATCCAGCCCGCGTCAATCCGCGCGCAGTGCATCCAGCCCGCGTCAATCCGCGCGCAGTGCATCGATCGGATCCATCCGGGCCGCGCGCCGCGCCGGCAAGAAACCGAACACCACGCCAATGCCCATGCTGACGCCCAAGGCGACCAACAACGTCGGGACGGACAGTACCATCGGCAGCTCCAACATGTTCGCTAGAACACGCACCGCGACTGCCGCTATCAATGCTCCCGCGACGCCCCCGAGCATGCTGAGCACCACCGACTCGACCATGAATTGGATCAAGACGTCGCGCTCACGGGCGCCAATCGCGAGCCGGATGCCTATCTCCCGAGTACGTTCGCTGACGGACACCAACATGATGTTCATGATACCCACTCCGCCGACCACCAAGCTGACAAGCGCGATCGATACCAGCAACATGTTGAGTACACCGACGATCCGCTCCTGAGCCTCTTGGAATTCTTCCTGCGTGCGAATGCGGAAGTCGTTGTGCACGCCTTCCGCCAATCCGTGGCGCTCTCGTAGCAATGCTCGGATCCCGCGACGCACCCCGTCGGAGGCCTCCGCGGACTTGGCACTGACCAAAATCACGTCTACCTCGTCGAAGCGCGTGGAGCGCAAGCGAGAGCGCGCCGTGCTGATCGGCATCATTACACGCGCGTCTTCATCACGCCCAAAGGGGTCTTGCCCTTTGGGCGTCATCAACCCGATCACCCGAAATGGGTAGCGACCTAAACGCACGATGCGCCCCACCGGGTCGCTCGTCCCGAACAGCTGCTCGCGCACTGTTTGCCCGATCAGGCACACCCGCTCCCCGGTCTTCTCCGCTTGCTCTGACCAAATCTCACCCGCTGCCGGTTTCCAGGAACGAACCGGGAAGAAGTCCGCGTTGGTCCCGATGATCTCCACGCTGGTGTTGGCCCCTTCGAACATCATCTGCTCACGGGAAACCAGCAGCGGCGCAACAAAAGCAACCCCCGACACCTCAGCACTGATCGCTTTTGCATCCGCTTCACTCAAGGAAGACGTGAGCTCTCCCTTGGCTCCGCTCTTGGCTGTTTCCCGGGATTCCACCAAAATTGCGTTGGAACCCAGATTCTCGATTTGTGAGCTGACCTTCTGTCGGGCACCGTCGCCAAGGGCGACCGTGGTTGTCACCGCAGCTACACCCACCAGAATACCGAAGGCCGTCAGCCCCGTGCGCAGAGGCCAACGCACAACCACGAGCAATGCCATCCGCACCGCCGTCAACAGATACCGCAAAAGGCGCAACACCTCAGCTGCCTCCCCCACTGTCCGCCGCCTGCGAGCGAGTCTCATTCATGGCGCAAAGCCTCAATCGGATCCAGCTGTGCAGCGCGGTGAGCCGGTAACAATCCAAACGACACGCCAATGAACATGCTGGTCGCCAGCGCTACCCAGACGGCGTTCAAGTTGAATTGTAACACGCCCTCGAAGTTCGCCTGCAATCCCAGCACGACTGCTCCGGCCAACAAAAGCCCCAGAACTCCACCGGACAAAGTCAGCATCACCGATTCGAGTAAGAACTGCAGTCGAATATCCACGGCGCGTGCGCCGATCGCCATCCGGATCCCAATCTCACGCCGGCGCTCATTCACGCTGACCAGCATGATGTTCATGACTCCCACGCCGCCGACGAATAAGGAGATCCCCGCCACGGAAAGCAGCAAGATCGTCAAAACATTCTGGATCCCCTCCTGGGCCTCCTGGAAAGTCTTTTGGCTGCGCACCATGAAGTCGTCTTCATCACCGGGCTTCAGCAGGTGGCGTTGGCGCATGATCTCAGTCACCTGGCGTTCAGCTTGCCCGATGACACTGCTATCACGCGCGGATGCCATGATAATCTGCACGCGGCGATCGAAACTCGGCGACACTCGCGCAAACCAGCTACCGATCGGCATGATGATGCGATCATCCTGGTCAGTACCAAACGGAGAGCGACCTTTGCTTTCCAGGGTCCCGACCACCTGATAGGCGTGCTTGCCGATGCGCAGCGTGCGTCCAACCGGGTCGCGGCTGCCAAACAGTTTCTCTGCCGCCGTCGTGCCAATCAGACACACCTTGGCTTTGCCCAGCATGTCTTCGGGCGTCAGGTTGCGCCCTTGGTCCAAGGTGTAACCCCGCACCGGCAGGTAAAATTCGTCGGCCCCAACCACGTCGACGCGGTCGTTGGTGAACTCGCTCTGCACCTGCATCTTGAGCGAGTTGTATACGGTGACTCCACCCGTGGCCGTGGCCTCGCGCCGGATGGCTTCCGCGTCAGCCAGGGTCAACCCCCGCGGCACTTTGGTCGCCACGCGCGCGCCACTCTTGGGAGCGGGCTGCGCAAACACGTACATGATATTGGTCCCCAGGCTCGCCATCTGACTGCCAACTTGCTCGCGCGCTCCTTGCCCCAAGGAGACCACCACGACCACGGCCGCAATGCCGATCAATATGCCTAGTGACGTCAGCGCTGAGCGCAGTCCTTGGCGCCACAACGCGACGATGGCCAAGCGCAGTGTGGCGAGCCAAATCACGGCGCGCCTCGTCCTCGGCCGCTCATTCCAAACGCTCCAGCTCCGCCTTGGCGTCCAGCGGCTGATTGGGTTGGTCACTCTGGATCAGGCCGTCTCTCACGGTCAGAATGCGCGTCGCGCAGGCAGCAATGTCATGCTCATGAGTGACGAGAGCCAGGGTGATGCCCTGCTTATCCACGAGTTCTTGCAGCAAAGCCATCACCCCCAGACTGGTCTTGGTATCCAGGTTTCCAGTCGGTTCATCGGCGAGCAACAGGGGCGGCTTGGTCACCAGCGCTCGGGCTATCGCAACGCGTTGCTGTTGCCCGCCGGACAATTGATTCGGGCGGTGCTGCGCGCGGTCCAGCAGCCCCACCTGGGCCAAGGCCAGCAACGCCTGTTCGCGCCGCTTGGAGGCGCGCATGCCTCGGTACAATAGAGGAAGCTCTACGTTTTCGAGGGCGCTGGTTCGACTCAGTAGGTTAAACCCTTGAAACACGAAGCCGATCATTTGATTGCGTACCAGCGCGCGGTCATCCGTGGACTGTTTAGTCACGTCCACCCCAGCCAACTTGTAGCTGCCGCGCGTCGGGCGGTCCAAACAGCCCAAGATGTTCATCAACGTGCTCTTCCCGGAGCCGCTCGTACCGACGATGGCGACGAACTCACCCTGCTGGATTTGCAGGTCCACAGTGCGGAGCGCATGCACTACCTCAGCGCCAGTAATGTAGTCCTTTCCGACACCGTCCAGCTCGATCAGCGGTTTTGCTTCGGGCTTGTTCATACGCGCAGCTCGCCAAATGGCCTCTGCATCAAAAGATCCCCAGAAACTTGCGACGGTTCTCTTCGCGATCTCGCTGCTCCGTCACGACCTGCGTGCCGGACGCAATCCCATCGTTCTTCAGCTCAGTCCAGACGCCATCGGTGATGCCGATGTCCACCACGCGCGACGATAGCTGCTCAGCCCCGGGCAGCCCTCCGCTGATTTGGAACAAGCGAGCCTGACCAGGCTGGAGCGCCTCGAACTCCATCCCCTCCTTCTCATCGGGCTTGAAACGCAGGGCCGCGTTGGGTGCCGCCGGTACCTGGTTGGCGGTATGCGTCGTGATCGCCACGGTGGCGGTCATTCCGGGTCGCAGCTTCAAGTCGGGATTGCTCACGTCAATCACGGCGGAATAGGTGACGACCCCTTGGACTTCATTCGGGCTGTAGCGGATCTGCGTGACCTTGCCTTCGAATGTGTCACCCACGAACGCATCCACCTGGACCGTCGCTGGCATTTGCTCCGCCAGCTTGCCAACGTCCGCTTCATCGATGTCGGCAAGCACCTGCATTTGGCTCAGATCCTGGGCGATCACGAACAGCACCGGAGCGGAAAAGCTGGCGGCCACAGTCTGACCCGGCTCAACCGCGCGCGTGATCACCACACCATCGATCGGTGAGTGGATCTTGGTGTAGTCGAGCGTGGTACGTGCGCTGCGCAACTGAGCCCGCAGCCCAGCGATCGTGGCCTTCGCCGCCTCAACCTCGGCCAGCGCGACTTCATAGGAGCTTTGCGCCTGGTCCAACTCAGCCCCAGTCGAGATCCCTTCGGCGCTCAAGCGCTTGACCCGCTCCAACGTGATCTTGGCGGCGTCCCGCGTCGCTTTGGCGCGCTCCAAGTTGGCCTGCGCGGCTTTGAGCTGACCGCCGACTTGACTCACCTGGGCTCCGAAGAGCTGGGGATCGATCTCCGCCAACAGGTCCCCCTGCTTCACGCTCGAGTTGAAGTCGGCATGCACCGCCACCACGCGCCCTGAAACCTGCGCCCCAACTTGCACCTCCGTCAGCGGCTTCAATCGACCCGTAGACTCGACCTTTTCAACGATATCTCGCACTTCGATCGAGCGGGTGGCGAAACGCGGCTGAGGCTCGGGCTGGGAACGCTGCCACCAGACTGCGGCCCCGACACCGGCGGCAGCCAACACCCCAAGTGAGATGGCCAGGCGCAGCCAACGCCGCATGGTTCTGCCCCGAAGCTGTTGCTGCAGCTCATCGACGGCGCGTTGCGCTGCGGCCTCAGCCGGAGCTGTGGCCTTGGAATCGTCCCCGGACTTGTCCACGATTGGTATGCGTTAGATCTAGTCCACCTACCAGCGACGACAACCGTCGACACAACACGAGCGAAATTCGCCCGGCCAGGCATGCCGAAACACGCAATCTGCTTCGCGAAGGCAGCGCACTGAGCCGCGCCGGACCGCCGCCTGGCAGACAGACGATTGGTTTTGCACTAGTGTGCAGCTCGGGAGAAGTTCGAGCCGATGAGTCATCAGCAGCCACCGGGCGGACCGCCCGGCTACGGCGGGCCACCTGGCGGCCCGCCAGGATATGGCGGACCACCGCCGGGCGGGGCGCCGGGCCAACCTGGAGCGCCCGGGCCCGGAGGTTTCCCTCCGGGAGGCTATCCGCCACCGGGCGCCGGCCACGGTGCCTACCCCCCTGCAGCCCCAACGCGCAGGCCGATTGAAATCAAAAATCGCGGGGTGATCAAAGAGCGCAGCGCGGTGATGGTGGCTGTTTTGTCGGCCTTTACTTGCGGGATCTACTACCTGTACTGGCTGTACAAGACCGGCTCAGAGCTGCGAGAAGCCCTGGTTGACGACGAAATTAAGCCGGGCGTCGACGTGGTGATGACAATCCTCACCTGCTCCATCTGGAGCGTGTATTCTGAATACCGTAACGCCCAAAAAATCCACGGCGCACTCCTGAGTCGGGACCCTTACGCCAAGGACCAATCCGAAATGGTCATGATGCTGAACGTCGCTGGCTATTTCATCGGCATGACCTGGGTCATTGCCACATACATGCTCCAAGAGGACTTGAATAAACTTTCAAGGTACTGACATTTTGTGCGACCGATCTCCACTATCAGGAGACTGGCACCTGAAGGTGGATGCGCGCTAGCGCTCCGCCTCTCGCTCCCCCGATGCACCGCGCACTCTTCATTCGCTCCCAGTATCCGGACGGTTCGGGCTACCCGAACCATGACGACTGGCAAGACGCTGCTCAACTGATCCCGCTGTTGCAGGGCCGCGGATACGCGGTGCAAGAGCTCGATTCGGGTCCGGGCCTGGTCGAAGCTTTGCGCCGAATCCTGCGAGACTCCCGTCCGAGCGAGAGCTTGTTGGTGTACTTCAGCGGCTACGTCCTGCTGGCGAGCTCGGGTTCTTCGGCGGCAGAGCCCGCCCTGTTGCTCAGTGACGGGGCTCCCGCCCCCCTCAAGATCGCACAGCTGTCGAGCCGGCTTGGAGCCAGTTTTGGTCGTGTGCTGCTGGTCGTCGATGGCATCCTGGGCACCGCAGCGAAGCTGGTTCCGTCGCAGCCGGAGCACAGCGCCGAGTCAGTCGTCTGCGGCATGAGCCTTCACAGCGTACAACAAGACAACGTGGGCGCTCTGGTGTGCGTTCGCCCCTGGGAAGGAGCTGGCCCAGCCATGCCGGGGGAGCGCGCGTTGCAACCGTTTTCCAAAGTCCTGACGAGGGCTCTGCGCAAACTGGACGCGGCTACCGCCTGCATCGACTCTGTGCAGCTCATGCACTGGCTCAATCGGCAACCGATCGATGGCGAACTTGGGCTGAGCGAGACGGATCCCAACTTCATGGTGCTGCCGCAGCGAGAATTGATGCCTCAAACGGAGCTAGTCGCGCCCCCCTCAGCGCTCGATGACTCAGCGCTCGATGACTCAGCGCTCGATGACTCAGCGCTCGATGACTCAGCGCTCGATGACT
>JBNLEN010000164.1:0-13983 GCA_050304975.1 Polyangiaceae bacterium
GAGGTGTTGGGTCAGATGGCGAACGGCAACGCTGTGACTATCATGCCAGTGCACGCTGAGCTGACGACGCAACAAGCTGCTGAAATGCTCAACGTGTCCAGACCTCATGTGGTCAAGCTGCTTGAAGAAGGGACAATTCCGTTTCGGAAGGTTGGGGTGCACCGGCGGATCCGAGTGGCGGATCTGCTGGCTTACAAGCAGCGCGTTGACGAAGATAGCCGACGCATGGCCGATGAGCTCACTCAGGAAGCTGAGGACCTCGGTCTCGGATACTGAGTACTGAGAGATGGCCTTCAGCGTTGTCTACGACGCGTGCGTGCTGTACCCGGCACCACTGCGGGACTTCCTCATCCGAACAGCCCTCACGGGCGTGGTGCAAGCGCGGTGGACTGAAGAGATTCTGGAGGAGTGCTTTCGGAACATCTTGAAGGATCGACCTGAGCTATCCCCGGAAAGGCTTGAGCGGACCCGTCGTTTGATGCGTTCGGTTGTCCCCAACTCCATGATCGAGGGCTACGAGCCGCTGATCGATGGCCTTGTGCTGCCTGATCCCGATGATCGCCACGTTCTTGCAGCGGCGATCCGCGCCGGAGCGCAGAGCATAGTGACGTTCAATCTCCGAGATTTTCCGGCAGAGGTGCTGAGTCAGTACGGTGTGGAGGCCGTCCACCCCGATGAGTTTGCCTTGGGCTTGGTTGACCTGAGTTCGTTCAGGCTCGCCAATGTGGTGCACGCACAGGCGGCTGCGCTCAAGAACCCGCCGCGGAGCGTCACGGACGTTCTGGATCTGCTTCGAGCTCAGGGACTAGTTCGGACAGTTGCGCGGTTGAACGAAGTCATCGGGTAAGCGGCACAAGCATCTTAGCGGATGATTTGGGGTCTAGGCTCACGAGTTGTTTCTCTTCTCGTTCCAGGCGTAGAGTTCGGCAATATTCCCGGCCCAATAGGACTGGGGATTCATGCGATTCGAGCTCAGACGAAGACGGACTGTTAGCGTTGCTCGATACGATCGCTAGTCGATGTGACATGAAGTGGCGAGCCGAATCCGCCATGCCGAAGCGGCCCCAATTTCCAGCGCGTTTGGCGGGCGTCCGTCAACTTGTTTTTACTCCTACGCAGATCCTTGGGTTTTTCTATCGTTAAAAGCGCAGTTGATTGGTGTCAGTCGTGTTTCACGGGTAGGGGCTTTGTTTCGGAATTGTTAATCACCTGTTGTTAGTACTAACTTTAGGTGAGATGTTTCACTAAGCAGATGTCGTTTTTTTATTCGACTTGGTGATCTCGATAGACGTCGCTCTGAGTCACTGCCACCCTCTGGCTATGGCTGGTGTAGTTAAACCTGTGTTGGTTGAGTCAAACGACGAGGCTAGGGTTGAGATCACCAGCAGCGGCACATACCGAGCCGTGCGCGACTCGGAGGTGCGGGAGCTGCTCGATGGGCTTGGGGGCGATGCGCCCGGCGAAGCTGTTCCTGAGTTGCGCGTTTCGTCCCTGTCGCATCAGGAGTCGTTGTATCGCAGTGGGCATGACAGTGGCCCCCCGTCAGAGCAAAGCCCGGCTTCGTGGGACGCCTGCGCGGACTCCTACGACTGTTTTGCCCGTTCAGTGACCGCGCCGTTCGCTGAGGATGCGCTCAAGTTGGTTCGGGTGACAGACAGCAGTCGTGTGCTGGATGTGGCGGCCGGCACAGGCGCATTCGCCCTGGCGGCTGCGCAGCGTGGCGCGCGCGTTGTCGCGACGGACTTTTCCCATGGCATGCTGCGGACCTTGCGCTTGGAGTCGATACGCCGAGAGTTGCTGGTGGATACTGCCCAAATGGATGGTCAGGCGTTGGAGTTGGAGGACGAAACCTTTGATGTCGCGGCGTCACTATTTGGGCTGATGTTTTTCCCCAGCCATGACCGCGGCATGCGTGAGCTGGCTCGTGTGCTGCGGCCCGGGGGGCAAGCCGTAGTTGGGGTGTGGGCACCGCCGGCGCGGGTTGAAATGATGCGTCTGGTGGGCGAAGCGACCATGGCTGCCATGGTCGAGGCGCCGCTTTCCACGGCGACGCCGGACTGGTTAGAGTTGCCCAGCGCCGCGCGTTTGAAGACCAAGCTGAAAGAGTGCGGCTTTTCCCGCGCCCATGTGGTGACGGTGCGGCATGTCTGGGCGTTTGATAGCGCTCGAGAACTTTCGGCGTTGCTGCCGACGATGACACCGTCTTCGATGGCGTTGTTTTCGACGATGAATGGAGCGCAGCGTCGCGACTTTGCGGATGCCCTGGTGAATGACTTGCGCAGCCGCCAAGGCGACGGGCCGTACGCAGTGACCAGTGAAGCGCTGCTGGCCGTGGCCACCAAGTAGTCAGTATTCGTGCGCGTCGTTCAGCGCACTCACGGACATGGTTCAGTTTTGCGCGAGCGCTGAGGTGAGCTGCTGTTCGACACGCAGCGCAGCGCTTTCGCGTTGATCTAGCGGAGTGAGATAGTGGATTCGGATCTGTATCCTGCCGGTACTTGGTACCAACACCACATTGTGTCCCTCTGGGCTGCAGAACTCCAGCACCACACTGACTCGAGACTCGTCGGAGAAGCCGCTGTCCGGTAGGCGTTGGGCGAGGCGCAACGCGGAATCGCGATCCTGTAGCTCATAGTCCCAGGACAGCAGCCGGTGGCAGCAATTGGCGACTCGCAGCATGGCGCTCTCAGACGTGGGTCACGACCACTTCACTCACCCGATCGCCGCACACGATGGCCTTGGTTTGTTCGAAGCGCCACGGGATCCCGCCTTTGAACAGTTGCTGGTAGTACTCAGGTGTCAGTTGCGGGCGCGACATCCACTCAACGCGGTGCACCAGCTGCGCGGTGGCCAGCGCAGCACCTTGCAGGAGGTACTCCATCGGCCGAGGCGCAACACCATGTCGCTTGCGATAGTAGACCGACTCATACGAGCTCGACGTGCGCATTACCAGACGCTTGCCCGGTTCGAACTCCGAAACCGTCCAGCGCCCCATGCCGAGCGATCGCGCGATCGCCATGCACCAGGCGAGGATCTTCTCCGGATCATCCACGACGGGGCCGACCAGGCCTTCCCACTCTGGGGAGAGCAGGATGCCGCCGAAAGTGTTGAACACGCAAACGTGGCCAGACTCACGCAGTAGATCTTCCATCACGCCGACGGACTGCGCCGAGCGCCGCTCGAGCTCTTGCACTGCATCATACGAGATGCGGTTGTAGTAGCCCGCCAAGTGCATCGTGACGAACACACCGAAGGCTTGGACCAAACCTCGCTCGTCCCCAGCGACCCCGGCCGTGAACTCCTTCAAGCCTTGGCAAATTGGCTGAATGACGTCTTCGTAGAGGCCGTCTTCGGGTGGGCCGACGTACTCCGCGGAGATCTCGTCCGTGATCAGCGCTCCGGGCTTATCGCGCTCCGGGCCGGATTCGCGAAAAGTGAACTCACAGCCGGGCTCACGCATCGCAACGCAGCGTTCTTCTTTGCCGTTGATACTGCCCGCTGGCAGGTCAAACGCGACTTCCAAAGCGGCCGCACCAAACCCGGCGGCAAAGGCATCCGCTGGATCGCGGCGGCGAACGCGCGCGCCGTATTTCTCATGCCAAGCATGACCATAGTGCAGATGCGAACCGCGTCCCATGCCGCCTTGGGCGCCAGCATCCAGGTCCAACGTGCCATGACCCAAGGTGCGCAGCACCTGCATCGCTAATTGAATGCGCTCTGGTGGGGTCTGCGCTTCGGCCTGGCGACAGAGCTCACGCAGCAAAGGCGCTGCAAACTCACGCGCGGCTTGCATACGCAGGCGCTGGCCATCCGCTGCACCAAGCGCATCGTCAATCGTCTGGTCGAGAAACAGATTGAAGTGATGGCAGTGGTAGACCACTGGCTGCCCGGCGAGAAACATCAACTCCTGCTCCAGCAAGTAGCGACGCAGATTCTTGGGGTTCAATTCCTTCATTGATGTCTCACAGACTCAAGGTTTCGAGGCCGAGGATGTCACACACAGAAGTTTCGAAGCGCTCCACTTGTTCGTCGGACAAGTTCTCCGGGCTTTGCAACGATTCAATGGCTAGGCCGGAACGCAAGGCGGCGCGTTGCAGCGCCGTGTGCGAATCCGGCGCGTAGCGCACCAGGAATTCTGAAACTCGCACCGCGCGGGGACGCTGCTCCGGTGATACCTTGGGCAGCAACTCATCTAGCAAGGCCAGTACACGCCGGATATGCAGCCGCACCATGCCTAGCGGCGTTGTGCGTTCGAACACGAACCCCACCACGTAGTCTGACGATAGCTCACGCAGGACCAGCAGCAAGTCCGTCGATTCGATCGTGACTTGCATCTCGGCGGACCACGCGCCCAGCGCCTTGAGGCCTTCTCGATTCGCGCGGATCAAGTCGCCGAAGTAGGCGGCAACATCTTCCCCGGACCATTGCTCCTCGTCCAGCATCCACGAGTCGATCAGGAGACAGTCGGGCATGGCTGTGACGAACAAGCCCCGCAGTGACGGGACCTCTTGAACAGCGTGACGAAGACTAATTTCTGACATGCTCATTAACCTGCTTTTGCTTCCAACGTCGTGACGCGAGTGAGCGCGTGACGGATCTCTTGAACCCACTGAGGCTCTAACAGACCATCCATCAACACTCCGACCGTGTATCTCCCCAGAGGCGTCTTGCACCAGACCAGCTCAACGTTCGAGAAATCAGCGCGTGAGCGCTCGTTCAATCTCAAATTGGTGCTGCCCTCCTCCACGTCGGGCAGTAGCGGCGCCAGGTTGCGCAGTACGGTACCGATTTCGCCCGCTGCGGCCATGTAGCTCTCGCCAGCGTCGGAATGGACCATCTCCAACCCCTCTTCGTCAGTGACGAAGATCGCGTGGGCGTCCAGCAGGTCTTTCAGACAGCCGACGAATCCCGTGAAGCGGCTGTCCAAGGTGCGCGCGCCGTCGAGTCTTGCCTCCAGGCTGTTGCGGAAGTCCTGTTTGGGAGGTTGGCTGCCTCGTTTCAACGCAGGAGGGACGCTACTGCGGCGCCTGCGCGGGGCGCGTCCTGAGGACGCAGACACCGGTCCCGTGAAGGCTGAGGCGCTCAGTCCGCCAAGCAATGAGTTCAAGGTCGATTCATCAGGCAAAAAGGCTGATCGGGTCATCTGCTACGCTCCCTTCCAGGCCGATCTTGCGGGCCAGTTCAGCGGCTAGTTGATCGAAAACCATCGACACCGGCAGCGGTCGATGGGGATTCATCAGAGCCAATGGCACCCCTTCGGAGTTGGCGCTCAGTACCTTTGGGTCCCTGGGTATGGTGGTTTCGGCGACGAGCTTTTCCGGTAGGCGTGACCAAGCCTCCTCAGCCACACTCAGAGAGTCGGCATTGCGCTGCTGCAGCATGCACAAGACCAGCGCCGCCAATTCTACGCTCGCCCCTTCCTGTCGCAGATGTCCAATCACGCTCAGCAGTTGTGGCAACGTCTTGAGCGCGATCGGCTCCGCCTGCAGCGGAGAGATCGCATGACTGACGGTTCGCAGGGCACCTAAAGTGACGCCGTTGAATCCCGAGGGCGTGTCGATGAAGACCACGTCCGCCAAACCTTTGAACTCGTCCAACAAGGTCGCGAATACGGTGCCATCTGCCAGGCGCGCGTAGAAGTCTTGCACTTCGTAGGGGGGAACATCGCCGATCGGCAGGATACCGAAGCCGCTCACGCGCGTTTGCAGCAGCGCTCCCCGAGGATTGCCCTCGCCCGAAATGAACCCGGCGAGGCCGGAAGACTCCTTGGTGTCGCGCAGGGAGTGACCGATCGCCCCTTGAGGATCCGCGTCGACCAACACCACTCGGTGCCCCGCCTTGGCAAACGCGTACGCCAGGTTGAGAGAGACGGTCGTCTTGCCGACACCCCCCTTTTGGCTGACCACCGCCACCGTACGCAGCAGGGTGTTTATCGGGGCGGAGTGGCTGTCAAAGGATGCGTCTAGTCCCATACTCGATCTTCAATGCGGTGTGGCGAACGTCATTGGGCTCGTCCCAGGCGGCGCTTGAGCGCGGTCAAGTTATGTCTTGGTCGGTTGTCAGCGGGGCGTCGTTCGGAGCACAGTTGAAATAGCTGAAGAGCCTGCTCGAACTCACGCCGCAAGTAGGCTTCCGTCGCGCGGCGGAACAGAGCTTCATAGGCTTCATCTGGCGCGTCGAGCGCCGCTGGTCGGCTCTTAGCGACAGGGCCCGTGGGGCGAACGCTGGGCTCCTCCATTGGGCGCGAACTCGGGCGTCGTGAGCTACCAGGAGACTCCACATTGAATGCACCGGCGTCCTGCAGGTCGCTGAGCACGCGCAGCGTCAAGAGCTGTCCACTAGCGTTGGCAGCGGCGATGTCACCGAAGGTCGAAATCCCGTCGACGAATGAGAGCACCTGGCGCTGTTCGCTACTAAGCCTAGAACGATCGAAATCGGCTGCGACGGTTGGAACATGATCCAGCGTGGTCAGCCGCTCTGCGTAGCTCAAGATCAAGCGCTCGCGTAGCAAACGGATGCTGCGCGAGATGCTTGCGTCCTGGGGATGTTTGGCTCGCGCCGCGTAGAGTAGTGCGAGCGCATCATCATACCGGCGCTGCTTGAGCATGCGTTCCAGCTCAGGTGACGGTTGGCCTCCAGGCAGCAGCAGCGGACCTGGATCTTGAGACAGCGTTCGCCTTGGCCTATCTGAGGAGAGGCCAGCTCGCTCCCGCAATGAATCGATGTCGATCACCTCAGCATTGGGAGAATTCTCCGAGACTCCAGCAGCATCGAGGTAGTCCCGCGCTTGTTCTTGGTTTGGATTGAGCTCCAGTACCTCAGTCCAGCAACGCACTGCGCTATCTACGTCACCGCGGCCATAATGGTCGAGGCCGGCCTGTAGAAGTACCTGAATCGAATCCCCAAGTGGATCAGTTGGAGTATTGCTGCGTTGCATCTCGAAGCCAGTTGTTCCTGTGCCCCTCAGGAGCAGTATCATGGACTCAGATAGCGTCGCGGTGCAGCCATCAATTTTCGGCAACTCGGCTCAGCGCCCAATCGCTAAGGAAGGGAATGGAGGCGGCCCTGATACACGCACACAGTTTGGGCGAGCTGGTTAATTAAGGTTAAGGGCGGTGAGCCGGTGGTGAAACGAACAAGATTTGTTTCTTGTTTGTAACGCGATTGTTGTCGGACCCATGCGCACGACGCGACCCGAAACCCAGCGCGCTGATTGACTAATGCGCCGAGCAGCGGGAAATACTCCCGTTACTTGATAAGAAAGCGACGGACTCAACGCTTCGCAGATCACTGGCGGAACTCGTCCAAAGAAGCGCGGGAAGCAAACGTGCCATCGGGACTGCACGCTCGTGCAGTCACCTGGTTGGCGCCAAAAATCTTTCCCGTGCTACTGCGAGGGGCCGATCAGCGCGACTCACGGCAGCGTCATATCAACAAGCGCGCACGCCTGACTTGGGGCGCGCGCGGTGTCGACGTCTCGCCAAGGCCAGTCCAGTAAGCCCCAACAGCAACAGTTGGCGCCCATCAACGGGTGCACCAGCCGTACGACAGCTGCAGCCGGCGTTGTCCGCACTGGGGGCGCCGATAGTCGGGGCACCGGCTGCTCCGGCGAGACCGGCCGCGCCAGCGCTCGTGGCCGGGGGCATTGCCGGCGGGGCTCCGCCCACGACTGTTCCACCGGATGAGAACGCGCCGGCGCTTGAAACGTCGCCACCAGCTGGCACGCCGCCGGTGGAAGTGCCGCCCGTGGTGGAAGCGCCGCCCGTATCGGACGCGCCGCCGGAACCGCCTTCGGCCGAAGTGCCGCCGGTACTTTCGCCGCCTGCTCCTGCGCCTCCATTGACGTCACCACCTTCGCCCGCTTCACCGCCGTCGCTCATCGCACCTGCATCGCCCATGATGCCACCCGCGCCGCCGTTATCGGCGCCACCGCTGTCCCCGCCGTTGCCACCCTGATTGTCTCCGGGCGAGCCACCCGCGTTGGTGGTGTCGTCGGGCAGTTGTGCGCTCGCGTCCCAGTTGACGAAGGTCGTGATGCTGCGGCCGGGCAAAGTGAACGTGAAATTGTCGCTGGTGTCAGTCAGGCTTGGCTGCGGCTGCAAATCGAACTCAGCTGAAGTCACCCAGGGTGTGACCGTGCCGAGTTCCGCACCCTGTACCCAAAAGGTCTGCTCATGTGAGCCGCCGCCGTCGTTGATCGCTACGATAGCGTAGTTGCCGTAGTCGTCGGCGTACGCGCTGACGTAGATGCCCGACGCTGGGTCTGGGGTTGCTTCGATGCGCTCAAAGCCAGGGCGCACGAATTTCGAGTAGTTGCCAAAAGCGAACGCGCGCTTGAATTTGACGCCCGCTTGGACTAGCGCAGGATTCTGTCGCGTAAAATCCGTGCCCTGATCGAACACGCCAGGGTGCACCAATGCCCACCAGTGCCAGGCGTTCATCTGGGCGATGGTCAAGTGGTCATGCATCATGCGCACCATCTGGAGTGCGCTATCGATCGTGGGGTTGGGGCTATCGCCTCCGCCGTTTTCCTGTGACACCTCGGTCTCCCAGTACTCTTTGCCGTTGTCGCGTGGCTTGGAATAGTCGAGGGCGCCACCGCCGTAGGGATGGGTGGCGATCACGTCGATGTGTTCGAACGCGGCGGAATCAGCGAATAGTGCATCGACATAACCTGGAACTGCGCCGATGCCCGCTGTGTCCGGCGCGATGATGCGCGTTTGCAGTCCGCGGCTTTGTAACGTTGGGCCGAGATGTTGACCGATGAACGTCGTCATCTCTTGAGGAGACCAGCGGCAGCCGTCCCATTCGGATTCATAGTCCGGCTCGTTCTGCGGCGAGATGCCGTAGAGTGGAACTCCCGCGGCTTCCAGACCCTCGGCGTAGTTCGCCAGATGATTGGCAAAGTCGCCGTAGTGTTGGGGCATGAGCCGCGCGTCAGGGCGAGCGCTCGTTGCCATGTTGGTCTTCCACTGCGGGGGCGGCGTCCAAGACGCGGCCCAAACCTTGACCCCATACGCGGTAGCCTTTTGAGCCGTCACGAGCTCCGGACAACTGCCATCTTGGGCCACCGAGACGCGCAGCGAGCTGATCCCCAAACCTTCGGTTGGAGAGAAGAAGAACTCGGCCAGTTCGTCACTGAGGTTTTGTCCCCAGAACACAGCGGCCGCTCCTAAGCCCGTGATCCGCTGGCGGCGCTCATCCGGATTGACCACCACGTCCCCAGCGGCCACCTGCGCCTGGCGCTGGTAGCCCAGCTCCAGCCCCTCGGAGCTCTGCCCGCAGGCTCCCGCGCAAATGGCAGCAACAGCAGCAAAAAGGCCTAAACCGAAGCCCCACGAGCCTAAGAAAGCGGCTTGATTCATTGCAATCTCCATGAAAAATGACGGGGCAGGTTCAACGGATCTGGGCGCGGATGTCAACCCCTCGCGCACTTTGGCCCACAGCGTTGGGCGGCCATTTGCCGCGGGCGAGGCCCGGTTACCTGCGCGGTCTCGACGGCAAAGTATGCGATACTATGGAGATAGTGAGCAGTAGAACGTTCGACAGCTGCACTCCGGCGCCGTTGGCCGATGGGATGTCATTACAGTCTGCGTCACTTCCCCAAGCAGCCGCTAACCCGCAGGCGCCCAACCAAGTACTCCACCAGGTTGCGCAGCAGCCAGCGGTGCAGACGGAGGCCGCAGCCCCTGTCTCCATACGTTTGCCGTTCGCTGGCGAGGAGATCTGGCACGGCGAGCGGGTCTACCGCCTGGGGCAATGCATCGGCACTGGCTACTACGGTCAGGTCTACGCCTGCATGGATCGTTGGCTGAATGACCTCGTGGCTAAGGTGCTCGTTCCGCGCAACCAGACTTACGAAGACGTGCGCAACCAGTGGCAGTGGGAGCTGGACAATCTGCGCACGTTACGACATCCCAAGGTCACGTACGTGCACGACGCGTTTGAGTATGAACGTACGTTCTATCTGATAGTGGAGCGATGCAGCCAAGATCTGCCGTCGCTGTTTCAGGCTCCGGGCTATGACGGTAGCGTGTGGCTGCCCTCGATTGCGCGGGACGTGCTCCAGGCGGTGGAGTTCATCCACAACGCGGGCTACATTCACAAAGATCTGCATCCAGGGAACATCTTGATCGCCGCCACGCGTGACCGTGTCGATCGGAGCAAGATGCCTGTGTATTCGTTCAAAGTGGGAGATCTCGGGATCTCGCGTTTGGAGCGCGACATCGACGTGTTCAACACCATCTTGGCGCAATGGATGTTACCGCCTGAGGCCTTGGATCCAGGTACTTTTGGTACCGTGGGCAAGTCCGTGGACATTTACCACGTGGGTCTGGTGTTCTTGAGTGTGATGCTCGGCTACGTGCCCACGTTTTCGCACGAAGAGATTGTGGCGGGTGCGCCCAGGCACATGGCGGAACAACTGCAATCGCCGTACGGCGCCGCAATCGCCAAAGCTTTGCGGCGACATGTTCATCAGCGGCCACAGACGGCGGCGTCGCTCTGGGACGAAGTGTTGAGCGCGATGCCCCAGGGAGCCGTTCCGTTCTGAAGATAAGACGAGCCGGCGGAGCATGAGCACGACGTTGATGCCGCGGCTCAACGCTCCGCTAGCCAAATCAGGCAGTTTCTGGAGTTCTAATCGCAGGGCAGCTTGCCGCACCAACACTTGGTGGTCTTGTCTGCGGTGGCTCGCCTAAAGTCCGCTCCCCGCGCGTTGACCTTGCAGAGATTGGCTCCGCGCAGATCGGTGTCACGGAAGTCAGCGCCAACCAGTGTCGCGCCGCTCAGATTTGCGTTTCGAAAGTCCGCTCGACTCATGCGAGCTCCGTAGAAGTTGGCTCCAGCCAGATTGGTGCCGACGAAACGGGCATTGCTTGCGGTGGCCCCGTACAGCTCAGCGCGTTGCATGTCTGCATTGTGGAACTTCCCGAAGCGCATGTCCGCGCCATAGAACGAGGTGTCCGGCATCTTCGTGTTCATGAACTTGGCTTTGAACAGATCTGCTCCGCAGAAGTTCGACTTGGGCATGTTCTTGCCGCTGAAGTCAGCTCCCTTGAGCTTGTGCCCCTTGTAGCCGTTGCTGGGGCAGCCGATGGTCGTGTTCAACGGCATGGCGTCGTCGTCCGCCAAACTTGGATCGAGTTGCGCTTGAGCTTTCGGCTGCGTCAGCTCATTCCCGGCATTGTCAATCGCGGGGGTGTCGTCAGCAGTTGGGGATGCGGCCAGCGCTGAAGCGACGAGCAGACTGGCGGCGGAGACGATGAGGGTGAAGCGTTTGACGTATTGGATGCGTAGCATGATTGACTCCCATAGTGTTGGCCCAGCAGCGCTGCTCGCTAGCGGGCCGAGCTCAATCAGCTTTCACGCGGCAAGCCGTTGAGGAAATCCTATTTCAACAATGGCGCGCAGTTATGGACTCGAACGGCGACTTAGGATTGCCCATCACCGAGTTAGCATCGAGCGGGGTGAGCTGGATGTACCATTAGCGCTGGTTTGCTGGAGGGTGATCTAGTGCGACTGGATCACGGGTGACTCTCGGGACGTTACGCAGGGGCCAGCGAACCCTCGCGAAACGCCGGCGGTAACAGCGTAACAGGCGCATTTTGGAGCTGTTGCGACCGACTGCTCAGATCCGAAGTGCTTCTGAAGTTAGACGGAATTCGCTCGGTAGCTCGTTGAAGGTCACGTGGCGAACGGGCGGTGCTTTGAAGCCGTGATGTTCGCCAAGAACCAATCCTCAAAAGGAGAACACAAACAATGAAGACTCGTACCATTCTTTCCGTTGGCGCCATCGCACTGATCACCGTTTCTGCAAGTTGGTCAGCCTTTGCAAAGCCTGCCAAAGGCTTGATGACAGCAGATGCAGATGGAGATGGCAGCGTCACGGCGGCCGAAGTGACGGCGATGAAAGCCCAACAGTTTGCCGAGCTGGACACTGACGGGAGCGGCACGTTGACCAGAGCCGAGCTGAATGCGGCCAAGAACCCGAGGGCCGCGCATGTTGCTGAGCGTCGGGCTCATGGCAAAGACAAGGCAGAGCACCGGGCAAACCGGGGTCCGAAAGGCCGCTTGGGACCGCTGGATAGCAATCGCGACGGCCTGGTTTCGAAGGAGGAGTTCACGACTCCTGGTAAGCTCTTCGAGCGGCTGGATCGCGACGCCGATGGTCGCGTCACCCAGGAAGAGTTGAACCAGCGACGAGACAAGGGAGGCGAAGGCGAAGCCGAGCGCGGTGGCAAGCTTGAAAGCAAGCAAGACAAGCGCGAGAAGCGAGACAAGCTCGAAGCCAAAGAAAACAAGCGCGAGCGCAAGCAAGACAAGCGCGAGCGCAAGCAAGACAAGCGCGAAGCCAAAGAAGACAAGCGCGAGCGCAAGAGCCCCAAAGGCAAAGCCAAGCACGACCAGCAAGAGCGAGGGGCCAAGGGCAAGGCGGAGCACGGTCCCCGCGGCAAAACCAAGCAGCGCTGAGCGCAAGCTAAAGGATAATTGGTCGCCGCGCGCCAGAAACCGCGCAACCCACCGATGCTGACCAGCTCCTCCCTGGTCGTAGGGCCCCACTGAGTTTCCAGTGGGGTCCTTTTTTGTGGTGCTGGTTTCCCGCTGCTTCAGCGCCTGTGATATCCATGCGCTCGTGACGCGGCGTCTGACGATGTTGGTGCTGATAGCGAGCGTGCTCTGGACATTACCAGCGGGCGCGAGCGGGCCGATGCTGGTGCCCAAGGGCGTGTTTCTGCCAACCGGTATCAATCTTGGCGGCTCTATCGACCGCATCGGTGGTTCTGGGTTCGTGCTGGGTGGCGAGACCAGCGTTGTCGCCCATGACGGCAACTGGCTTTGGTACGGCGGATACTTGGACGCCAATCATGACTTCGGTGCCAGCGAAACACGGCTATCCATCGGGCCCGAGCTGGGCTACACCGTCCTGGGTTTGGACGGCGGCTATATGCTGCTGCTCGATGGCGGCGCCGCCAAACACGCGCTGGTGGTACGCCCCGTGCTGACTCTCGGGATCCTGAGCGGATACTTTCGCTCAGGTTGGTTGCTGGACGGTCAAGGCGATTGGTTCGGTGAGGCTGGGGTGCTGCTCAAGTACCCAATCCCGATTGACGCCCCAGGATGGGATTGACTGGGGAAGTCAGCCTACTGCTGGGAGCTATCGGTCGGGGGCCGCCGCTCGTCTTCCGGCTCCAGCGCGGCGAACACGACCGCAGCGCCGATCAGCGGAAGTAGCCAAATCAGCTTGGTTTGAGCGCTCTTCTGGCTGGCATCATACTCCGAGGACTGGCGAAGCTTCCAGGTCACCCAGATCTGGAACACCACGATCGCTACGAGGGCCAGCGTCACCATGACGTCCGATGTGTGCATGGCGGCAGTCATAGTCCTCACCAAGCAAAGCGCAAGCAGATTCCCGGCGGGTCCGCCAGGTCTCCTCAATCTGAGGCGTTACGGGTGTTGGATCGTCCTGTTATGAGCTCTGCTTATTCGGCGCTGCCGCCCCGGTTGAGCTTCGGTGCGCGGTCAGCAGCCAACTTGCCAACGGCTTCCAACAGCTGTTGCCGGTGAAACGGTTTGGTCAGGAAGTGCCGGCCGCGGTGCTCGAGCGTCTGGTCCAAGGGGTAGCCCGACGCCAACACTACGGGGGTGTGCGGCCAGGTTTCTGCGACCGCAGCCGAGAGCTCAAGTCCACCAATACCGGGCATGACCACGTCGCTCAACACCAAGTCGTAGGATTGGCTCGCGAGCAGAGCTAGCGCGACTCGACCATCAGGTGCGCGGTCCACCTGATGCCCACCGGACTCCAACATCCGGGCAGTCACCTCGCGCACGCGCTCATCGTCGTCGACGAGCAGCACCCGCCGATCGCGGACCTCGCCCGGCAGGGTGTTGAGCTTGAGGCGCAGGGCGGCAGCTCGCGTGAGCGCGTCGGGCATGATGAAGGTTCGACCGCTGTAGCGGTTCTTGATGAACCCCTCGCGCAGT
>JBNLEN010000165.1:0-13830 GCA_050304975.1 Polyangiaceae bacterium
GCATCGGTCAGCCCGACTCCGCCCAACTGGCGGCAGCAGCCCGCCCAAGTGATCCGACGCGGGCCGACGGCTTCGTCGCGCAAGCGCAGAGTGCTCCCATTCCGGCCATCAGCCCCGAGCCGACCATCGCCCCCGAAGCGACCACGGTCTCCGCCAGTCCTGCGGCCCTGGTCACCAGCGACGCAACGATGGTGTCGGCGCAGGCCCCATCACCACACGATCCGCCCCTCGCGGCACAACCGCCGCCAAGCAGCGCCAAGCGTCGACTTTGGCTTCTGGCTCCCGTCGTGTTGCTGTTTGTGGGTGTCAGCGCGTGGGCGGCTTGGCCCGCACCTGACTCTAGCGAAACGTCTGACGCGATCGGCCTTGATGATGATGTTGGCAAGGAGCCATCTTCGAGCGCTGACGAATCACCCGCCGACGGAGCGGAGCGGGACAGCAATGCGCCCCGCCCACAGACGCCCGATACAGAAAAGGCACCCAGTAAACCCAGGCCCCCAAGCGCCCCGCCGGTAGCAGAGGCTCCGCACAAAGACGTCGTCCCGCCACGGATTCCCGACGAAACCCGCCCGGGCCCAAAGCAACCCGCCCCTGCGGAAGACGAAGCCAGGCCCAGTGAGCCGCCTAAACGAGACAAGAAAGGGAGCGACAAGAAGCCGCGCGCCAAGGGTCACGGCAAAGACAAGCAGCGCAAGAAGAAAGACAAACGCTCAGAGCGCGGCTTCAGTGGGAAAGCCGGACGCGGCAAACACAAGTAGCTGCACCCAAGGCACGCTACAAGTCGACGCGAGGAACTACTTCTTCGAGCTCGAGCTTGATCCCCAGTACCTCAGTCGGCGGAGGCTTGGGTTGTCCCTCCGCGCCGGTGGGTTCATCCAGAGCGATGCTCTTGCCATGCCACCACCACCAGTCCTGAAGGTCATAGTTCCAGGAGGCGACGCGCATGTGCTCATTGGTCACGTTGACGACCGCGAAGCTGTGGTGATCGTGCTTCGGTGAACCAACATTGTACACGTCATAGCCGCGCCAATGGTATCCGCCGGACGCGTGATAATGCCCGTGAAATATCGCAATCACCCGGTAGCCCTGGATCACGCGATACAGCTGTTCCGGATAACCGCCGCGCGTGAACCAAGTGTCTGAGTAGGGGCCTAGCAGGGGAAAGTGAAAGTAGAGCACCACCGGTGTATCGGGCGCCAGCTGTTTCAGATCCTTCTCCAGAAACTCCAGCCCGTCCTCATCCGGAGCCTCACCTAGACACACCAGATGCAGTCCTTCGAAATCGAAGGAGTAGCGTCGCCCCCCATGGCGACGCGCAATCTCCTCGCGGATGAACCACCCGCGATGCGCGTCGTGGTTTCCGTCCCCTTCGTAGACTGGATAACGTAGCGGGCCTTCCTTGCCGGTCCGCCCATACAACGCCTCAAACAACACCCAATCCTGCTTCCCTCCATTTTCGGTCAGGTCGCCGGAGATCAAGACTCCGCGCGGTTCGGATACCGCACCGCCAAGCTGCTGCGGCCAAAGCTTGCCTGCCACGGAGTTCATGGCGTCAATCATCTGCAAATTCGTCTTTTCGATCCTGACGGGGTTTTTCACTGGGTCCCGTCCGGGTGTTACCGGATCCCCGAGCCCCAAGTGAGTGTCCGACGCGACGATGAACGTTACATCAAACGGTTTGCGAGGCTCTTGAACAGAAATCAGTGGCCAACTAGTTTCCCCTCGCCCCGCAACACCACAGCGCACCGCCCCAATCGCGCCAAGGGCGATGAGCATCCCCAGCGCCACAAGCAGCGTCTGCTTACGTCTCGCGATGCTACGAATTAGGGCCACCTCTGTGTAATAGCGTCAATCCTACTCGGGGGCCTGAGCTTTCGACCCTCAGTGCGCGGAAACGCTACTTCGGCAGTGCAGCCACTTCATCCAAGTTGACGCGAACCAATCGAAATCCCGCCGCTGCGCGCAGCAGCGTGTCACACCAGGCTTGGTTTCTATACACATAGCGCAATTGCACAGCGTGCACCCGTCCTGCCATCAGCTGCTCATATGCCGAGGCGATATCCGGTCCCGCACCCTCCGCGCGCAGGTCCGCTCCTCCCTTGACCTGGATCTCCAGCTCAGAGCACGCCATTTCGATGTCCGCTAGGAGGTCACGCACCGCGGGCGCATCGAGCAGCCCTGCATAGGTTTCCGGCAGTGAGATTGGCTGGGAGTCGTTCATGGGTTGCGCCCCGCGAATAACCGCTGATCCAACTCGGCCGAGAGGGCGTGACACTGGGTGCAACTTTGTCGCTGCGGATGGGTACTTCGCATGCCCAATCGACCACTCACACCATGGCAGCTTCCGCAATTCTCACGCATCAGCGAAGAATGGGGGACGCTCGGTGGAGCTCCTTGCCAGGCGCGGGCCCCCTTTTGCGCAAACCCAACGCCCTCAAAGTCATTTCCGGCGAAGGCTGTGACGCTCAGCCCTTCAGGCGCAATGGCGACCGCGTGGCATTGCAGGCAGCTGTTCATGGGTGGATGACTCATCATCGGTGCGATCTTGCCATCAATCACCAGGCCACTCTCATGACACACCAGGCAGTTCGGCTTCGCCATTTGGTCCACTACATGCGGAATCGTAGGTGGCGCTCCGTTGAATGCACGCCGCTGGGCACGTACTGCTAGTGCGCTCTCGCGGTCTTGAGGTGTCTGCTCGACGCCCGCAGTTGCAGCCGGCAATGCTTCTCGAAGACCCTTGAACCCCAGCGCATGCAGACCGGCACCGGTCGGGTCGTCCGATGAGCGCAGCTGGGCGTACGACTCGGCCCGCTGCGCAGAAACCTCCGCGGCTGCCCGAGGCTCAGCGAACCCCCGAGGTTCTTCGCGGTCCCTCAGCACGCTAAAGAACCCAATCAGCGACGCCGCCACCAACACGGCGCCCAGTTGAACTAGACGCCGCGTCTCGACGTGAACCGAGGGAAAGTTATCGCTCATCCCATTGCCTCACTGAGACGCCCCTCATCCGAGCACGAGACGCGCTGCGCACTTCTTGTAGTCCGGCTGTTTTGAAAACGGATCGTGGTCATCCAATGTCAGCTGGTTGATCAACAGGTTCTCATCAAAGAAGGGCACAAACAATGACCCCGGCGGCGGCTCCCCTCGCCCGCCAACCCAGGCAGGCAACCTCAGCTGGCCGCGGCGCGTCTGCACTTCGACGAGCTGACCGTTGCTGATGCCCAGGCGGCGCGCATCAGTCCGATTCAGCTCGACATATGCTTGGGGCATGGCTGCGCGAAGCTGCGGGATGCGCATGGTCATGCTGCCAGTGTGCCAATGCTCGAGCACTCTCCCGGTGCACAGCCAAAACGGAAACTCGGCATCGGGGGCCTCCGGTGGGGGCTCGTATGGGCGAAACCAGATCTGGGCCTTACCGTCATTGGTGGTGGAGTGATAGAAATCGATTCCTTTCCCTTTGCCGACGTAGGTGTCGTCGAATTCCGCAAAGCGAAAGCGGGTCTCACGCCAGCTCCCGTCACTCTTTTGCACGACGGGCCAGCGCAGACCTCGCGCTTTGACATATTCTTGGTACGGAGCCAGATCCTTATGCTTCAGGCGAGTGAACTGCCGGTACTCTTCAAACAATTGCTCATCGATGTTGTGATCGTAGTAGCGCTTGAAGTCCCAGTTAGGCAGCTCTTTGCCATCTGCTTCCATGTGAAACAGGAAACGTCCGTCCTTGTCCTTCGCCCCCTCGAAGTCGCGCTCATACAGTTTCCGAGCTAGGGCGATAACCTGCCAAACGTCATCGCGAGCGTCACCTGGTGGCTCGACCATCTTGAACCACTGCTGGGTACGGCGCTCCGAGTTCCCAAACATACCATTCTTCTCGACCCACATCGCGCTCGGCAAGATGAGATCTGCGTGCTGCGTCGTTGCCGTGGGATAGACGTCCGATACAATCAGAAACTTATCCTTCAGTTTCCGACTGGGATAAAACAGCTTATTCGTGTTCGGGAGCGTTTGTCCCGGGTTCGTGACCTGCACCCAGATAGTGTGGATGTCCCCGCCTTGCTGCTTGGGTTTGCAAAACTGCTCCCACATTTTGACGGTGTGATATCCCGGCTTCGCATTGATTCGCCCCGCCGGGAGATTCCAAAACTGCTCGGCTTGCTTGCGATGCTCTGCGTTGGCCACGACCCGTCCGCCGGGTAGCGCGTGCGCCAAGGTACCAACCTCGCGGACCGTGCCACACGCTGACGGCTGGCCCGTCAAACTGGTGGGCGCGTCACCGGGTTTGCCAAAGTGACCGCTGAGCAGGTGCAGACCATGCACCAGATTGTTAATGGCGGTGCCTCGCGTGTGCTGGTTCATGCCCATGCACCAAAGACTGGTAATCTTGAGCTGCTTGTCCGCGAACAGATTCGCCAACAGCTCCAAATTTTCGACCGAGACACCGCTCACTTCGGAAACATATTCCGGCGTGTACTTTTCGAGTCCTTGTTTGAACTCCTGGAACGTGATCTGCTTACCGGGCAGGCTCGGCGGGTCACTGTCTGCCCGGAAGTTGCAGTGATTCGCGACAAAGCTTTTGTCGTAAGACTCGCGCTTTAGCAGCAGATGCATGACGCCATTGGCGATGGCCAAGTCAGTCTGGGGCCTGAACTCGAGATAGTGCTGAGCGAATGCCGTGGTCCGTGTCTTTCGCGTCCCGATATCGATCAGGGTGACCTTCTCCCCGCGAGAGCGGCGATCCACCAGTCTCGAGAACAACACTGGGTGCATCTCGGCCGGGTTGTTACCCCAGGTGATGCAGACGTCGCAGGCATCCAAGTCATCGTAGCACCCAGCAGGCTCATCCACGCCATACGTCGACAGAAAGCCGGTCACCGCAGAGGCCATGCATAGGCGGGCGTTCGGATCTATCTGGTTGTTGCTGAGCCCACCTTTGATCAACTTCTGAGCAGCGTACCCTTCGGGGATGGTCCACTGTCCGCTACCATAGATAGCGAAGCCTGGTGGATCCAACATGACTCTATCTGCAATGATGTCGAGCGCCTTGTCCCAGCTGATCTGTTTGTAACCGTCGCCGTCTTTGAGCAGAGGTTTCTTCAGTCGGTCGTTGCCGTAGAGCGCCAGCGCGACGTGATACCCCTTGACGCAGAGCAAGCCTTTGTTCACATCCGCCTGTTGGTCGCCGGCAATGGCCACCACTTTGCCGTCCTTGACGCCAACTTGCACGTGACAGCCAGTGCCACAGAATCGACACGGAGCCTTGTCCCACCGGACGCCATCTACGACTCTCAGATGCGGTGAGGATCTTCCACCAGTCTCCCCACTAGCGAGGCGCGACGCTGCCAATGTGGCGGCCATCATCGCCGAACTCTTCAAGAAGCCGCGCCGGTCAAGCATGACGGCGCTCCCGCGATGGCCAAGCGGTATTGTCGTCAGCCTCATCGACTTCGAAGTGGGCTTGGACTAAGTCGACGCGAAGCACGCCCGGCAGCCGTTCGATCGATCGGGCTAGGTCCATCGCGGCGCTCACCCCTGCCACATCAGTAACCAGGGGTAGGAACTGCCCTTGCAGCTCACCTACACTGACCCGTGAGTCTTCATTCAGCCGCTGAAGCACCTCTAATCCCGCAGCCTGTTCCTCATCCAGCTTCACCACCAAAGAACTGATCATCGCTTCGCACTAAGCAAGACGGGGGCCAGTTCTCGGGGCTGCGTCTTTGCTGTCCAACAGCGTACTGGGCCACGCAAAAGCTGCGTCGCTCGGTTTGCCGCGACGTAGAAGCTGCGTCACGCGAACGCACTCACACACGTGCAATGTTCACCAGTTGCGCGCGGAACCCAGCATCGCCGCTTGGCATGGTGGCTGCAACCCTCGCAGCCCTTTGAATATGAGCTGGCAACTGAACATGCCCATGACCGCACTCAGTCTGGTACTGCTGTCGTCCTGTCACGGCAAACCACATACTGAAGCAGTGGCCAAGCCGGAAGGCACGGCCTACCCGGTTGAGATCCACCAGCCTCCGATGCTCGGTGCGGTCGAAGTCAGCACCGCGAATGGGCACGCGGAGCGCATCATCTGCGACACCTGCCATTCCCTGCGGCAAGACCGACCTCTTCCCAAAGCCGTCAGCGACTTCAAAGAGTTTCATCTGGGCCTTGAGTTCCAACACGGGCAGCTGAGCTGCGCGGCTTGTCACGTGAACGGCAAGTCCAGCCGCCTGCATCTCGCCACAGGTGAAGTTCTACCGATGACGGAAGTGATGCAACTATGTGCACAGTGTCACGGTCGTCAGTATGAGAACTACCAACGCGGCTCTCACGGCGGCATGAACGGTCATTGGGATCTGAAACAAGGCCCCCAACTACGTAACCACTGCGTTGACTGTCATCATCCACACCAGCCGCAGATCCAACCCGTCATGCCGGCGGCCCCACCGCGCGATCGTTTCTTCGCGCAAGGACACTCGCAATGAGTTCCAGTAGACGCACGGCTCTACGCGTCGCCGGCGCTACCTTGGGCGCGTCCGCCTTTGTGGGAGCCACCGCTCCGTTGACCAATTGGACTGCAGATCTCTCAATGGATGAGTTTCTGCAAAAGCACTATACCGAGCTCACCAAGGACCAGCTGGATGAGATCCTTCGGCGGCTGGAGCAAGAGACCAAGACCGAGTACGGCGCTGATGTCACCATCGAAGACGTCCGGCCCCAGCAAGGTGTCGAGTTTGGCTACGCCTTGAATCTGAGTGTGTGTATCGGTTGCCGCAAGTGCCAGGAAGCTTGCCACGAAGAAAACAACCACGATCGCGCGACCAACAACTCCTACATTCGCGTGTTCGAGATGGACCAGGGCAGCCTAGATTTTGAAAACGGCGACGCGAGCTACGATCACCCCGTGCCCCGCGAAGGCAAGTACTACCTCCCGGTGCAGTGCCAACAGTGTGACAACGCCCCTTGCGTCCGCGTCTGCCCGGTGCAAGCAACCTGGAAAGAATCTGACGGCGTGGTTGTGGTCGACTACAACTGGTGCATCGGCTGTCGATACTGTGAAGCGGCTTGCCCATACCACGCCCGACGCTTTAACTGGCAAAAGCCCCAAATAGACGCCGCCGATATCAACCCCGAACAGGGGTACCTCTCGAACCGCGTTCGCCCCCAAGGTGTCGTGGAAAAGTGTACCTTTTGCCTACACCGCACGCGCAAAGGAAGGTTACCCGCCTGCCTAGAGGCCTGCCCAACCGGGGCGCGCGTGTTCGGCAATCTGTTGGATCCCAAGAGTACCATTCGTTGGATTTTGGAAAACAAGCGAGTGTTCGTGCTTAAGGAAGAGCTCGGCACCCGTCCACGCTTCTACTACTTCTTCGACGTTTGAGATGCAGGACTCCCCAGATAACACCTCCCACCCGGAGCGGCACGATTTCACCTATCCGCGGTTTCTGGTGCATTTGCTCAACCGCGCGACGGACGGGACGCGTGCATTCTTCGTCGTCATGTTCGTGCTGACGGCGGTCGCGCTCGCTGGGGCCAATGCATGGGCGTACCAGGTTACCGAGGGCATGGCTCTCACGTCGATGACCGATCACGTCTCGTGGGGGCTTTACATTGCCAACTTTACGTTTGGCGTGGGGCTCGCGGCTGGCGCGGTGATGATGGTCATCCCAGCATATCTGTATGATGACCAGGAAATGCACGATGTGGTGATCATTGGTGAACTGGTCGCGATCGCGTCTATCATCGTTTGCACCATGTTCATCGTTGCTGACATGGGCCGCCCGGACCGGTTTTGGCACATCATTCCCGGGCTCGGCCGCTTCAATTGGCCGATCTCGATGCTGACATGGGACGTGATTGTGCTCAACGGCTACTTGCTGATCAATCTGCACATCGTTGGCTACACGCTTTACCAACGCTTTCAAGGCAAGACACCGGACAAGCGCTGGTATCTCCCGTTCGTGTTTCTATCGATCTTTTGGGCAATCTCCATCCATACGGTCACGGCGTTTCTGTACAGCGGCTTGGGCGGGCGGCCATTTTGGAACTCGGCGCTGCTCGCCCCGCGATTCATCGCGTCTGCGTTCATCAGTGGCCCGGCTTTCGTGATTGTTCTGCTAGCAGCCCTGAGACGCTTCACGAAAATGCAGATCACAGAGGGCCCCACACGCACTCTAGAGAAAGTCCTGCGTATTACGGTGCTGGTAAACCTGTTCATGTTCCTGTCCGAAGCGTTCACCGCCTTTTACACAGGCGGACATCATGCCTCGGCCATCCGTTACTTGTTTTTCGGTAGCCACGGTGCTTCCGCGCTCGTGCCTTGGACTTGGTCCGCCGTGGTACTGAATGTGGCGTCAGCCGTGTTGCTGCACCTGCCCACCACCCGACGCGGCAACGAGCGCCTGTTACTGGCAGCGTGCGTGTTTGCGTTTTCGGGTGTCTGGATCGAAAAAGGCATGGGGCTGATCATTCCGGGGTTTGTGCCCAGCACCTTGCATGAGGTCGTGGAATATGTGCCAAGCCTGACAGAATGGCGGATCAGCACCGGAATTTGGGCCTTCGGGGCAATGGTGCTGATTGTCGGGCTAAAGTTCGCGGCACCCGTGCTGAGCGGTAAGCTCCGCTCCCACACCGCTTCCGGGTCATAGCTCCCGCCAGGGGTGGGCACGCAAACGGCTCATACGATATTCGCGACAAGTGGCTGCGCTCGCCTCGGTCCGCTCGCGCGCTAGCCTTGCGCTGGCGCGCCGCAATTGGCGCACACGCTTGCCGGGGTCAAAAGAAACGTCGAGCGGCAATAGTTGCAGTGCATCTTGATCGGTGCGTAGTGGCCCGCTTGGGCAGCCCCACCTCCGTAGGAGATGGCCTGAATCGCCGCCATCGCATTGGGGTCCGGCGGCGTGGCGGCCCAGCTAGCACAACACCAGCCAACCATTTGGGTAAAGCGGGTCACAGCGGCAACGCCATCTGGCCACTCATCAAGCGTGTGCTTGAAGCCAAACTCAAACTCATCCGATCGGATGTAAACCCTGGATGCGTGGTCTCGAATCATGGCGCCAATGAGGTGACGCATCGGCTCGTAGGGCAAGCTCTTGAAGCCAGCCATCTCTTCTTCCATGCTCGAGGCGAAAGTCTCAATGCATACGCCACGCCCCACGAAGACGCGAGCCGTGTCGTCGTCAGACCAAGCGTCGGCATCTCCTGGATCGTTGACGTACTCCGGATCCCAGTTGAGATCGACCGTCCCATGGGGATTGTTGAACTTGACCATGCCCTCAACGTCTTGAAAGCTGTTGACCAACAACCGTGTGGGCAGGTTGTAGCACTGCCCACGCCACTCCACTTCGTCATCGTTGGGCTTCTGTTTGATTTCCCCTGGGCCGAGCTGGGCGCCTAGCTGGGTGAGTGTCCCGGTACAAGGATGCATGCCCAGCATTCTATCAACGCGAGCCCCGGTGCCGGTTCAGGAAAAGCGTTCGAAACACCAACGTGCAGGAGCTGCCAGAAAGCTCAGTTTTACATAGACATTAACTATGGGTTTGAGGCAAATTATCGATTGGACCAAACTTTCGTTCTACTCCACCCTCCTAATACCCCTAGCCACTGGAGGTTGGAACTTGGACATCGCAATTCGAGCAAAGAGCATTGGACTGACTGAGGCGCTGGATGATCACTGCCGACGGCGACTCGCTTTTGCCCTGGGTCGCTTCCGCGCCCGCATTGGGACCGTGACGGTTGTATTGGCGGATGTGAACGGCCCTCGTGGAGGGATAGACAAGTGCTGTTCCATTCGCGTCAGTCTGAGATATGGCGGCTTCGTTGTGATCAGCGCCAACGACGCAAGCATGTACGCCGCCGTCGATGCCGCCGCTGACCGGATCTGTCGCGCACTGAAACGAGAATTGGAGAAAGCGCGCCGGTGCGGCACCGCATCGATTCGCCATGCGACCCCGTACCAGCTCCGTAGTGCTTGACGAGCGTCTGCAAGTCTGAAGAAATTGTCGGGTGGAGTGGCTCAACTATCACCACCTGCTCTATTTCTGGACGGTCGCGCGTGAGGGTGGGATCACGCGCGCGGCCAAGCGCCTAGGGCTAACCCAGCCCACTATCAGCGGCCAGCTCCGCTCGCTCGAGGAAGCTTTGGGGGAGCGGCTGCTCGAGCGAGATGGGCGTGGCGTCAAGCTCACAGAGGCTGGCACGCTGGTCTACCGCTACGCCGACGAGATTTTCGGACTGGGCAAGGAACTGCAGGATACCCTTCGAGGACGCCCAAGCGGTCGTCCCTCGCGGCTGCACGTAGGTATTTCCGACTCCTTGCCCAAACTCGTGACATATAGGTTGCTGGCCTCTGGTCTATCGCTGGATCCCCCGGTGCAGCTGGTGTGCGAAAATGCCAAGACCGACCACTTGCTAGCCAACCTGTCCATCAACGGCTTGGACTTGGTGCTTTCCGACGAACCAGTGAGCAGCACTGCCAACGTGCGGGCCTTCAACCACCTGCTGGGTGAGTCGGGTGTTACCTTTTTCGGAAAAGCCAAGTTTCGGAAGCGTTACCAACCGGGATTTCCCGAGTCGCTCGAGAGAGCCCCCATGTTGTTGCCCACACCTGGGGAAGCACTGCGGGCTTCGCTCGACAGGTGGTTTGAGTCTCTGGACGTCAAACCCCGCGTGGTTGCTGAGTTTTCAGACATGGGTCTGCTCAAGGTGTTCGGTGAGAACGGCGCCGGACTGTTTGCCGCACCCACCGTGATCGAGTCTGAAGTCCGCACTACCTATGGCGTGGACGTCATTGGACGCACCGACGCTATTCGGGAAAAATTCTATGCCATCAGTGTTGAGCGCCGCATCAAGCATCCGGCCGTTGCTAGCATCACGGCAGAAGCTCGAAAGATCCTGATGGCTTGACGCAGCGCGGCTTTTTGCCCCGTGTTGCATAGATTATGTCGATGTGTTCCACGAATATTATCGATTGGCCCAACGCATCCTAAAGCCCCACATAGGAGGGATGAGGGCTTGTCGACAAGTGGTCGACGGCGCGTCGGAGCCAATATGGAAACTCGAGAAACCATTCAAGACACGACCACGGCCCGAGGGGGGTCGCTACTCGTCTTATCAGGAGCCAGCCAGCGGAGGACCTGGAAAGGTCTTCAGCAAGCCGCTCGACAGAGCCGCAACCGGTACGTCACTGCGATCGAGGTAGTGGAGGAGGGGCTCATTGGTTGGTTCTTCCGCAAACCCAGCGGCGCATACGCCATTGAGAGAGCCGTTCGACTCGAAAGGCTCGCGGACAAGCTGCGAACAAGAGGCTACCGAGTCAGCACATTCGTCAAACTGGCTACTCCCGGAACCTCACTGTCGAGCGTCGCCCCTATCAACGACTACGGCAGCGTGATCTTCCTCGACCAAAGGAAGCGCCGTCCACCTAAGACTGCAAGAGGCCATGAACCAGTCCTCACCTAAGAATCATTACCAGCAGCTACTCCACCGCTTGCTCAACTCACCCTCGGTTGCAGGCGGTATCGCGCTCGTAGCGGCGGCTTGTTTGGCGCTCGGTTGGGCTAACTCCGCTTGGGCCACGGCCTACTTCGCCTGGCTTGAGGCGCCGATCAGTTTGAGTTTCGGACGCTGGGAACTCTCGAAATCCACGCTGCATTGGATCAATGATGGCCTGATGGGGGTGTTCTTCTTCCACGTGGGGCTGGAGATCAAACGGGAGGTCATGCTCGGCGAGCTTTCGTCCCTGCGGAAGGCGGCGTTGCCGATCTTTGCGGCCGTCGGGGGAATGGTAGTCCCCGCCTTGATCTACTTCGCCATCACTCAAGGAACCCCCGCCGCCAACGGCTGGGCCGTGCCGGTGGCCACGGATATCGCTTTTGCGCTGGGCGTTCTGGCGCTGATGGGAAACCGGATCCCGCTGCAGCTGAAGGTATTTGTCACCGCTCTGGCCATCGTCGATGACATTGGGGCCGTGCTGATCATTGCGCTAGTCCACACGGACAACGTCGCCCTGCTAAACCTGGGAATTGGTCTAGCCTTGTTCGGTATCGCCATCGGCATGAACCGGGCCGGCGTGCGCCACGCCCTGGCATACCTGGCAGTTGGACTACTGGTTTGGTTCGGTTTCCTAAAATCGGGCGTGCACGCAACCGTTGCAGCTCTATTGATGGCGTTCACGATCCCAGCGTTGGGCAGTCGTCGCAGCACGAAGTTGCTGGACGCCATCCCGGCCAAGTGGAGTCGCCTGGTCCCCGTCGGAACTCGGGATGCCGGCCCTGCGAACGTGCTCGAGCAGCAGCATCACTTGGATGAAGTCACGAAAGCCGTTCGCTCAGCGGGTTCCCCTTTGATCCGGCTAGAACACGGCTTGGTACCACTCGTCGCGTTCGTAGTTCTGCCGCTGTTCGCACTAGCCAACGCAGGCGTGACGCTAGGAGGAGAAGGCAGCGGCGAGCTGCTCACCCCAATCACGCTGGCCTCCGCCGCCGGTCTGTTCGTCGGCAAACAACTCGGAGTGCTGGGGTTCTCTTGGCTGGCGGTGAAGCTTCGCCTGGCCGAACTCCCGACGCAGCTATCGTGGCGCATGATCCATGGGGCGGCGCTGCTGTGCGGCATCGGTTTCACGATGGCGCTGTTCATCGGCGGCCTCGCCTTCCCAGATTTTGCGGACTACGCGCAAGCTAAACGCGGCGTGCTACTCGGCTCGTTCTTGTCTGGGATTGGAGCCTGGTTGGTGCTGCGCTGGAGCACTAAGGCTGCCGTGGCTGAAAGGCCACGAGTCAGTGAGCGCAGATCCGGTCCTGGAGCACTGACGTATGATGCTGCTCGGTGAAGTAGCGTTCGCTATCGAACTTTGGCGTGCCACCTAACTCCACGAGCATGTTCTGCAGGTAAACGTGGTCTCGGCCCTCTTCGGTATCGCCTGATTGGCCGGGAATACCCCAAGGTTTGCCCGCGATATCCAAGTCGCCGTCACAGTCCACATCCCCGACACGAGCTTCATGTAGATTCACGTCGGCTGCGATGCGTTGCTCCGTGAAGTTGCCGGCGCCGTCATTCTCCAGAATGAATGATGGGCCTGTATTCTGCCCAACCAGGTAGTCCAAGTCGCCGTCATTGTCGAAGTCGGCGAGTACGACTGTGTGCACGAAGTCCTTGTCGTCGCCTAGGTCATGAAACGCGAACACGGTGCCCTTGCCGTCGATGTTCTCTGCCCACGCTATCCCTGAACCAAAGTGCTCTGCCAGCGCGATATCCAAGTCTTGGTCCCCATCGATGTCGCCCAAGTAGGCCAGCGGACTATTGAAGCGGTCATCATGCTCGGTCCCGAATATTTCGACGGTCTCCCACTCGCTGCCGTCACCGTTGACGTTGCGATACCACCAGCGCAAACCCACCAACCAATCGTTGTCGCCGTCACCGTCAATATCGCCAATCGCACCGCCTTGCTGCTGATTATTTCCGGACAGCACCGTCGGGATCCAAGGCTGGGTCGGGTCTGCTCCGGGACTGTGATAGGTCGGGTTGTGCGACTGCCACACGTACAGCACTTCCGGGTAGTTGTCTCCGGTTACATCACCGACGATCAGTTCTTCGGAGCGGAACGCATCATCCCCAATCCGATGGTGTTCCCAAGACTCCGCTTCCCGAGGGTTCTGCGGATTTCGATACCAAGACTCCCCCGCCAGTAGGTCCATCCAACCGTCCCTATCGACGTCCATGGCGTTGCCCCCAGCAGCGGTAAAATGCTGGTCGCCGACGAAGTGCCGCACCCAGTGGTCCGGTGAGCAGTACTCCCACCACACCATGCCACCGCCGCCGCTATTGTTGTTATTGCGCTGGCCGGAG
>JBNLEN010000166.1:0-13776 GCA_050304975.1 Polyangiaceae bacterium
AAACAGACTCTCTCCGAGCTTTCCTTCACCCGCCAACAGCGACTGAGCACCGACCCGCAATGTTTCGTGATTCAGCCCGAACATGGCGCCGAACAAGTCGCGGTCTGTTCCCCCCAGAAATGCAGCCAAGTCCATTTCGCTCAAGATTTCGCCGGCAGCGTCCTTGGCTTCGCCGGCTGTCAGCAGGGTGTTCTTTCGCCCCTTGCGGCGCACGAAGCTCAGCTCACGCTCGCTGCCATCCGCGGCAGGCGCTGAAATCTTGCCGCCGATGCGCAAATCCTTGCCGGCGTGCAAGAACGTATCTGAGCTGTTCTGCGGGATCCCAAACAACAGCCCCTGCACCGCGCGCAGTGCGGTGCTCTTGCCAGCCTCATTCGATCCGTACACCAAATGAAACCCGTACTCCGGATGCTCGAAGTCGAGGCTGACATCCGTGAAATGGCCAAAGGCCTGCAAGTCGAGCCGCAGCAGCTTCATTGCCTACCCCGACTCATGTAGCTCCAGCAGCCGGGTCAAGAGCAGACCTTGCACATCCTCGAGCGTGTCATCCAGCGCCGCTTTCGAGTCCAGAGCCGACCCGGATTGTTCCGAGCCTGCCGCGGGCAGCTTGACCCGGAGTTCATCAAACAGGGCGCTCAGCTCCGACAGGTCCGCGTCTGGGGCTCGAAGCTCGGCCAAACGACGGGCGATCTGGCCGATAGCGTCGCCGCGCTGCAGCAAGGCTAGGGCGTCCGCCGTTGGCTGAGTGCGAAGCTGCACGCTGTGCAACCAAATGTTTTCGATTTCGGCTGCGCGCGCCCGAAACTCCGCCTCCCAACGCTCAGGCTCGAGTTGAAAGGAACGGTGGGCCGCGCAGCTGCCGCTAACCCGCACGCGACAGGCCAACAGCCGCGGGGCCAGCCGCGCGGCTTCCGCTTCGAGACGCGCATAAACCGCGTCCACCACCGCATCCGCGTCCTGGGTCGTCGTGGCGACCAGCTCACACATCCAAAATCGAACCACGTCCAGCGGCTGATGTTCAACGCGGGTGATCTTGCCATCGCTAGCCTCGATCAGCGTGGCGCCCTTCGAGCCTGTCTCTTGAATGTGACGCCCCTGCAGGTTGCCCGGAAACACAATCCAGGGCGTCTGATGCAAGACCTCACGCTCATGGATGTGCCCCAGTGCCCAGTAGTCGTAGTCTTTGGCCAGTAGGGTATCGAGCCCGCAGGGAGCGTAGTTCTCGTGCCCTGGACGTCCCGTCACACAGGTGTGCAGCAGCCCGACATTGAGGCAACCTGGCACGGCGGCGGGATAGTTCGCGGCGATATTGTCGGTTTCCGCGCGGCGCGCGTAGCTCTGCCCGTGGACGGCAATCCCCAGCTCCTCGAACAGCTTCGTTTCGGGCTGCTCCGAACTCAGCTGGTGGACATTGTCAGGCAGTTGGAGATGCTTGGTGACGATGCTGGCGGCGTCATGATTGCCCCGCACCAAGACCACCTCAACCCCGGCGTGTTTGAGCCGCAGCATCTGCTGCACGAAGAACAGACCCGTCGTGTAGTCTTTCCAATCCCCGTCAAACAAATCCCCGGCAAGCAGCAGCACGCTCGCCTGCTGATCGACGCAGAGCTGCACCAGATTTTCAGTCGCGCGGCGCGTCGCAGCACGGATTTGCTCCACCGGCGCCCCTTCGTAGCGCGCAAGCCCAGTGAGCGGGCTATCGATGTGTAAGTCGGCTGCGTGAACCAGTTTCATGACCCGTCCGACTTCGTGACCCATCCGCCTTCACGCTCCATTCGACTCGGCGACCCGTCGGCTGAGACAGGCCCGAAACCGCCGATTGGACAATCAGAGGAAGCGAATGGCACGCCGCCGTCATAGCAGCGTCCGCGGCCCTTGTCGGCCGGAACCCACCCCGCTCCGGACAAGGAATGTCCCGCCCGGTAGGCAGCTCGAATTCTTGTCAAAGATGACCTAGACTCCAGCGGAAATGAGTGGAGAAATCAAGGCCCAGCCAGACGCCGGCGGTCACGAGTCGTTGCTCACGCTGGCCTCCCTGGGTCTGATCGCCGAGCACGTGCACCAGCCGGTGTTCGCCAAGAGTGTCGCACTGGAGCTAGTGCTGCTCAACAGCGCCTACTGCCAACTGGTTGGGCGCGCCCGAGATGAGCTGCTTGGAAACACTGAAAGCATCATCTTTGGCGATGACTACGCTGTGGCTTCTGAGACGAGCGACCGTGAAGTGCTTGCTACCATGAAGCCGGTGAGCACGAGTCTGCTATTCCCCAACGCCACTGGCCAGCGGCAGACTCGAGCGGCCATCAAGTTGCCGCTAACTGATGCCGGCGGCAGGGTGACCCACGTCGTGTGCGTTGTCGGGCAGGCTGGCGAAGCCTCAGCGAGCGACCAGCAATTGCAGGAAGAGCTCGAACGCTATGCACAGGAGCGCACCCGCGCCTTGCGCGACGTGCAAGAAGAGCTGTTGCGCAAGGAACGCTTGATGGTGCTGGGCCAGTTGGCGGCGGGCTTGGCACATCAAATCCGCAACCCCCTGGGCGCTATTAGCAACGGTCTAGCGCTGATCCGCCGGCAGACGGACGGTTTGGACAAACCCATCCTGCAGGAGGCTATCAAGATCGCCAATGACGAGATCTGGGAAGCCAATCGCATCATCGGGGATCTGTTGGAATACGCACGCATCCAACCGGCTGCCGGCTCCGAGATCTCATTGGCTGAGGTGGTGAACGCCGCCGTCGCCAGTGAACCGGTTGCCGACAACATCCAAGTGTACAACAACGTCGGCAGTCTGACTGCCCATGCTGACCACAAACAGGTGCGCATCGCGCTCGGAAACTTGATCCGCAACTCACGCGAAGCCATGCCCGACGGCGGTGAGCTGAGATTCGAAGCGACCAACGTTGGTGACTTCGTCGAGCTGCGGGTATCGGACACGGGGATAGGCATCACCAAAGAACACGCCAAGTTGTTGTTTGAGCCCTTGGTCAGCGGAAAGCCGCTGGGCATTGGGTTAGGCCTGCCGACGGCTCGCGCGCTGATCGTCAATCAGGGCGGCAGCCTGGACTGCGTTGAAAATTTCGAGCAAGGCGCTTGCTTCGTGCTACGTCTGCCGCGGCAAGAACCGAGTGAGGAAACTGATGCTGATTGATGACATCAAACAGAAGATGTTCGCGGCGATGAAAGCCAAGAACACCGTCGAAAAAGAAATCCTAAGGACGGCGATTGGGGACATCACCTCGACCGGCGAAGTGGCCGATGACAAACGAGTGGTCGCCGTGCTCAAGAAATTGCTCAAGAGCAATGAAGAGACGCTCAAAGCCTCCACGGATGAAGCGCAGAAACAGACGCTGCAGCAAGAGATCGCCGTGCTGCAGCAGTTCGTCCCTGCAACGCTCTCGGTGGAGCAAATCCAAGCCGCGCTAGAGCCGGTCGCAGACAAGATCCAAGCGGCGGGAAACGACGGTCAAGCCACGGGCGTCGCCATGAAGCACCTCAAGTCTCAAGGCGCTGAGGTGGACGGCAAGGACGTCGCTGCGGCCGTCAAAGCCATCCGCGGCTAAAAGCCCCATCCGCGCCTAGAGGCTCGTCAGTCTGGTCGAGTCAGAGACCCAGCTGCACAGCCACGCCACTCAGAGCGATAGCCGCCCCGGCAAGCCAGTTCAGGTGCGGCTCGATGCGCGACAGCGTTCTGAAGCTGAGCCCTGCCATTCCCAACGCGACCAGCGCCAACATCGTTCCAACCGTGGCTACACCGAACACGCCAGCCACGAGCCAAGCACCTGCCGGATCCAGCACTGCCGAACCGAACATCAGCGGCACCAAGGCTTCACACGGGCCCAGGAAGAACAAGATGAACAGCGCCGGCCAGACGCGCTTGGGGAACATGCCGGCCACGCTGGCCGCGATGCCGCGGCGTTGGGCTGCTGCCGGGTGCACGGAAAACTTCGCATTGGCCAAGTTGGGGGGTGCCAGCTTCTGCGCGTGAGCGTGGCCGTGAACGGCACCGCCGGCTACATATACGTGGTCGTGCGAGTGCGAATGCATCGTTCCATCCGCGTGGATGTGTAGATGGCGATGGCCATCCCCGCGGCGCATCCGATACAGCCCGTGGGCCGCGTACAGCATGCCGAACACAATCAGCAGCCACGCCGCGAGCTCGCCGCGGCCTGATTCAAATCCCTCGAGCTTTAACGTGCTCAGCCCCAACCCCCAACCGATGGCGCCGACCGCGACCGAGGACAGCACGTGCGCGACGCCGCAGCCCGCGGCAATCAGCAAGGTCTTGCGAAGCGGCCAGCGCCGGGCTTTGCCGAGCACAATGAACGGCAGCGTGTGATCGATGCCGATGGCCGTATGCGTCACCCCCAGGGTGACCGCCGTGCCAAGCAAGACCGTGAGTTCAGGATTCATCAAGCAGCGAAGGCGGAAAGCAGCCCGGAAATTCGGCAGCCGCTACATCAGCGACAACTGCTCCGACTCCAGAGACTTGTACAGGGCTGCCACCGCCTGGTCCAGCTTGGAGACATCGGTGCCGCCTGCTTGGGCCATGTCCGGCCGACCTCCACCGCTGCCGCCGACGATTCCGGCGAGCGGCCGGATCAGTTTGCCTGCCTGGTATTTGTCGGTCAGTGCACGTGCCACGGTCAGCACCATTTGAGCTTTGCCTTCGCTCTCGGAGGCGACCATGACGATACTGTTTCCAAGTTTGTCCCGGAGCTTTTCCGCCAGTTCTCGCAGCGTCGCGCGATCGCTGACATCTGTGCGTAGACTCAGCACTTTGACGCCGCCGCTGATCTCTTTGGCTTGGGACAACATCGAATCCACTCCGCCACTATCACCGCCGCTGGCCAACTTGCGCTGCAGCTCAGTCACCTTCTTTTCGAGGGCCTTCTCGTGGGCCATCAGCTTTTCCAGCTTGGTTGGAAGGTCCACGTTGCCGGCTTTGACGATCTGCCCTGCTTGATCGAGCGTGCTCTCCAGTTGGCGCATGTAGTCCACTGCCGCCGCGCCCGTCGCTGCGGTGATGCGCCGCACGCCCGCAGCAATGCTCTGCTCACCGATCACTTTCAAGATGCCGATGTCGCCCGTGGCGCGCGCGTGGGTGCCGCCGCACAGCTCAACCGAGTCGGTGATGGTTAGCATGCGCACGTTGGCGTCGTACTTCTCTCCGAACAACATCATCGCGCCACGCTCCTTGGCGGCATCGATTGAGAGCAACTCCGTCTGCACAGGCGCATTGGACAGCACGCGCTCGTTGACCAAGTCTTCGATCTTGGCAAGCTGCTCCTTGCTGATGGCTTCACCGTGGGTGAAATCGAACCGCAGCCGGTCAGGCGCTACCAGTGAGCCTTTTTGCTGTGCGTGACTGCCGAGCACTTGGCGCAACGCCCAGTGCAGCAGATGAGTCGCCGAGTGGTTGCGCCGGATCGCTTCACGGCGTGGGATGTCGATGAACAGATCGGCGGCTTTGCCGACCTCCAGAGTTCCCTGTGTCAGTGTGCCGCGATGAGTGATCAACCCGGGCACCGGCTTTTGACAATCTTCGACGCTCAGTTGTCCGTCTTCCGAGCGGATCGTGCCACGGTCCCCTTGTTGGCCGCCGCTCTCGCCATAGAACGGCGTGCGCGCCACGATGACTTCGACTTTTTCTACCGCGATGGGCGTTTCTCCATCCAGCTCACAGCTGACGTGGTCCACCAACTGACCGTCAACCAGGATCGCGACGATCTCACTCGTATCACGGTTCTTGGAGTAGCCGCTGAACGCGACATTCTTGCCCGGCACGCGCTCCAGAGCCTGATGGTAGACCGCGTCAATTGCGGTACCCACGGGCCCCTTACCCGAGAGCTCTTTGTCTTCGGCCAAGGCCTCATCATAGCCCTCCTTGTCCACACTGTAGCCCTGCTCGTCACAGATGACCTGGGTGAGATCGAGGGGAAAGCCGTAGGTGTTGTAGAGCTTGTAGGCGGCGCGCCCATCCAACACCTGGACGTCCGACTGTTTCATCTGTTCAAACTGCTCTTCGAGCAGGTGCAGCCCACGCTCAATCGTCTCGCGGAAGCGCACTTCTTCTTGTTCCGCGACCTTGGCGATGTGCTCTTTGCGCTCTTCCAACTCCGGGTAGTGGTGACCCATGGTCTCCACCACCTTCAGCGCGACCTCATGCAAGAAGGGCTTCTCGATCCCCAAACGATGACCGTGGCGAATGGCCCGGCGCATCACGCGCCTGAGCACGTATTCCGCGCCGCTCTTGTCGGGCATCACCCCCTCGGCAAGCAAGAACGCCGTCAGGCGTGAATGGTCCGCGATCACGCGCATGCTGACGTCATCCGGATCCATGCTGGAGTTGTAGGGCTTGCCCGCGATGCGTGCGGCCTCATCGACCAGGACGCGCAAACCGTCCGTCTCGTAGTTGCTGGTCTTGTCCTGCATCACGCTGACGATGCGCTCCAAGCCCATGCCGGTATCCACGCAGGGTGCCGGCAGCGGATCGAGCTTGCCACTCTGATCGCGTTCGAATTGCATGAAGACCAGATTCCAAATCTCCATCCAGCCGTGGCCTTCTGGGGTCTGTTCTTCCCCGAACGACGACACGTTGCCGTCCCACGGACCTTGATACAGGTGGATCTCGCTACAAGGGCCGCACGGCCCGGTGTCGCCCATCGACCAGAAGTTTTCTTTGGCGCCGCAAGCGATGATGCGCTCATCGGAGAGACCACTGATCTTCTTCCAAAGATCCCGGGCTTCTTCGTCGGCCGGGATGCCGTCTTCACCACCGAAGTAGGTCACCACCAGCCGATCTTCAGAGAGGCCCAGCTGCTTGATGAAGTCCCAGGCGTAAACGATGGCCGCTTCCTTGAAGTAGTCACCGAAGCTGAAGTTGCCCAGCATCTCGAAAAACGTGTGGTGGCGCGGCGAAGGCCCGACATTTTCCAGGTCGTTGTGTTTGCCACTGATGCGGATGCACTTCTGGCTGGAGGTAGCGCGCGAGTAGGGGCGCTTCTCTTTGCCGGTGAAGACATCCTTGAACTGAACCATGCCCGCGTTGGCGAACATCAGCGTCGGGTCGTGCGGCAGGACGACAGGACCACTGGGCACCACCTCGTGGTCATTTCCGCCGAAGAAGTCCAAAAATGCGCTGCGGATCTGGTCGGAACTTTGGGGCATATCGGGCGTCCCTGTAGCACGTTGGCGGGGGGAGAGAAGACTCCTGGCCGGCCTCAAGAGACAGCGTACCGGCCGCGGGGCTTAATCCATGGTATGAGGCTCCTACGTGACGGACGCTACCCTGAACACCCTCGTCGAGCGGGATTTCGACGAGCCGCGGCGGCGGGTCGTCCTGCAAAAGAATCCGCGGGTGGAGCTGTGCTTGTTAGCCCAGTGCGTGACCCTGGTGGAGAGTGACGACGCTGGCGTCACGCGAGCCCGAGAGATCGACCAGGACCTGCACTTGCAGCTTCAGCCCACATCCTGGCAGACCACCGTGCATCTGGCGGAGCACAGCTTTTCGCTGGCGCGTTCGCGGCTGAGAGACGCGCTCGAACTGATCGCCACCGGCCGGCTGTTGGCGGCAGCCGCCGCCGCTGGACGAGCTACGCGCCAGTTCGACGCCGACTCGCGCTTGGTGACCAAGCCCGAGCTGGTGGAGTCGGCCGCCCTGCGCTGGCTGCTCGAAGAGGAGGAAACGCTGCTCGCGTGGCTGCCGACCTCGCTGTCGCTGGCGGGACAGTCGAGCGCCCTCGGACGCTGGCGTGCAGACGCGTGGTTCTTGATGACCGAGCAGCGGACTTTGTTGGTCGCGCTTTCGCGCACCGGCGATGTGGAATCAGTCGAACTGCCACAAACGGAGTTGGAGATCCGCGGCAAGGATATTCAGTGCGGCAGTTTGCAGTGGACCAGCCGAGAACTCGAATCGTTCCAGCTGCTGCAGACTGCCTGCGTGCTCACAGGCACCGAGCGCCTGCTCGAGGTCGCGCGCCAACTCTGGATTGCGAAGCCCAGCTCACCAGAGAAAGCACTGGTCTACAGCTGGCTGCAGAAGGCCTGCAAAAGCCCCGCAGCGCGGCTACTGAGCGACTGGCTACGACTGGTTCCGGACGACCACTCACGCGACCAATCGTTGATCGCCGCGGCCGAAACGGCCGGGGAGCTCGGGGAGCTCTGGCAACGCTGGCAGCTACCGGTCTCCGCCGGCCGCGCGCTGCTCTCCCGGCTGCCGCGTGAAGCGCGCTACGAAGTCCTAGCACGCGAGTTGAGCGGTGTGCTTTGGGAAACCCAGCGCGCCAAAGCCGACACGCCAGTCACGTCGACGCAGGCCGATCTGGATCACGCGGAGCTGCTGTTGGCCTATGGGGCGACGGCGCAGGCAACCCCGATCTTGACCGCTCGCCGCGCGCAGTTGCCAGAGCTGAGCCTGGCCGACATTGAGCTGCCTTCCGGCCTGGATCCGTCCCCGCTACGCAACCTGCGTCAGCGTTTGGAGAAGCTCGCGGGCCGCGCCCAACAAGACACCCACGCGAAAACCCAGACCTGGCAACGCTTGGTCGCCCTCGATCCGCTCAACCCCAGCTGGCTTCAGCAGCTCGCCGACAGCGGCGAACAGCCGGTCGCTGAGCGCGCCAGGCTGGCGCTAGAGGTGCTACACGCCCCGACCCAGGACGTCGCCAGTCGAGCCAATCTCGGCATGCCTCACGCGCTGACCGACGAATTCTTGAGCGCCCTACCCCACCCAATGGTGGCTGAACACCGCCAGCTGCTGTCGAAGGTCCAGGCAGCAATCGCCAAGATCCAAACCCCCGACTTCGACACGCTCAAGCTCTACTGTGAGCGCATCACGCGCAATGACTCGGAGGTAGTAAGTGCGGTCGACGCCGCGGCCACGCTGCTCAGCCTGGGCCACGTCGATGTGTATATCTCTCGCGGCCATGATGACGTTGGCTGCCGTGCTTTCAAAAACCAACCCAACAAGGGACAGTCTGCGTTTCTATTGCTGGGTGGGCAGCACGTCGACACCGAGAGCCGCTATTTCATGAATCCCACACAACTGCGCTTCGTCGTCGCGAGTGAGCTCGCCCACGTGCGCTTCGAGCACACGCGCGTCGCTCCGAAGGACGTGCTCAGTGGCGTCTGGGACAAGGGCAAGCAAGGTCTCGACATCGCGCTCAGTGTGTTGCCTATCCTCAAGGGCATCGGCCTGGCCAGCCGCATCGGGATGGTCACCACCAAGCTCAGCCTGCCTCAACTCGGGCGCGCCATGACTGCCGCCCGGGCCCTGACGCGCGCCGTGGATAAAGCCCAAGGCAAGACCGATGACCAACGCAGCGACATCTCCACCGCGAACGAAGAGCTGATCCTAGCGCACCGCTTGATGCAACTCAGCGCCGACCGCGCGGGGCTCCTGTGCTGCCAGGACTTCCGCGCCGCGGTGGCAGCACTGGTGATCAGCCGCAGTGACTACGTGCGAGCTGCCACTGAGCTGCCCACGCTAGGGGCACTCAAGGCGATCAAGAAACAGCGCCACGGTCACGGTGAAGCGTATGACGATTTGCTCACGCGGCTGGGCGAATTGACTAGCTTCTACATCTCGGACAACTACGAGCTGCTGCGCGCTGCAGCTTACGACCAAAGCTAATTTCTGCTGGTCAAAATGGCGCCGGCTCTGGCCGATCTTTGACCGCTGACATCGCCGCTTCGAGGGAGTCCTCAGGCAAGTCACACTCTTCGGACTTCATCAGCCGAGCGAGCAACACTACCGCGCGGAAGTCACCGGACAGGGACGCACGAGGGAGCAACTGGGCGTACTCGTCGCAAGTCTCGGCGGCGCGCCAGTCCAAGAGAAAACTGAGCGCAGGAGACGCTTGTTCGCGCACCGCTTGGCTGTAGACGAGTTCTTTGGCCAGGCTCGTCGTGGGCGTCACTTTCTTGGTATCAACCCACACCTTGTAGAGCAAGTCGGCCCCGACACTGCCGAGATAGCCGGCTGCCAAACGCAACGCGTTGTCTGCGGTCTTGGGGTCTTTGGTGGCGTCCCAAACGTCCCGTCGAAGTGCCGGATCTTTGCCCACCTCGGGATCTTGTTCGAGCGCCGTCTGGTAGGCCTGAAGAGCGTCCTCGGCCCGACCGAGTTTGGCCCGCCCACGCCCCAGCGCCAACCATTGGCGCACGCTTCGCCCGTCTGCTGGTCGTTTCTCCAGCTCGGCCACCGCGTCTGCGTCACCGACGAAAGCCTTGGCAACCAGCTTGTCGAGCTCAGGGTCAGTCGGCAGAGCTTGGGCCTGCGTCGGCTCTGGCGTGGGCTGATCGGACTTGGCGTCCAAGACCTGCTCTTCGCCAGCGGCCAGCATCAGCCCCAATCCGACTAGCAACACCAGCAGCAGTCCTCCCACCACGGACAATCGCCACAGGGCCACGCGCAACCCCATCACTCGAACGCGCTTGCCCAGCGGACTAGCATCCAGACGCTGCGCCACAGTCGGCCTCTGCTGTACCAGCGCGACCGACGCGACTTTCGCGCGCGTACGGGATGTAGTCGGCAGTTTCTCGCCAACGAGCGCCAACACCCGATTGACCACCTCCTCGGCGGTCTGGATTCGGTTCTTGGGCTCTTTCTCCAGTAAGTCATCGACCAATCGGCGCACGCCCGCGGGAATATCATCCGGCAAAGGCTCGGGCTGCTGGGTGATCTGGCGCATCAGGATCGAGTTGACCTCCTCGCCAGCGAACGCGGTGCGCCCGGAGAGCATGCGGTACATCAAAAGCCCTAGGCAGTACACATCGCCCCGGTGATCCACCGGTTGGCCTGCGGCTTGCTCCGGCGACATGTACTCCGGAGTCCCAAACACCGTCCCGATCTTCGTGATCGGGCGTTGGGAAGCTCCCCGTTCACTTACCTCGACTTTGGCGATGCCGAAATCCAACACCTTGACCAACTCTGGACCGTCACGCTGCTCGACCAGCATGATGTTGTCGGGCTTGAGATCGCGATGCACAATTTCTTGGGCGTGGGCCGCCTGCAATGCCTCCGCAATTTGGCCAGTCACGCTCAGCGTCCGCTCCACGCTGAACTTGCCCGCATCAAGCACATCGCCGAGCACTTGACCCTCGACGTATTCGAGCACCAAGTAGAACGCGCCATCCTTTTCGATGCGACCGAAGTCCCGTGCCTGGACCACGTTGGGATGCTCGATACGGCCGGCTGCGATCGCTTCACGCTCAAAACGCCGCACGACTTCCGGCAGTGCGGTCATCTCCCGGTGCAGCACCTTGAGCGCCACGGGCTTCTTCATGTGGATGTGCTCAGCCCGATAGACCGCACCCATGCCACCAGTCCCGATCAGCTCGGTCACCCGGTAGCGGTCCGCCACCACTCGACCGATCAGAGGATCCGGGCGGCGGTCTTCTGAGACCTCGCCGCCAGCCTCGCTCGGAGTCCCGCCCGCATCAGCAGCGGGATCGAGGGCGCGCTCGTCCTGCTCGTCGCTCGCATTGGGGGTCCCGGGTGTTTGTTCAGTCACTAGAGCTCTAGACGTCTCGAGCACCTGTCGCATGCCCGCCGCTTCGGCGTAGGCTAACGGCAGGGAGTGCGCCGTCAATGGCCAAGCGGCAACCCTCGCGGTCGCGCCTGCTGCAGCCTGTCTAGGCGGGCCAGATGGCCAGCTCGAGCTGTTATCGAACCGACATCGCGCACTCCGCGATGACGGACCCAGCACCCACAGTGACCCTATCTGGCCAATAGTCGACGATAGATCCGCTGATACTGCGTGGCTACGACTTCGGCGCTGTGACGCTGCGCGATCCCCGCGCGCTGCTCCGCAATGACCTGGTTGCGAAGCGCTTCACCTTCCACCAACTCGGCAACGCACCGCAGCCACTGCCCGGTATCCCCTGCTGGTAGGCGACGAGCTCCCACGAGTTCCGCCGCCGGTCCGGCGTCAGCCACCAGCACCGGGGTGCCGAGCTGTGCCGCTTCCAGCAGCGTGATCGGCACGTCCACCTTGCCGAACAGCTCTTCCACCGGAAACAACACCGCGCTGGCAGTGCTGAGCAGCGGTAACAAGCTGGGCAGCTCCCCTGTGAACACTACTCGATGGCCTGCCAATTCGCGTTTCAGGCGCTGCTCCACCTGCGCGGCGCGCTCGGTCTTGCGGCGGCAGGCGAACACCACTGTCAGCTCTGCTTGCGTACCTCCAACGCCAGCTGGCAGCGCCTTCGCCAGCGCTGCGACGCGCTCTGCTCCTTGGCTGAACTCTAGATCCCCGGGATACACCAAAACCGCGGCCCTGCCGGAGATCCCAAGCTGCCCTCGCAACTCGCGCTGCTGCTCGCTGGTGGGAGCGGACAGCGGAGCCAGCGGCGGCGCAATGACTTCGACTTTCAGCGCACCTGCTCGGGTCGAGTGACGCTCCAATTGGCTTCGCGTCCATTCACTTTGCGCCACGACCACATCACCGAACAACAGGGCATCGATGTTCGTGAAGTCCTTCGGCGGCGACGCGATCGTTTGCACACAGGGTTTCTTGCGCCAGCGGCGCAAGGCGACGATGGCGGCGCTCGAACGCGGATTGGGCGCAAATACGTAGTGATGGAGATCGGCGCGCCACTCTGCTGCCACGTAGGCCAGTGCCTTGGCGTTGTCCCAGAGCGGCGGCGCGAAGCGGCTGCCACCGGTAGCAGCTGGATACAACGGCACCACATGGGCGCCCGGCACGGCGTGGGGCTGCCCCCGGCGCCCCAGCACATCCAGCTCAAAGTCGTCCATCGCCGAACACAACGCCTGAACCAAGCACTTGCTGCCGTCGTGAAACGGCGGTGCCATCGGCTTGGATACGAACAAGACTCGCACGCCGCTACGCTAGCGGACTCGCCCGTCAGCCGCGAGCATTCAGGCAGCGGCCGCTACTGGATAAACAGCCTGGCCTACCGAGAAGCGGCTTGCAGGGCCTGTTTGGCGTTGGTCAATGCACTCTCGGTTGCGGCTTCCACCGCTTCTCGACGCAGCCGACCTCGCTCGGCTTCACGCTTGGATGCAGTCGAGTCACCGTGCACCGTCGCACCGCCGGAGATGCGCCCCTTGATGATGTGTCCTGGCATGCGTGAGATCACGAACTCCACCTGCGCGGAGACCGCAAAGCTCTTGCCTTCGCGTCGCTCGTCGAGTTTGCGCAGCATGCCGTCGAATACCAAGTTCGGCAGAGCCTCGGCTTCATCGTCCGCACGCGACTTCATCACTACACCGGGTACTCGGCTCAGATTCTTGCGTGCCACACGTTTGACGTGGCGATTGAGTGACTTGACCCCCACCCGATCGTTGACGCGCACCTTGCGCACCTCCACGACGTAGGAAGGCCCGGGCGGCAATTTCTCGAGTTCGGAAACAGCCCGCTCGATTTGACGCACGACATTTTCCGCGGAGTCAGTCTGGGCGGAGCGCAAGGCTGGCAACGCCCGGGGATCACCGAAGCGCTGCAACGCAGCGGCGGCAGACGCCCGCACGGAAGCGCTGGGGTCCTTGAGCGCGCGTTCCAATGCTTCACGCACTGCCTTGTGGCGGTGTTTGTTGAGTCCCTTCTGTTTGCCCAAGCGCAAAGCGGCAGTCATGCGCATCCGAAAGTCTCCGCCCTTTTCGAGCTGAGTCTGAAGTCGGGTCACGTCATCCTGACTGTGGCCGGCAGTCGTGATCAATAGTGCCGCAGCAATGACGGCGCAGCGGCGGATCCAAAAAGGCAGTTGGTTTCGATTCACTTGGGGGAACGAGATCGATGGGAGGTGGTGGATTTAAAT
>JBNLEN010000167.1:0-13605 GCA_050304975.1 Polyangiaceae bacterium
AAACGCAACGCCCTGCGCTGGTTATTGCCCATAACAAAACGTTAGCCGCCCAGCTTTATTCTGAATTTCGCGAATTCTTTCCCCATAATGCGGTCTCTTACTTTGTCAGCTACTACGATTACTATCAGCCAGAAGCGTACGTTCCCTCGTCGGATACGTTCATCGAAAAAGACGCGATCATCAACGATCAGATCGACCGCATGCGGCACGCTGCCACCCAGGCGCTGCTCACCCGCGAAGACACGATCATCGTCGCCAGCGTCAGTTGTATCTACGGCATTGGCGCATCGGAGAGCTACGAAGGCTTGCTCGTCGAAATCGTGTGCGGCGAGGAGATGCGGCGCGATGTGCTGCTGCGCAAACTGGTAGACATTCAGTACGAACGCAACGACACGGATTTTCATCGCGGCACCTTCCGCGTGCGCGGCGACGTAGTGGAGATATTTCCGGTCTATGAAGACTCGCTGGCCATCCGCGTCGAGTTCTTCGGCGATGAGATCGAAGCCATCAGTGAAGTCGATCCGTTACGCGGGCGCGTGCTCGGCAAGCTCGAACGCTACGCCGTGTATCCAGGCTCTCACTACGTCACCCCACAAGATCAGATGAGCCAAGCGATCCAGGCTATCCGCGCCGAGCTCAAAGAGCGACTGCATTTTTTTGACACCGAGGGGCGCTTTCTTGAGAAACAACGCATCGAGCAGCGCACGATGTACGATCTGGAGATGCTGGAGCAGATGGGTTTCGTGCAAGGCATCGAGAACTATTCGCGCCACTTGTCAGGACGGGCCGCTGGAGAGCCCCCACCAACCCTGATCGACTACTTCCCGGATGATTTTTTGCTCGTCATGGACGAGTCCCACCAGAGCGTTCCCCAAGTTGGAGCGATGTATCGGGGTGACCGCTCACGCAAGGAGACCCTGGTGGAGTACGGCTTCCGCCTGCCGAGCGCGCTCGACAACCGCCCGCTGAAGTTCGAAGAATTCAAGAAGTACATGAAGCGCACCATCTTCGTGTCTGCCACCCCCGGCGACTACGAGTTGGAGCACAGCGAAGGCGAGCCGATTGAGCAGCTGATCCGCCCGACCGGGTTGATGGATCCAGAGATCTTCCAACGCCCGGTCAGTGGACAAGTAGACGACCTGCTCGGAGAGATCCGCAAGCGCGTCGACCGTGACGAACGCGTCCTGGTCACCACGCTGACCAAACGCATGGCGGAAGATCTGACCGAATATTATGCCGAACTTGGCGTGCGGGTCAGGTACCTGCATTCTGACGTGGACACGTTGGAGCGCATCGAGCTGCTGCGTGATTTGCGCGCTGGTGAATACGACGTGCTCGTCGGCATCAACCTGCTGCGCGAAGGGCTGGATCTTCCGGAAGTGAGCCTGGTCGCGATCTTGGACGCAGACAAGGAAGGATTCCTGCGCAGTCCCCGCTCGCTGATCCAGACCATCGGTCGAGCGGCGCGCAACGCCCGGGGCCAAGTCATCATGTACGCCGACAAGATGACGCCCGCGATGAAGTATGCCATCGGAGAGACCGAGCGCCGCCGTCAGGTTCAGCGGGAGTACAACACCAAGCACGGGATCACTCCAGAAACCGTCAAGCGGGCGATCCTGGGCATGGACCCGAGCAGCGGCGGAGGCGACTACTACGCTGTCTCCAAAGGCAAACAGGGCGAAAAGTCCGCCAAAGGACAGGCTGAAAGCGGTACTGATCTGGGCGAACGCATCGAAGCCTTGCGCCAGGAGATGTTCACTGCCGCCGAAAATCTCGAATTCGAGAAAGCCGCGCGCCTGCGCGATGAGTTGAGAAATCTCACGGACGACGCGACTGGTGCCACCGAAGGACCGAAACCACGACGCGCGAGCAAAGCCTCCGGCAAGAAGACCAGCCGCAAACAGACAACACGACGGAGGCGTTGATGTTGCTCAGGCGGCCACACAGGAGCAATTCAGAGCAGGCCGAAGAGGTTCGACAGCTGGCCCTGGCTCGCCTATCGATGGGCAAGGCATACAATGTGGTGTGGTGGCCGTGGCTGCTCGGCATTGCTGCGGCCATCTTCAGCATCGGTTTCGTGATCTACGGGATCTCCAGGGAGCGTAGCAAAGCGCGGTGGCTGGACTCGCTCAGCCAAACGAGGGATGCCGCCGCGAGCGTTGCCCCAACTGCCCCGCCGCCCCCGGCGACTGCGGCGCCAGCAGCCACCGAGCGGCTGATTTGGGTCGAATGAGCAGCGGGGCGCATTTGTTGGGTAGAGAGTTCAGGTGAACGGGAGTCAGCCGAGCGACACCTGGGACATGCCTCCCAACGGACAGCTGCGTTTGCACCGTGGCTGGCTCACGGAGAGCGAGGCCAGCGCGTTGCAGCAAGCGTTGCGTGAGCAACTGGACTGGCAGCAGCGCGAGATAGTGCTGTTTGGTAAACGCGTGATGCAGCCCCGCCTGATCGCCTGGGCGGGAGACGTCGGCTACCGCTATTCCGGGCAGTCCTTGCCCCCCCGCGCTTCGACGCAAGCGCTACAAGCCCTTGAAGCTTCCGTGGCCGCGGCTGCCAATTGCAGCTTCAACCACGTGCTGGTCAACCGCTACCGCAACGGCGACGACAGCATGGGTTGGCACAGTGACGACGAACCGGAGCTAGGCGAAAATCCAACGCTCGCGTCCCTCAGCTTGGGAGCCCCGCGCCGCTTCGTGGTCCGCGCAAAGAAGCGAAGCAGCGAAAGGTCTCTGGCAATCGAGCTCCGCCACGGAGATCTGCTGATCATGAGCGGTGATCTACAGCACCACTATCGTCACGCCCTGCCGAAGCAAGCGAGCGTCAAGCAAGAAAGAATTAATCTGACGTATCGCCGGATACGTCCCTGAAAAGCTGGCTGTCTGGGCGCGGACGCCCTATGCACTGAGCAGCCAGGTCAATTCAGCAAACAGAATGGGGCAGTGAACTCAGTCAAACTCAGCCAGTTGCTGAGCAGGCCAAGCACCTGAGCAGGGCCAAGTCATGTCAGAAAAGCGAAAGACAGTCGTGATCATCGGCGGCGGGTTCGCTGGGCTGAACGCCGCGCGCCGCCTGGGCAAATCCGGAAAGCTGGACGTGCACTTGATTGACCGCAGCAACCATCACCTGTTCCAGCCACTGCTCTATCAGGTGGCCATGGCCGGGTTGAGCCCGGCGCAGATCGCCGCCCCGATCCGCAGCCTAGTATCCAAGCATCGCTGCGTCGATGTCACAATCGGCTCGGTGCAGGAGATTGACCTGCAAACCCGTAGCGTCAGCGGTGACTTTGGGCAGTTGTCGTACGACTACTTGTTGGTCGCCACGGGCTCGCGCCACAGCTACTTCGGCAAACCAGCTTGGGAACAATACGCGCCAGGACTCAAGACCCTCGCTCAAGCGACCGAAATTCGGCGGCGAGTATTGACCGCCTTCGAACTTGCCGAACGAGAGCAGGATCCGCAGCAACGTCGGGCCTGGCTGACCTTCGTCGTGGTCGGCGGGGGACCAACAGGTGTAGAGCTGGCTGGCGCCATCGGCGAAATGAGTCGGTTTACGCTAGCCCGGGACTTTCGACATATTGACCCAAAGTTGACTCGGGTGATCTTGATCGAAGCGGGGCCGAGGATCTTGGCCAGCTTTTCTGAGGTCTTGGCTAGCCGCGCGGCACGAGACTTGGAAGGCTTAGGGGTGCAGATCTGGACCAACAGCTTGGTGACCCAGGTGAATGAGTCCGGCGTTGAAGTTGGGGATGAAAAGGTGCAGGCGAGAACCGTGCTGTGGGCTGCTGGCGTGCAAGCCTCAGCGCTCGGCTCTCTGCTGAGCCAAGATACCGATAGGTCTGGCCGCGTCCGCGTTGGCAACGACTTGTCCCTACCGGATCACCCGGAGGTGTTTGTCGCCGGTGATCTCGCTCACTTTCAAGGGCCGAGCGGCAAAGCCTTACCCGGCCTCGCTCCCGTAGCGATGCAGCAGGGGCGATTCGTAGGCGGGGCGATCCTGCGTGAGCTTGCGGGTAAACCCCGCGGCGCGTTTGAGTATCAAGACAAAGGCCAGATGGCCACGATCGGACGCAGCCGCGCCATCTGTGAGGTAGGCAAGTTCAGGTTGACCGGGTTCGTTGCCTGGCTCGCCTGGCTGTTGATCCACATCTATTACCTCAGCGGATTTCAGAACCGACTACTAGTTCTGATGCAATGGGCGTGGTCCTACGTGACGTTTGCCCGCGGCGCGCGACTGATCGTCGCGAAGGATTGGCATGAGCCTCCGACTACGCCGCCGACGAAATAGGCTCCCGAGACGCGAGCAACTCCGATTCTCGGTTCATCTCTTTGCTCAACTTTCTGTGCAACTGCTTCAGCTGCTCGTAATCCCAGGCAAACGAAGAAATGGCGTCGGTCAAATCCATCAGTTGATGCGCGAATTCATCCCGCTGATCTTGGTAATCAGCAAACGCTTTGGGGGTCGCTTGCAACACCGCATCCGCGAGCCATTCCGCGTCACGCAGCGCGTCGCTGATGCCATGGGCGGTGAGGGGATCCTTGAAGTAGCCGGCATCCCCAACCAGCGCCCAACCTGGACCAAAGCTTTGCTTGAGAAAACCCAAGTCTCCAGCGAACGCATGCAGATCGCCGCTTGAGGCGTCGGCTACTATAGGTGCCAGCTGCGGCGCCACTTCCTGCAGTACAGACTGGTGCAAAGCACCCAAATCATGGCGTCCCAGTGGCAGGCGCCGTCGGGGCGCCCCGACGAACACGCACGTGTGCCCGGCATTGGTTTCGATCGCCCCCGCAGCTCCATTTCGTCCGAAGTACCAATGGTATCCTCGTGCCTCGACTCCGGTGAAGTGGCCATAGATGCACACTGTCGAGTGCTTCGCTTGCCGGTATGGAGTTGCACCGACCAGACGCGCTACACGCGAACGCATCCCGTCTGCGCCGATCACAATGTCAGTTCGGATCTTGCGCTTCCGGCCCTGGCGATCACGTATGATCACTCCGCAGACCCGTTGCTGACGGTCGCGCAGCAGATCCAGCATGCTGCACTCATGCTCAAACACCGCTCCGGCTGCGCTCGCGGCTTCGACCAGGAGCGGATCGAGCAGCGTGCGCCGGGGGGCGTACAAGGCCTCGATGCCGTAGGCCGGGCTGATATCCACATCGATCGCTTCATCGCCGTAGTAGAAGGATGTGCGCCGAATCGCGGGTGTATCGTCGAGCGCCGGCAGCAGCCCCCAGCGACTGAGTTGCAGCACCCCGACGCGCATCAACGCGTGGGTCGAGAGCGTGTCGCTCGCCAGCGGGGAGCGCTCCACCACCAAAACCCGCAGCCCCCTGCGAGCCAGCAGCATGGCGGTCGCAGCCCCGGCGACGCGCCCCCCCACGACCACTACTTCGTAAGATTCATCGAATGACATCGTCTTCTCCTCACGCAGCTTTGCTTGTAGGGCCAGATAGATAATCGGCAAGGTGGTCCGCCAGTTCCCGAGCGTCCTGGCCGACGCCATCAACCGTACTGGAATTACGTCGGCGCATGAACACCAACCCCAGCGCATACAGCCCGGGTGAAGTGGTGATGCCCTGACAATGTTGCAGTTCACCGTCTGGTCCAAGCACCGGCACATGCAACCAGGAATAGTCTCGGGAATAGCCCACCGCCCAAAGCACGCTGGTGATGCCCTGAGAACGGAGCTCCAATGTGGTCGGCGTCAGAGGCACCTGAATCGGCTCCAACGGCAGCGCAGGCTCCGCCTGTATGCCAGTTTCTGCGATATACTCATCAATTGTGTTCAACACTCGCTGCAGCTTTTGCTGGGAAGCGTCCACGTTCTCAGACAGATCTTGGGCGCAATGTACGCGCCCATCACGCGCTGAGACCACGCTGCCTAGCAGCCGGATCCCATGACTGCGCAGGTAGTTGAGATCTAGGGTGCCATCTCGGTCGGAGCCGCTGATCTGAAGTGAAGGAGCAGTTCTTGAAGCTCGCGGATCTCGCACCGCATCGATCCGTTCGTTCATGAACCCGGTGGCATCCAGCCAATGCATGATGTCACGACCGCGATAGCGACGCGGCATGCGACTGTGTTTGCCCACCGCCAACCAAACCTCGCGCCCCGAACGTCGAAGCTCGAGCGCCAGCTGTGTTCCGGTTGCGGACCCTCCGACAACAAGCACTCCACCCGGCGGTAGCTGGAGCGGGCTGCGATATTGGTCGGGCGTCAACTGATGCGTCCCCGGACTGAGATGCCTACTGAAGCCAGGGCGGCGCGCCACATCACAGTATCCTGTGGCTAGAACCACGCTCGGCGCTTGCCAGACCTCGCGATCGGTGATCACCCTGTATTCCCCACCCTGAGTGCACTGAACCGACACCACGCGAGTTTGCTCTTGCACGGGACAAGCGAAGGAGCGCGCCAAAGCTTCCAGGCTCTCTACCAAGTCGTCCTTGGTCATGTATTCATCCGCTGCTGGTCTCAAAGGCACGCCCGTGAGACGCGTCTGCCAATTGGGGGTCAACAGCTTCAGCGAGTCCCAACGCTCACGCCAACGCTGCCCGATCTGTCCCCGCTCCAGCACGACATGGTCGATGCCCCGCTGCACCAGGTTGCTACTCATGGCCAGGCCCGCCTGCCCGCCACCAATCACCACGGTCTCGACATATCTCATCTTCACTCTCCCAAGATTGGGCCCCGGCGCGCCCTCGAGCTGGTTGGCCTCGAGAGCCGCGCCGCAGCACGAGCACAAGTTTCCGGTTCTTCAGGCAACCTCGATTTGCACGGGCACGTTGCCGGTGACGATGTCGTAAACGGCCGAACGCTTCTTGGACTGCTCGACAATCTCAGCGAGCTTTTCTGCACTCGCATCGCCCTGAATATCGAAGCTGACACGAATGTTGGAAAACCCGTTGCGCACGTCGTCGGACAACCCCAACGCACCTCTCAGATCGATGTCACCCGTGATCTTGGCCTGTACCTTGTAGAGTTTGACTCCACGGGCACTGGCAATGTTGCCAATGCCGCCCATCAGGCAGGATGCGAGCGCGTGCAAAATGAATTCCACGGGCGCGGGAGCCTGATCGCCTCCAACGAGCACCGTTGGATGGTCCGCTTCGTAGATAAACTGCGCCGCATGGGTATGCTCACCACCGGCCCCAGTGAATGAACCGATTTCGGTCCGGCTGCGGCAGCCTTCGACCCAGCGGTTGGTCGCGGTGAACTGAAAACTCGCCAGCTCCGGTTGCCCAGCGACGACATCGCGTGTGGCGAGCAGCGTGGGCACATCCACGCCGTTGAGAGGTACAGGCTTGCGCCTGGGAGCTTTCGTGCTGGTTGTGGTCTGTGAACTGGTGGGTGCGGTTTGAACAGTCATCTTCGTCTCCTATGTTCGTTTTGGTGTGTTGTTTGAATGGGTGAGCGGCAGCGCCGCCCGACGAAGAACAATCTGTCCCCCCTGCGTTTGAACCCGCGTTTAATCCAGCGTGGTAATTGTAAATTGTTGTTTTTACAGAGCTATTTCGAACACCAGAAACAACTTCCCGCGCGTTTCGAAGTCGCGCTCCGGGGCGCGGCGAAATCCGCAGCCCAGATAGAGCTGCTGAGCGGCGTGCATGGCGGGCTGAGTCCACAGCACCACCGAAGTACATCCGGCAGTCTTCAGTTCGGCGAGAGCGGCTTGCACCAGAGCTCGACCGATCCCCTGCCGACGGCAGTTTGGCGAGGTGGCCAATAGCTGCAACTCCCCCTCGTCGGCCTGCGCAAGCTTGCACGCGGGCGCGCCGGATCTCACAGCCACGATCATACCGAGCAGCGTTTCGTCATCTCCAGTGATGTACAGAAGTTCACCGCGCGCTCGAACGGAGCTGGGTTCAAACAGATGCTTGGCGACTTCCAGCTCGGTGAAGCCAGCCTCGACGTAGGAGCGCATCAGCAACTCTCGCAACTGCTCGTCCTTCAACGAATCTGCCGAGCGTTGCACGCAATGTCGGGATCGAGGTGGCACCACACCAAATCTGACACGCCCTGGAGCTGAGAAAAACAACATCCCTAACATATCGCAATCTTTTACATTTTCGGCATGCGCTTGGATTTCCACGCTCACTCACACGCGAGTGCAAACGCGCGCTCTTCAGGTTGTCTCCAGTGGCCGGACAACAGCACCGGCCAAGCCACACGCCCGACCCCGCGTCGCGGCGAGCCAACCAGGAGAACGCAGCATGACCTATCAACCCCCCCCTAACATCGACCCGCAGCAAGTGCGTCGCCGGGTGCGCAATACATACCGGCGCGTCGCTGAACAGCCATCGGGCAATTTTCATTTTCACCGTGGCATGAGCTACGCCAGGGACTACCTGGGCTACGATCCCATCGAGCTCCGCGGCGTCAGCAGCCTAGCGACTGAACGTTTTGCTGGAGTCGGCAATCCACTGTTGGACGCGCCCATCAAGCCCGGAGACGTCGTACTGGATCACGCCTGCGGAGCAGGGACTGATCTACTGCTAGCGGCCAAGCGCGTAGGCCCAACCGGGCACGCCATCGGCGTCGACATGACCTCGGCCATGTGCAGCGTCGCACAAGCTGCCGCGCGAGCCAGCGGGCTGAACAACGTCTCGATCATCAGTGGCTACATGGAGGAGCTGCCCCTCGAGAACAATTCCGTCGACTGCGCGATTTCCAACGGCGTCATCAATCTGTCGCCCCAAAAGCAGCGCGTCTTCGCCGAGCTGGCACGTGTACTCAAACCCGGCGGTGTGTTGGTGATCTCGGACGTGATTGTGCGTCGCGAGATCAAACTCGAGGTTCGCCAAAACACCGAACTTTGGGCCGCCTGCATCGGAGGCGCCATCACACCGCTTCAATTCGAAGCACTAGCTCTCGAGAACGGGTTCCTCGAACCACGGCTGACTCGCCGTTTCGATTGTTTTCGCAACACCTCAGCGGGGGCAAAAGTGTCGAAGGATCTCGAGGCCTGCGGCATGAATTTGGTAGCACAACGCGCGCCGCGCGATTCTGCTGCACTGAGCCGTTCATCCACGAGCGCTGACGGGCATCAAACGCCGGAGCCGGTCCGATGAAGCGCGCCAGCTTGCTCGTTGGCCTAGCGCTGCTTAGCGCAACGTTGAGCGACCCAGTCCACGCGCAGTGCAGCGCTGACAGCGGGCGCCCCGAGAGCGCCGCGGAGTCTACGGATCCAAGTCACCTTTTGCCCGTGCAGGACTCCGACTTCCTGGGCGATGCTCAGTTCCGTGCAGAGCAGGTCGAACTGGGTCGCCTACTGTTTTTCGACAAGATCCTGAGCGGCAATCGGAACATCTCGTGCGCCACTTGCCACCATCCAGCGCACGCCACCAGTGACGGGCTGTCGCTACCCATCGGCGAAGGTGGGGTGGGACTGGGTCCACAGCGCCGCGTGCCAGATCCAGCGCACGCGGTTTCTGGCAGGGTGCCGCGCAACGCCCAAGATTTGTTTTTCGTCGGGGACAAGACGCGCACCAGCCTGTTTCACGATGGTCGAGTGGAACTAGATCCGAACCAGAGCTACCCCAGCGGCTTCTGGACGCCAGCTCGAGAGCAGTTGCCAGAAGGATTGCAGAGCGCCCTGGCCGCTCAAGCGCTGTTCCCATTGCTTTCGCCCATCGAAATGGCTGGGCAAAAGGGCGAAAACCCCGTCGCGACGGCCTCGGCTCTGGGCAAGCTCGCCGGTCCTGATGGAGCCTGGCGACTGTTGGTTCAGCGCTTGCGCGACATCCCTGAGTATGTCACCCGCTTCCGGGCGGCGTACCCGGGGGTGCGCTCGGCCGCGGACGTCGATATCACGCACGTGGGCAATGCGATTGCCGCCTTCGAAACCGTGAGCTTTCGCCCTGACGGTAGCCCATTCGATGAATACCTGCGTACGAGGCGGCGCAGTGCGCTCCCTGGGCGGGCGGCGCTCGGCATGGACTTGTTCTACGGCAAAGCCGGCTGCTCCGAATGCCATTCGGGCAAGTTCCAAACCGACAATCACTTTCACGCAATTGGCATGCCTCAACTGGGTCCAGGCAAGGGAGACGGCTGGAACCATGACTACTTCAAGCAAACTGGTTTCGTTGCCAGGCTGGAAGACTTTGGGCGCTATCGCGTCACCGCGCGAGAGCAGGACAAGTACGCGTTCAAGACACCGTCGCTGCGCAACGTCGCCCTCACGGGTCCGTGGGGCCACGCTGGAGCGTTCACGAGTCTGGAATCCGTCGTGCGTCATCACTTGGATCCGGAACACTCATTGCGCGCCTATCACCAAAGCCCCGCTCCGCTGCCGGATCTGACAGAAATCGCCGAGCTCAGCGCCAATGGCTCGCGCCTGATCCTCAAACCAATCAACCCGGCGCGGATGGCAGCCTTCATGCAACGCGACCTTTGGGTGGTCCAGTCACCTCAGCTGCTGGAGCGTATCGCTGAGCATAGCGAGCTGACCCCCCGCGCCCTTTCTCAACAAGAAGTGAATGACCTGGTTTCATTCCTCCGCGCGCTCACGGATCCAAGCAGCCGCGACATGTCGGCTCTCGTCCCGGACCGCGTGCCCAGCGGCCTGCCACCGGATCGTCCGGCAGCTCTAGTGCTTGCGGCCTCAACCCAGTCAAACGGCGCGACTCACGCCGACCAACGTGCCCATTCCCAGGGCAGCGCACCCATCGGCATGTGCCTGCACTGACGTCACTCAAAGCAAACATCCACAAAGGAACGCGTCAATGAAAGTCCTCCAAGAACAACCCAACTTCAAATCCATCTCATATTCAGGCGCCATTTCAGCCATCGCTGCTCTAGTGCTGACTGCCAGCTGCGCCAGCACCAGCACGCCAAAGGAGCCCCTCCAAGCCTCCCAGGTCACTCAATCGGGTCAGGCAGTGCATGAGGTCGAACCTACCGACTACGACCGCCCGGTCTCGCTCAAGCTGAGCTTCAAGTATCACATCGAAGACCAATTCCCAGAGCAGGACGTGTTCATCGAGCGCCAGGATGGCTCTGGCCAAGTGTTTCGCGCTGGTCACCAGGACCGCAACCTCAAAGCGCCGCTTTTCGCCAGCGCCGAGCCAGTGGAGCATAACCCATTCGATCCCAAGGCCGAGGGCCCGTACGACAAGGGCCGTGACCTTGGACTGACTCTTGGACAATGGCTGGGCGCAGACGGTGAAGCGACCTACTCCTGCCAGAACGGCAGTGGCAAGCTGAGCGCTCGCTTCAGTCAACTGGTGCCGGACGGAGTGTACACGATGTGGCACTTCTTCATGGCCATGCCCCCCACCACCCCTTTTACCGGCACCTACGACCTACCGCTGGGAGAGCGCGACGGCACCCAGTCCCGCATCCAGGCGGACGCAAAGGGCACCGCCAGTTTTGAGCGCGAGTTCAAGCCGTGTCTACAGCTGTCTGGCGAGCACCTTGCCAGTGGTTTGGCTCTGACCTGGCACAGCGACGGACACACGTACGGCGTGGAACCAGGCGACTTTGGTACGGTGTCGCACGTGCAGATGTACGCCTTCCTGCCCCCGCGCGAAGGGCTCTGAGGCCGGCCTGCTCGTAGGCTAAGCGCGGAAAATCAGTCGAATAGTGAGTTTGGGGGCGGAAAACACCGCCCCTGGCTCTATGCTGAGCGGCAGCCCGTGACTGACTCTAGCCCGCTCAGTTTCAGAATGCTCGGTGAGCTGATCGTCAGCCGCGGCTCCGAACGGCTGGCTCTGCCACCGTCCCGCAAGACCCGGGCACTTCTCGCCTACTTGGTGATGACCGGGCGCAGCTTCCGACGGGAACGCCTGTGTTCGATGTTTTGGGACGTCACGGACGACCCGCGGGGAGCGCTGCGCTGGAGCCTGAGCCGTCTGCGAGGACTGGTTAATGACGAGCAACACGAGCGCATTCGTGCTGACCGAGAATCCGTCGCGTTCTCAGTCGAGGGGTGTGACGTGGATGTGCTGCAACTTCGCCAGGAGTTGACCTCTGATAGCATCGAATCCACGAGTACTGAGCGGCTGGAGCACTGGGCCAGTGCATTTCACGGGGAGCTGCTCGAGGGATTGGACCTTGCAGACTTTGATGACTACCAGGCTTGGTGCGTCGCAGAACGTGAACAGATACGTCGCTTACGCGCGATAATTGTCGGCACGTTGGCTACCAGGCTCGACTCGGAGCCTGACCGTGCGCTGCGCTACGCCCGCACCTGGGCTCAAGTCGATCCACTCAACTATGAGGCTCGCGTCGCCCTGCTGCGTCTAGCAATGGCTTCTGGCCGTCGACAAGAAGCGCAGCAGCATTACGAGGCCGGACGGCGCCTGCTCGAAGAGCTCGGCTCCCACCACGTGCAAAGCCTGGTCGAAGCGTGGAGGGCTTTGAAAAGCGGAACTCCGGGCAGTAGCCAGTCTCCAGGCGCTGGAACCAGCTCGCCGGGCGCCACAGTGCAAAACCTACAGCCCGTGAGAGAAGCCGTCACCCACGAAGCAGCCAGCTTCGAAGCTCCGGCGTCCGTACGCCCACTCCAACAAGCGTCGATGGTTGGTCGCGCCCAAGAACTCTCTCGCTTGCTGGCCGAATCCCAGCAAGTCGCGGAGCGTGGCTCGGAGCGTGTGGTGCTGGTCACTGGCGAACCCGGCATTGGCAAGTCGCATCTGCTGGGCAGGCTGATGGAGCAAGCGGCCGCCGGTGGCACGCTCGTTCTGGAAGGCGCCGCCTACGAAAGTGAAACGGGGCGTCCCTACGGTCCCTGGATCGACGCGCTACGAAACAGCGCGCACCATCACGCTGACAAGGACGAGACGCTGGCAACGCTGTTGCAGCTACTTAGCCGAGGCTCTGAGCAAGAAACCAGTCGAGATCGCTTGTTTGATGGAGTTTCCGACCTAGTCGCCGGTCGCTGTCAGCAGTCGCCAAGTGTGATGCTGGTGCTGGATGACGTGCAATGGCTGGACAACGCATCGGTTGAGCTCTTGCACTACGTGTTTCGCACCAGTCGCCAGCGCTCGCTACTGTTGGTGCTGGCTGCGCGCAGTGAAGAGCTCGGTGACAACGCGGCTTTGGCCAGAGTCCTGCGTAACATTCGCCGCGAGCGCGTGCTCAGCGAAATCCCGCTGAGCCCTCTCGATCCCGCGGAAACCCGCCAGTTGGCCTCGCAGGTCGATCCGAACCTGGATCTGGCCCAAGTGTTGGAACAATCTGGAGGCAATCCGCTGTTCGTTTTGGAGCTGTCGCGGGCCATCTCTTTGGGTGCTGGTCAAGTTGCTGATTCAGTCGGTGACGCCGTGCGTGACCGCGTCGAGCGATTGCCCCCTGATGCCGCCGACGTGTTGCGCTGGGGCGCCATCTTGGGACCGAGCTTCGACGAGCAGCGCGTCAGCACGCTGACGACGCTCGACCAAGCCGCCGTGATCGAGGCGCTCGAAAATCTGGAGCAGCATTCGCTTCTGCGACGCGATCCCCAGCAGCTGATGTCCTACCAATTCGCCCACGATATCGTGCGACGCGTGGTCTACGCCGACCTGTCCGAACCGCGGCGCCGTCTGATGCACCGCCGGGTAGCGAGCGCACTCACCGACCAGGACGATCCTGAGGGTCGGTTGGTAGGAGAGATCGCTCACCACGCTACGCTG
>JBNLEN010000168.1:0-13543 GCA_050304975.1 Polyangiaceae bacterium
GTCTTTGCTCGGCGCGGGTGACGCGCCCGGGGCGGGGCCGCGCGGTCCACGCGGTCCTCACTTCGCGCCCAGGGCGCAGAACGTGATCTTCCTCTACATGGACGGCGGCCCGTCCCAGGTCGACACCTTCGACCCGAAGCCGCGCCTGGCCAGGGAGAACGGCCAGCCGATCAAGATGAAGGTGCCGCCGACCCAGTTCGACGACGTCGGCGGCGTGCTGCAGCGGCATATCGATATACGGCACGATCTTGGGCTCGTTCTCGATCAGGTCGACGATCTCGTCGCTGAGCTTTTCCGGGTAGAGATAGAACAGTCGCAGCCAGCGCAGCTCATCCAACTGCGCCAGCTCGCGCACCAAGCTGGCGAGATTGGTGCCGCGGGCGTCACTCAGGTCACGCCCGTAGGAAATGGTGTCTTGAGAGACGAGGTTGACCTCCAAAACTCCCGCTTTCGTCAGGCTGGCCACTTCGCTGGCAATGTCTTCGGGCCGCCGCGAGCGCTGCTTGCCGCGCAGTTGCGGGATCACGCAAAACGAGCAACTGCGGTTGCAGCCCTCGGCGATCTTCACGTAGGCGCTAGCGCCACGAGTGCTGATCCGGCGCGGGTCACTCGCTTGGACTAGCCAATCCGCGGGGTTGCCGACGAACAACCTCGGAGCCTCGTCGCGCAGCACCGGGGCGAGCCTGAGCATGTCGCTCGAGCCGAGGAAGTGGTCGACTTCGGGCAGCCCCTGGGCGAGCTCATCGCCGTAGCGCTGACTCAGACATCCGGTGACGACCAGTTTGGAGCAGCGCCCCAATTGTTTCTGCTGCGACAGTTCGATGATGGTCTCGATCGACTCCTGCTTGGCGCTCTCGATGAAGCCGCAGGTGTTGACGACGATCACGTCGGCTTCCGAAGGATCCTGCGTGTGCTGCAAGCCCTCTTGCTGGGCGACGCCGAGCATGACTTCCGAGTCGACCCGGTTCTTGGGGCAGCCCAAGCTGACGAAGTGAATGCGTCGACTCGACATGCGGACGGCTTTCTGGACGACTTTTCTGACCAAGTGTTGGGAGTTAGGCCGCGCGGTGCTTCTTCATCAAGCTGGTGAAGCGCCGGAACAAATACAGAGCATCATGGGGGCCTGCGGCGGCCTCAGGATGGTACTGCACGCTGAAGGCCTTGAGGTCTTCGGCTACTAGGCCCTCGCTGGTTCCGTCGTTCAGGTGCACGTGACTGCTCTTTGCCACGTCGGGAATGGAATCCACATCCACCACGAATCCGTGGTTCTGCGTCGTGATTTCGACGCGCCCAGTTTGTAGGTCCTTGACCGGTTGATTCAACCCGCGGTGCCCGAACTTCAGCTTGAAAGTATTGGCGCCCATGGCGCGGGCTAACAGTTGGTGGCCAAGGCAAATGCCGAAGATTGGTACCTTGCCCAGGAGCTCACGGATGGTGTCGACGGCGTAGCCCACCGCCGCCGGATCGCCGGGACCGCTGGACAGAAAGATGCCATCGGGCTTGCGTGCGAGGATGTCGCCGGCGCTGGTGGACGCGGGCACGCCCGTGACGTCGCAGCCGACATCCACCAGACAGCGTAGGATGTTGCGCTTGACGCCGAAATCCATCGCCACGACGTTGTAGCGCTGGTCGGGCTCGTAGAGCGCGCGCCCGTTGACGGCCGCTTCGGGATGGAACGACGCTTTCCAATCACCGCGAGACTCGTCGAACTGGTAGGGCGCCTGAGGCGTGACTTTCGCGACCAAGTCCAGGCCCTCCATGTTTGGTGCTGAACGGGCTTTTTCCACCAGTGAGTCCACCGGTTCCGTACCGATGGCGCCATTTTGCGAGCCCTTGTCACGCAGAAGTCGGGTCAGGCTGCGCGTGTCGACTCCGCCGATGGCGGTGATGCCGTGCTGGACCAGGTAGCCGTCGAGATCCGTCTCCGCTCGGTAGTTGGAAGTCACCGGGCTGAGGTCGCGTACGATGAACCCACCGGCGCAGGGTTTGCCGTCGCGGCTCTCAGGATCTGTTTCGTTGACGCCAGTATTGCCAATTTGGGGGGCTGTCATCGTGACCAGCTGGCCCGTGTAAGATGGATCTGTCAGTACCTCTTGATAGCCAGTCATGCCGGTGGTGAAGACCACCTCACCAATCGCGACTCCTGGCCGTCCCCAAAGGAATCCTTCGAAAACCGTTCCGTCGGCAAGTGCTAGATGTGCCCGCTGGCGCTTCATAGTTCTTCCTTCGATGTGTGGATGATGTGTCCGTTGGCGATCGTCATCACGACGCGTGCCGAAAGTTCCTGGTCGAGATATGGTGTGTTGCTGCTTTTGCTTTGCATGCCTACCTGGGCGGGGACGAATCGACGACTGGTGTTGAGTAGAGCTAGGTTAGCGGGCGCGCCGGGTTTCAGGCTGGGCGGTTCGAGCCCAAGTACTTTCGCGGGGTTGGTGGAGAGCAGTTCCACCAGGCGTGACACCGGGATACGCCCGTCCGAGACCGCCTTCCAAAGCACGCTGACGCACAGCTCCAGGCCGCTCATGCCCGGCAATACTTGGTCAAACTCACAGTTCGTTTCCAGCGCCGATTGTGGGCGGTGGTCGCTGACGACGCAGTCAATCGTGCCGTCGAGCACCGCCTCCAGCAGCGCTTGCTGGTCTTTGGAGGTGCGCAAAGGCGGAACCAACTTGTAACGCGCGTCGTAGCCGTGCAGTTGCTCCTCGTTGAGCAGCAGGTGATACGGGGTGATGTCGCAACTCACAGCGAGGCCGCGGCTCTTGGCCTCTCTCACCAGTTCGACGCTGCGCTGAGTGCTGATCGTCGATGCGTGGTAGCGCGCCCCGGTGTCTTCAGCCAGCGCCAGATCTCTGAATAGAGCGACCTCTTCGGCCACGCGCGGCCAACCGCGCAAGCCGAGCCGCGTCGATACGCCGCCCTCGTGCATTTGTGCGTCGCGCGCCAATGTGGGATCTTGCGCCTGCTGCATCAACACCAAGTCGAAAGTTTGGCAATATTGCAGCGCGCAGCGCATCACGTCGCTGCGTCGGATGTAGTGGTTGGCGTCGCTGACGGCGACCGCGCCAGCCTCTTTTTGATCGCCAACTTCCGCCAACACCTCACCCTTGAGCTCTCGCGTGACGGCGGCGATCGGAGAGAGTTGGGTTCCCCCACAGCGCTGCGCCGCCTGCAGCAGCGACTCCGTCACAGGTCGACAATCGTTAACTGGTTTAGTATCGGGTAGGCAGCAGACTCGGACGTAGCCGCCGACTTTGGCAGCATTGAGGCCTGAGGCGATATCCTCTTTGTACTCGTAGCCGGGCTCTCCCAGGTGGCAGCGCAGGTCGATGAATCCGGGGGCGACCACCAGTCCCTTGGCGTCAATCGACTGAGCCCCGGCGAACAACCCACGTCGCGCAGAATTCTGCTCGTCCGCGCCCCGGGACACATGGGCGATCTGGCCTTTTTCCACGAAAACTGTGGCTACCTCGTCCAGGCCCTGCGTGGGATCGACGACGCGTGCGTCTCGCAAAATTAGCCGCTGTACGGGCTCAGGCATTGACCCGGGCTCATACCATCCGACGCCTGGAATTCACAGCGACGCCCGTACAAGGAGCGCAGATCTTTCCGGCTGGCGGGGGTAGGGAGGCGTGGGCGCGTCTGCGACTCCTTGGAGGTTGGCATTTGGAAGTCCGACCAGATCCCCGATCGATGGTCTGAACAGAGGTAAAAGCCGTCTCGCTACCTGGGTCCGGTTCCGTGTTACGATGAGCGGCCATTATGTCGTCGCCCGATCCCACAAGTAGCCAGGACGCAAAGAGCTCGGCCGAGTCATCGGCCAAGTCCAACCAAGCGGAACCCGCTGAAGCGGGTGAAGAAGTCACCCCGATCGAGTCTGCGCCGCCCCCGCCTCCGTCGAAATCGGGGCGCAAGAAGCGCTCTATCGCGCCCCCGCCTCCAAAGGCGCGGTCGGCGGGCCCTAAGCCTCAGGCTCCGGCAAAAGCCAAGCCGAGCGCAAGCGTGCCCCCGGCTCCACCGCCGCCCCCAGTCAAGAAAGGGGGAGCCCAGAAAGCCGCGAGCCTAGCCCAGTTGACCAACAGCGTTGCCGGTGAACCACCGACTATTTCACCAGATGTCGTTGCTCCCAACGCAGCGGACGAAGAACTCGAGGTGGAGGTGGACGACGTCGCCGAGCCGCCAGTGGCGCCACCTCCCAAACGCGCTTCGTTGGTCCCCTCGCCGGCGGAGGTCGCCGGGACGGCGCCCCGCCCGCCCGGGAAGACGAGCAAGCCCGCCAAACCACCGCCCGTGGGCTCACGGGCGCCAGCCGTATCCAAGGTTCCAGCGGCGTCGCGCGGTCCCAAGCCGGCGGCTTCGCACAAGCCCGAAGCGCCTGGAGCCAAGCCGCCCAGCGCAGCGAGCCCGAAGCCGCCGCCGGTCGTCGCCAAGCCACCTGTGGCGGCCGCTGGCGAAGCCCTTTCCGCGCCGACCGAGGCCGCGCCGGAGCCAGTGCAAAAAGCCCCGCCGCAAGCCCCCGTGGAGGCGGCGCCAGTGCCTGCAGCCCACGTGCCGATGACGGCGGCCACAGACTCCCTGCTGCAAATCTCAGGCGTCGGGGAGCTGCCGACGCGTTTCGATGTCGATGCGCGCGAGCGACACGCTTCGCCTTGGACAGAAGAGAAGCAGGCCGAGGCTTTGCGCGACAACGCTCGCCAGCTGTGTGACTTGTTCGTGCGAGAGCTTGCCAAAAAGGCTGACAAGTCACGCCAGGCGCGGCTGAACTATGAAGCAGCGCGTCTGTACGAAGCTCCGCTTGGGGAGCTGGAGTCGGCCGCCAAGCATTTCGAGCAGGCGTATCGTCTAGCCCCCAACCACATTCCCAGTGTACGCGGGGCGAGGCGCACCTTGCTCGGCCTCAAACGCTATCAGCAAGCCGTCAAGCTGTTCGATGCCGAGGCGGAGGCCGTGCCAGATGCCGAACAAAAAGCGCTGCTCTTGTACCACAAGGGCAGTCTACTGGACACGCACCTGGGACAGCGCAGCGAGGCGCGTGACGCTTTCGAAAAGGCGTCGGAGTTGGCTCCGAGAAATTTGGCGATTCTCAAGGCTGCGGCACTCGCCCAGGAGCAGGCCGGTGCGTGGGAACCACTGCTCAGGACGTTCGAACGCTGCGCTTCGACCCTCGCCGAGCAGCCCTCCCAGCGCGCCATCTACCTGGCGCAGATGGCTCGAGTTTGCTCCGTGCGGCTGCGTGACCTGCCGCGTGCGGTCGAGCTGTACAAGGCTGCGTTTGCCGCCGACCCGCACGCGCCAGGCGTGCTCTCCTCACTGAAGGAGCTGCTGTATCGCAAAGAACGCTGGGGAGAATTGGTCGAGGTTCTCGAGCAAGAGGCGCAGCTCGTGCAGCAGCCCGAAGCTAGAGCGTTCGCCAAGTTTCGGGTGGCGCGAGTGTGTGTCGAGCGCTTGGCAGACGTGGAAGCTGGGATTCGTGCGTTGGAACACGCGAGTTCACTGGCTCCCAAGGACCAGACGATTCTGTCCGAGCTGATTCGCCTGTATGAAATCACCGAGCGCTGGGAGGAGTTGGCTTCCGCGAGTGAACGCCTGTTCGCACTGCTGAATAAGCCACCAGTCGAGCAACTGCACTGGCTAGGCCAGATATACGAAGAGAAACTGGGTCAGCAGGAGCGCGCGATTGAACGCTACTCGCAAGCGCTGGCGCAGCAGCCCGACTATCGACCTGCATTGCTATCGCTCGAGGGCTTGCGGCAGCAGCGCGGTGAGTGGGCTGAGGTCGTGCAGATGCTCAACGCCGAGGCTGGAGCGTGCAACGATCTAGAGCAACGTGCGGCACTACATGCGCGCATGGCGGACATCTGTGAGGAGAAACTCGGCAGCGCCGAGTATGCGGTCAAGCATCACAAGAAAGCGTTGGAGCTGCGGCCTGGCTATGAGCCTTCGTACAAGGCGTTGGTGCGTTTGCTTAGCGCGTCTCGAAACTTCTACGAATTGATTGAGGTCTACGAGCGTGGGGTTGAGCAGGCTTCGACCAACGAAGAGAAGATCACCACGCTATTTCAGATCGGACGGCTCGAAGAAGATGCCTTGAGTAAGCCTGCCTCCGCGGTCAGCACCTATCGCCGAATTTTAGACTTGGATGCCCACAACATGGAGGCCATTCACGCGGTGCAGCGGGCCGCCGAGCGTGGCGAGGTCTACGAGCAGCTCGTCGACGCGCTGGAGCTCGAGGCCAACAAGAGTATGGAACGCGCGCGCCAATTGACGTTGCGCCATCGCATTGCGACCATTCTCGAAGAGAAGTTGCGTGATCCGGAGGGAGCGATTTCCAAGCTGGAATCGATCTTGGAAGTGGATCCAGCTTACGCCCCGGCGATTGCCAGCTTGGCGCGCATTTTTGCGTCGGAGGAGCGCTACGATGACCTACTGGCCACGTTTGGTCGGGAACTGGCCATCACGCGTTTGGCCAGTAGCCGAGCTGCGCTGCTGTGCAAGATGGCCGAGCTGTGTGAAAAACGACTAGGCGAGCCCACAGAGGCCATCAACAACTATCGCAAGGCCGTGCAAGCCGAGCCCAAGCATCTGCCCGCGGTACAAGCGCTGCGCCGGGTCTGCACCAAGCAGAACGACTACAAAGAAGTCGCTCGGCTGCTGGAGATGGAAGCCGGGCTGGTCGAGGATGACGCCCAGCGGGTGCGCTCTTGGTTCCTGCTTGGTGAGGTCCAGGAGAATCATCTGGCTGCGAACGACAAGGCTCTCGATGCGTACTCGAAAGCTTTGGCGATCGACCCCGACTACCGTCCAGCCGTAGATGGCTGTTTGCGCTTGTTGGAGCAATCGCACAACTTCAAGCAACTCAAAGACCGTCTGGTTGAGGAGCAGAGCGGAGCCTCCGAACCCAGCTACGCTGCGGACGCCGGCTACCAAGCGGGTGAGCTCAGCCGCGATCACCTCAAACAGATGAACGACGCGGCGACGGCCTTCGAACAGGTGCTCGAAAAGAGCCCGGGGCATCAGGGCGCGTTGCTTGCGTTGGAACGCCTGTACGCTCAGCTTGGCAACAAACAAGGTTTGGGCGACTTGTATCTCCAGCAAGCGAAGGTCTTGCAGGGGCCCGGCAGCGGCATCGCTGCTCACAAGAGCCGCTTGCACTTGCTCGAGGGGCAAGAGACGCCCGAGCCCGATGCGTTGAAGCAGGCGTACTTTTCAGTGCTGCGCCTGGCGCCCGCGGACACGGACGCGCTGCTCGGCTTGGAGCGCGTTGCTCTAGCCGAGCAAGATCCCCAGCTGATCGGTCAGATTGACGCGAAGCTGGGGGTTTCGAGTTTGGATCGGCAATCGATCAGCGCCTACCAAACCCGCTTGGCCGAGGCCATGGATGCCCGCGGAGACAACGCCGCCCTGGAAGTGTACCGCTCCGCGCTGGCACACGATCCAGAGAACCTGGCCGCGGCGCGCGGGATTTCGCGCGTTGCGCAGCGCACCCTAGCGCCCGAGCTGCTGGCGGAGGCCGCGGAAAGCGAAGCTCGGCTGTTGCAGCAACCTGCGGAGGCGGCTCGCTTGTTAGTGCTCGCCGCGGACAAGCTGCGGGCGGGCGGCAACGTTGACGCGGCGATTGCCCGCCTGACGCGAGCGCTCGAGATCGATCCGGATCACGCTCAGGCTGCGTCTGCGTTGATCGAGCTTCAGGCGCAGAGCGCTGGGGTGGATGCGTTGATCGAAAACTTGTCGAAGGCGGCGGCGACCGCCGGCTCTCCCGAGCGCCGCGCTCAGCTGTGGAACAACGTGGCTCGGCTCCACAGCGACTACAAGGCGGACACCGGAGCGGCGATCGCCGCGGCTCAGCGTGCCTCTCGCGAGCAGCCGACGAACATCGAGACCCACGTTCTCTTGTCGCAGTTCTTCGCCAGCGCCAAGAAATGGGTCGAGTGCACCAACGAGTTGCAGGGTGTCTTGAAGCTGCATCCGACGGATGAGGTGCGGTTTTCGGCGCTCTTGCAGCTGGCGACCATCCAACATGAACAGCTCGATAAGAGCGCCCTCGCGTCAAACAACGCGACCGCTGCCCTTGAGCTGCAGCCCAACAGCCGCGAGGCGCTGCAATTGTTGCTCTCCGTGCAGTTGGCCCGGGATGAGCTGAGCAAGGCCGCCGACACAGCTCAGCGCTTGGTGGAGGTGTCCAGCAGCGCCAAAGAGAAGGCAGATGCGCTCTACCACTCAGCCAAGCTGGAACGGCACCGGCGTAACCAAGAACAGGCTATCGCCGCATTCAAGGGGGCGATTTCGATTCTCGGTATGGAGGGCAGCGCCGCAAGAGAGTTCAAGACGTGGTTGGAGTCGCTCGGTAGAAGCGCGGACTTCGCCGCACTTGCAGACGCACTCACCGCGTTCTTGAGCCAAAATGGATTGTCCTCCGATCAGACCTTGCCAGCCCACCTCGAGCTCGGCCGAGTCCTGTACGACAAGCTCGACGAACCCGAACGGGGATTGCGCGAACTTCAGGCGGCACTGTCCCTCACCCCCGGTGACGTGACGCTGCGGGCTGAGATCGCCGAACGCGTGGAGGGTGCAGGCCAATATGAGGAGGCCGTGCGTCAGTATCGCGAACTGCTGCGTCATGCGCCCCACGCCATCCAGCACTGGCGTTCGTTGTCCAAGTGTTATGACGGGCTTGGGCGTCAGGAGCAGGCCCGTCTTTGCCTGGCGCCGTTGGTGGCGCTCAATGACGCGCAGAGCAGTGAATTCGACCGCTATGGTGCCGTCGTTGGCCAGCCTGCCAACCTGCGTGCGGCGTCGTTCGACGAGGCTGCGCTACGCGCGGTTGAGGTGGAAACCCCCGTTACTGGTCCCGCCGTCGAATTGCTCCAGGCGTTGGCTCCGGCGCTTCACAAACTGTATCCGGTACCGTTTGAGTCGTACGGGGTCAGCAAAGGCGAGCGCCTGACCAGCCGCATGAACAACTCGCTGCGGCACACTGCCGATCGCGTCGCCAACATCTTCGGGGTGACGGAGTTCGAGCTTTACGTGCATCGGGGCACGGGCGCAGGGATTTCGGTTGAGATGTCGGAGGCTCCGGCCCTGTTGGTCAGCGCCAACGTGGCATCGCTGTCCGAAGCCGAGCAGGTGTTCTTGTTTGCGCGGGTGCTGGCCAACGTGGCACGTGGCATTGCAGTGGTGGACAAGCTGCCGCGACAGGAAGTGCACCTACTGTTGGCCTGTGCGACGCGCACTCACGATCGGGGCTTCGGCTCTGAGCTTGGAGACGCGGAAACGCTCGATGCCCAGACTAAGCGTATCAGCAAAGCGATGCCCTGGTTCAGCGGCAACAAACTCGAGCCCGCTGCGCGAGCGTATGCGAGCGCTCAGCCAGACGCTGACGCTTGGTACAGAAACGCGCGCATTGCCGCGGCGCGGGCGGGAGCTCTGATCGCGGATGACTTGGCAGTGTGCCTGGGCACGCTGACTCGGGAGGGGGCTGATGACGCGTTCGTCGAGCAGGTGGCCAGCTTCATCTCGAGCGACACAGCGCTCGCGTTGAAACGAAAGCTGTCCGGTTGAGCGGAGCACGCAACCCGGATCGGGACCGCTGGCTGCTTCTGTAAACAGGGGCGCGGTGTAACGGGGGTACGGCTCAGAACGGGGCGCCTGGCTGGGCAAACAGACGCTCCAAGCCGCTCCACATGCTGCGCACGTCCTGGTAGCGAGCGTCCGGATCGATCGCCAGAGACTTCTGTACCCAATCGTCGATCTCTGGCGGAAGATCTGGCCTCAGAGCGTGCAGGCTTGGCCGCTCGCCGCGCAGTGCCCACTCGAGCATATCCACCATGCCGCGCGACTTGTGGGGTACCCGACCCGCCAGCGCCCGAAACACCAAGATCCCCAAGGAATAGACGTCAATCCGATGGTCGAGCTCCATTGGGTTACCCTTCCAGCATTCCGGAGCGATGTAGCTGGGGGTTCCCGCGACCTGCCCCTGGGCTGTGAGCCCAGCGGCGCCCACCAGTTTGACCAGGCCAAAATCCACTAGGCGAACGATACCTTTGCCCGCGTCGCGGTCGAGGATGAAGACGTTCGAGGGTTTCAAGTCACGGTGAACGATGCCTTGCCCGTGAGCGACGTCCAGCGTGTGCACGACTGGCCGCATCAGCTTGAGCAGCCCAGCGGGCTTCATCACGCCGCCGCGATCTTCCGCTCGTTCCAGGTAGGTCTGTAGATCGCGACCGCGCAGAAACTCCATGATCAAAAAAGCACCCTGATGGCTGACTCTCAGGGCGTGCACGTAAACCGCGGCGGTGCCACGCAAACGTGCCATGGCTTCGGCCTCACGCTGCAGGCGGGCGACAAAGACCTGATTCTTCGCGACCTCTTTGCTCAACACCTTGATCGCGACTTCCTCACGGGTTTCGAGATCACGAGCTCGAAAGACGACACCATGAGCGCCGGCTCCAACCTTCTCAAGGACTCGGTAGCGATCTTCGATAACGTCGTCGGGGCGAAACATGCTGCGGTGATCTCCCAGCATAGCGGACGCGGCACGGGGGGTCGAATGGCTGGGCGATTTTCTGTTCGATTGGGGTTCAGCGGCCACTGGCGCTAGCTAGGCCGTGCTACCCCCACAGCTAGAGCCGGAGCCAGCGGTGCAGCCGAAACAATGAGCCGCGACGCGAATTGAGCCTTGGCTGAGGGTGTCCACGTCGAGGTCTCGAATATGGTCGCAGCCGCCAGCCATGAGTTTCAGCTCCAGCATCTGGTTGAAGTCACAGTCGTAGAGGGTTCCGTCCCAACCGACACTGATGGTGTTGCGACACATCACCCCGCGCGCGGCTGCCGGGTTGAAGGCATTGGCCAAACGCAGCATGTACGATTCCAAATTGTCGCTATCGAGCAGCCACTGGAGATAGCGAGCAATTGGCATGTTCGTGATGGCGAACAGCGTGGTGAACTCCACGCCGTGATCGCGACGCAGCGCCTGCCGCCACTGTCGCTCGAGGCTGCGTTCGCTCCTGGGAAGGAATGCTCCCACGGGATTGGTGACCAGCGCTAGCCGCAGCTCTGCCTGGTGCCCGTAGCCGACTTCATTCAGTCGACGCAAGGCGCTGATGGACCGCTCGAATACGCCGATGCCACGTTGCTTGTCGGTATTGAGAGCGCGGTAGTGGGGTAGGGAAGCGACGACCTCGACCTGATGGCGAGCGTAGAATTGCGGCAAGTCATGGTATTTTCGAGACTCAAGCACGGTGAGGTTGCAGCGTGTCATCACCCGCCGGCCCAGTTCTCTGCAGCGCTGCACCAGCCAGCGGTAGTGAGGAACGAGCTCTGGCGCTCCGCCGGTGATATCCACCGTCTCGATCCCGGTTCGGTCTAGAGCGTCCAAGCACTCCTGCATCGTCTGGCGCGTCATCACTTCCGTGCGGTCCGGTCCCGCATCTACATGGCAATGGCGACAGGTCTGGTTGCACAGCTTGCCCAGGTTGAGCTGTAGTACTTCCACGGCGTTGCGTTTCAACGGCCACAAGCCGGCCTGCTGCAGCGCCTGGTCGAATGCTGGGAGCGAAAGCTCATCCAGCAACTTTCGCTGAGCGCTCGCCGAGGCCAATGGGACGCGGGTTGAGTTGAGGCTTGGTAGCGGTTTGCCCATGCTAGCTCACATGCTGAGCTTGTCGGCTTTGTTGCGCATCTGCAGACCGTGCACTAGCGATGCGCCGCCACGGATTGCGGCCGCGACATGCACGGCTTCGGTCATCTGCTCCGCGTCGGCCCCGTTTTCCAGACACGAAGTGCTGTAGGCGTCGATACAGTACGGGCATTGCACGGCATGCGCGACGCCAAGGGCGATCAGCGCTTTCTCTCGCGCTGTCAGCGCGCCCTCTTCGAACACGCTCCCGTACCATTCGAAGAACTTCTTAGCGAGCTCTGGAGCGTGCTGTCCGATTTCAGCGAAGCGTCCGAGATCTTTTGAGTGATAATAGTGTTCCGACATGATCAGACTCCAAACTGGTGGTGCAAATGCCTGCCGCTCTGGAGTTGATCAGTACGCGCGCGCCGCGGTCAAGTTTCGCTCAGAGGTTGGGCACTGACGGCCTTCGCCCAATCCGAGCCAGCTTCGCCAGTCAGTCCAGCGGATAGTCCGTCACGAAGTAGTCGCGCCCAGGCTGGTGACAGTCAACGCAGACGGGGCGCCCAGCGCCTTCGTACAGTACTTCGCCGGCTAGTTGCTCGTACCAATACCAGCTGTCGCCGCCCTCGCCGTCGGCGAGCTTGACCATCACCGCCCAGCCCTTGGGAACGTCTTCGTTGTCTCCCCAGAGTTCCTTGATCGCGGCGGCGCCAGCCGGGTGCTGGGGATTTCCCTTGTCGAGGGAGTCAGCGAGCTCGTCGTTGATGAACACACGAACTGGGCTCACGTGGGCGCCCACCGAGCGGTGCGACTCACTCTCCGCCGCGAATCCAAGGTACAGTTGATCCGCAAGATACTGTCGCAACTCTGACGGGCGCGTCGGTACGTCCTGCACCGCAGGCCCGTCGGAATCGACGTCGTCGGAGTCGGAGTCCGGAGCGTCGCTGTCGTCGGCATCATCGTCTGCGTCATCCGCGCTATCATCGCTGGCGTCATCGGCAGCGGTGCTGTCATCGGAACAAGCGCCGGCGCCCAACAGGGCGGCGAAAGCGACGGGTATGGCGCGGGAAATGCTCAAAGCTCTGGGCCTCCAATTGGTGTATACACTCCCTGTCGAAGGGGCCGCAACGCTCGCGTTCTAGCGCTTTTTCTTGGGCCTCTTGGGTGCGCACGCTGACAGCCCACTCGGCCAAGTAGAACCAATCACTGTGTAGAAAGTGGAGTTCGGTTCTTGCCGTCCACATACCGCTGCGGCGCAAACTCAGTGCGGGCCTGCGTCGCGCCCGCAGTTCGCACCTCTTCCCACTGCAAGCTTCCGATACCCTCGCCGCACTGGTCTCCTCCTGCCTGGGGCGTAGTGAGGGCCCGAGTCGTCAACTCTACGCCACTCGATCGTATTCACTCACCCAGCGTGCCCGTCGCTCGCCGAAGTCGATTCGAGAGCGGTGCCCTCCGGGCGCGTTCCCAAGTGAACCATCTGCGTGGCGATGCGAGCGCGTACCATGGCCAGCGCGGCGTCTGGGTGATAGCTCCCATTGAGCTCCGCTCCGAGATCGCACAAGCCCAGCTTCACTGGCGCGTCCGCCCACGCGAACACGCGGCGCCGGGACAAATTTGCCCAACGACCAGGCGTTGTTGGGCGTACTGGCCTAAAGCTTCGGCGGCTTTGAGCCTGACCACTTTGGCGCTCGTCATCGACCAGTTCGACCAACGTCGAAGCGCCGGCGCAGCTGCAGGCGACAGCTGCAAGCGACTGGGATGGGCGAGCCCCCAAACGTTCGGAGTGCACGCTGCGTCACCGCGCAGAGGAAGAACATGAGTCCCGAGCGGCAGTGTAACTTTCGCGACTGGGCGACATTGCCCGCCCCAGACAACAGCTGAAAGAAAGCTCGGCCGGGAGTCTAGCCCTGGGCGCGTCCAGTGGCCGCC
>JBNLEN010000169.1:0-13525 GCA_050304975.1 Polyangiaceae bacterium
GTCAGATCGGCGTGCGTGAACGAGAGAGTTGCCTTGTACACCGTCGCGCGTTCGCTGATTTGGCGCGCCAGAGTTTCTCCGTGTGTTGTGACTTTGTCGTGCTTTGACATCTCAAAACCCTTTGCTTGCGTTGTGACCGCCGCTCACTGCTAGGCGGACGTTTGTGTTGATTGCCTTTGGAACAGCCCTCGGGCGAACCGTTGAGTCCGCAACGCTCATCAGAATGCTGTCAGCGCCATCCGTTGACTCGTTGAGTCGTTTCTTGATTTCCTTCTTGGATTCAACCTTGCGCTTGCCCTTCGCGACGATGTCGTATTGCGGGGCTAGCAGCTGTGTCTCCACATGCTTGTCTGGACACAGTGCACCGCTCTTCAGCCACGCGGCGCCGTCGAACCACATCTCGTCGCGCTTGGTGACGTTGTCCTCTTCGTTCTGAGGCTTCTCAGAGACGTTGAATCCTATGATCGTGATGAAGTCCCAGAACCCATCCTCGCACTCAAGCTTCATTCTGGAGAGCGCGTCGTAGACGCCGGCGCCGTACCCGATGATGTCAACGTTGATGGTGACAGGCTCTTGGTGTCGCCGATGGGTCCGGACCACTCTGACCACGAGTTCAGCGACCTGTTGAGTGTCCCAGCCCTGGGTTTGCGCAGCCACGAAGGCTATCGGGGGCTCGTACTTTGTAACCGGCTTCCCCGAAGCTTCGTGCTCGATGTAGGCTGCGCCTTCCCGACTGCAGCTGATCTCGCTCTTGTCGTCACCGAAGTGGGCAACGTCGACTCCAACCTTCAGGTTGACCCCGCCCAGGGGGGCCAGGTCTACGCGACAGGTATGGTTGTCCAGCTCCGGAACGTTGACGAAGTTGTCTTCGTCCGGCTCGGCAATGCCGTGTTTGACCAGCAGGGAGCGGAACCGCTCGAGCGCCCCCTCGAGCACGCCGAGGCTGATCACCGTGTTGCTGGACTCGCTGGGGAAGTTCCCCAGCACGCGGACCTGGTAGCGGGGGTCCTGCTCGCCCCATTCCTTCTTGCGCCCCTCGCACCACTTCCGCTCGGCGAGCCCCGGGACGACGCGTTTGCCGCTGATCGCGTTCGGGGTGTTCCAGCTGGAGAGGTGAAATAGCCTCCAGACGTCAGGTTTTCGGAATGCCTCGGCGAAGGTGCCGACGTTCAGCGTAGGGTTGCTGAACATGATGATCTTGCCGCTGGAAGCGGTGTTGCCGATGATCGGCCCGAACATCTGCTCCTCAATGCCGCTGGCCTCGTCCAGGATGTAGAGCAGGTGCGGGCTGGAGAAGCCCTGCATCTTGTTCTCGTCGTCGGCGGTGAAGCCAATGACGAGTCGCTCGTCGTCGTAGCGGAGGCCTGTCTCGGGCTTCTTCGCCGGCTGCGGGAACGGCTCTGCCCGACCAATGACGCCGGCTCGGTAGACCAGACGACGCAGCTCACGCCACAGCACGCGCTCTACCTGACGGTAGGACGCAGCGGTCATGATCACGATGGAATCTGGGCGTGTCTCGATCCACCAAAGAGCCAAGACGGCGGCAAGGTTGCTCTTGCCTGTCTTCTGACCAGAACGCACCGCGACGCGGTCGTTTTTGACGATCGCGCGGGCGATCTTCTGCTGGTCTTCAGTTAGCTCAATGCCAAGGCGCTCACTGGCGTAGGAGACGGGGTCTTTGGACCACCGAATCCAGTCGCTAATGGACGCCTGCGGACCCTGGGTGGAGTCTTGCGAGCTCTCTTGCGGCCGCAAGCTCTTCAGCGTCTGCTGGATCGCCCTCATCCTCTGAAGATGGCTCAGGGCTTTCATTCTGCTTCGCGCCGGCGGCCGCCTCAGCTGGCGGCTTCGCGGCGTCTTTCGGGGCTTCTTCCTCCCCGTACAAATCTCGATCGACCAACGCGATCTCCTGGTGCGTGATACGCAGCTCGCCGGTCAGTTTCACGATGTGCCCCAGCTCAGCGGCGGACATGTCCTCGTCGAGCTTCTTGGTGAGCTTCCGGAGCGCCTTGCGATATGCAGACAGCACCAGGTCTTCGCAAGATCCAGAAATCTTCCTGCGCGCCTTCGCGTACTCGCGGGCGTAGACCCCGTTGCTGTCCAACAGCTCGCTCGCGTAGCTCCCCTTCCAGCGCTTCAGGGTGTCGATGCTCTTGCCGACCGTCTTCGCAGCCGTAGCCCACCCGTCGATCTCGACGAGGAGCATGGCTCTGGCTACCTCCTCAAGAGGAGGCGGCTTTCTTCCTACTAGCTGCCTTGTTGGCAGCGAATCTTTCTTTGCCTTCGGCATGTGTGATTTCTTGCTTCAGCCACTTGCTGAAGGAGCCAACGGTCGGGTGCTCCATCCAGGCTTGCTCGACTTCCTTCAGCGTCCGAAGCCGCGGGTCGCGTGGCTCAACTCTCACGGTGTGAGGCTTCAAAAAGCACCACCACGTAGCTCGACCAGCGCATCTCGCTGCTCCGACGACCAAAGGTTTGGGCCCACGCATTCGTCGTAGAATCTGGCCTTGTACCCCCTGGTTTTCTGCGGGGTCACAACGATGACGAGCATCTCGTACAAGGCCTTCTCGTTCTCTTCAGAGAGCATCATTGTCGCCAGCTCATTTTTAAAGCGGCGTAGCGCCATCAGCCGTGTTCGACCATTCGGTGTCATCAGGGCAACCCTCTGACCAGGGTTGCTAAGCATCCAGCGAATGATCTCCCTCATCTGCGATGTTGCGCGACTATTCATCTTCAATCGAGACCTCGACGGGTTTCCCAACGATGGAAGCGATGCGACCAGCGTTCCTGGAGTCAAGCTCCTCAGCTACAACCGTGGCCATCTTCTGAAGAGCATCCCGGACAGACGGCGCGTTCGGCTCGAGCAAGCGCTGCTCGAGCTCGACCTCAACGTGTGAGCGCCCGTCGTAGACCTGAACCAGCAGGTACACCTCGCGGTCGGACGCGGAAGGCCCGTCGTCAGACGGAGGGTCGGGTGGCAGCAGCATGATTCCATCCGTGTTGCAGACGCAAGCCGGTACCGGGTTCTTGCAAATCCGGCACATGGGCACGTTGGCAACGCTCATTCAAAACTCCGGATCATCGCCCCGAGCCTGCCTGAGGCTCTGAGTGAGGGCATCGGAAAGGCTAACCACAGGAAGAAGGCCAGGAACGTACAGCTCAGGGCACTCCTCGTCGTGCGCGTCGGGGGCTCCAGCGTCGTCGCTGTATCCCCGCGCAGGGAAAGGGTAGAAGCTCTCGCAGGTCTCATGTTCGTGTCCCATGCAATACACATAGCACCGCTGTTAGACCGGCGTCAACCTCTGAGCTGACGAAGGGAATCGAACCCCCAACCACCTGTTTACAAAACCGGTGCTCTACCAGTTGAGCTACGTCAGCGTGGCGTCGCGCGCCGGCCGAGTGCCGGGGCCATTGTTCCAGGAATTGAACCTGGCTATGCCTACTTACAATTAGGGTGCTCACCTTGAGCGAAATTGCGTGTTGGGCCCCAACGGTTGAGCGGCGCGCGCAAAGGCTATGTGTCACTCATCGGGCGGCTTGGCAAGAATTTCGTCAAGCATCCGTCTGCCAGCAGCCTCATGGTGACGAACCCAGCGCGCGTAGATCGCGTTGGACTCGCGTGGGGAGAGGTACCCGATGTAGAGAAGGAGCCGCAGTATCTCCATGGCGCCGTTGGCGCTTCGGGCGTCTTCACGCAGGCGATTCTCTAGGATTCTAGACTCAGGCTTGGTCAGCATGTGACTGGCTTTTTAGCGCAGACGCCACAACTGCGGCCAGGTCCCTACGTGAATTGTTCACAAGCTCCACGACCATCTCTGGTGACTTCTGGTTTGCGGCGCGGATCAGACTGTCCCGCGTCTCACGGATCTGGTGTATAAACCTGCCGACATCATTCCATCTGTCGTAGGATTGGTAGTCTGCCGTGTAGAGTTCAAAGAAATCGACAATCTTGCCCTCCAGAGCTTGAGCCGCATCAATGGCATTGATGACCGTAGTATCGGACAAGTCGTCGTCGTAGTCACTCATCCAGGTGCAGCTCCAGCTTTGCCACCTGCAGGCCATCACCGGGCAAGTGCGGCCTGTTCGGGTGTTCGAACACGTACGGTGTTTGCGTGGCAGCGTACCTGTCCCAACACACGTCGGTGTGGAGCCTAACCCCAGGCGCCCACTCCTTTGAAGACTTGACCCCTATCGTGGTCTTGTTGCACCACGCGCAGCAGTGGCTCATCGCTTCCACCGTTCCAGGTAGCGCCAACTACCTTCCGCGTCCTGACCAATCAAGCCGCATTCGAGCATCTTCCTAGCTATTGCGACAACGTAGTTGGTGTCCTGCTCCGCGTAGGTCTGAAGAGGGCATCCGTACGCATCAAACCTGACTGGCTGCCCAAAGGTACGGAGCTCTAGCATCAGCTCCAGGTCGCGCCGAAACAGCGTGGCGTGTGAGACGCTTGCCCACTCGCCCTCTCGGATTTCGACGTTGAATTGGAACATCCTGTGCCCCGAGTTGTCGCAAACCACCTGCGCAAACGGCATGTCGATGGCCACCCCAGTGGTGATGCTCACATCATGGATCTTGGTCGTTGGAAGGACCGTGCCGTTGATACTCATCAGTCTAGCTCCCACCTTCCGTCACCGGCTTCGGCTCCACATTGACACCGCTTCTCACTCGCTTGGCCGCGTGAGCCTCACACACTACCTTCGCTAGGTACTGCTCAGCAAATGACCACTTGTGGAAATTGGCGTTCTTGACCCCACACTCAACGCGGCCGCACTCTCCACATGGGAAGTGCCTCACGTGCGTGTTGCCGGTGAATTGATTCATGTACTCAACCTTCATCGCCCCATCCTCAGCCCACACGTCCCAGTCACCTTCGTGCGCGTCAATGGCGGCTTCCTGTCCCATGGCGCCTTGCCACACTTCGGCCTGGACAGCTCCGGGTCGCAGCCGTGCTTGTAGACCTCCTGGTACCGCTCCGGCCAGTCGCGCTGAATCATCGCAATCAGCTGACTGTCGAGCCATCCAGCTCGAGGTGGGGGGTTCTGCCAGGTGGCGTCGATGTGGTCGAGGTATTCGTTCTTCAGTGCCTGGAGCTGCGCTTGCTCGCGTTCCACATCGGCCGAGACTGGAGCGTCGATCATGACCTCTGCGCCGCGTATTGGGGGCTCCAGCCGAGCATTCAAAACCTCGTCTACCACTGCCTTATGCAGAGCTACCTCTGCCGGCTCTCCAATGCCAGCATACGTCTGGCCGTATGGGCTGCGTATCTTCGGCAGGGGCAGTGGTGGCAAGTAAAACCCTGCGCTCCTGACGCGTTTGACTCGCTCACCGCAGCACTTAGCGCAGAACACGGAATCACCCGTCCTAACATGTGGACGATCCGTCACGTCGCCGCCGCACTTGGAGCAGTGGTTGTCCGGCTCGGCCATCGCCGTGCGCTCTGTTGCAACGTCATCAATGTGACCCTGCATCGACGTGTACTCGCCACCTGTCGAGATGAACGTGCAGTTGGTCACAACGCAGCCGCTCTCCGCCTCCACCCTATCCGCCAACCACGCCTCAACCTGGCGAGTGCGGGCGTGTTGGGTTTCCGTGGGGATGTTTGGTCCTCCGATAGATGTGCACCAATCCGCGCACCAGCACCCGGAGTCTGTCAGGATAATCTGGAAACCCAACTCCCGGCGCGCAGTTGGCCAAAGCTCTAGCGTCGCATTGTACTCTTCACGGCTCACCATGAACTTCAGCCAACCAGACGCCGTTATCTCAAACCGCCACCGCTTGCCCTGCATCGGGTCGGTGACGCGGCGCTCGTAGAAAGCGTCATGCGCAAAGCACAGTCCATCATGCCCAACAATGCCAAAGTTGGCGAACACGTCGCTGCGCCGCTCGCCAACGCAAAGTGGCCCATTTTTTAACAAGGCTCGCGTCTTGGTTACACAGCGCGCATTCGGGTCCACCGCCCGCACCACATCGCCAGGCCTGAGCTCGCTGCCCTTGACCCATTCCCAAGCAGGCGTGGGCTCAGGCTTCTCTGCGGGGGGACCTACGCGGCGCTCGTAGAAGTCTTCCGGTATGACGAATCGCTCCCCACCTTCGAAGAGAAGGTGCCCATGACTGGAGGTAGCTCTGGTCAAGGCACGCGGCTCGAATCCCATGCGCGTCGTGTTCCCAAATCTGGTAGTTCGTCTGGCGCGAACCACGTCACCAGGACGCAGGTCTGAGCCCTTCGCCCACTCCCAGGTCTCGGAACCATCGGGCAGGTCAGCGCGATCGCCGCCGGCTGCTTTCTCCAAGATTTCTTGGCCCATTGCGGTGTACAAGAGGTTAGCCATTGGAGTACCACCTTTCGTCATCTGAGCCTGGCTCCCAGCCTTGGAAGTGCATGATCCGAACCTGCTCATCGTCGGGGGCCTCCGCCTCCAACTTCTGCAGGTACGCGGACTGCTCCTCGCCGTAGCTCAACTGCTGCTCAGCGCGCTTTGTCTCTTTGAGGAACTGCCGCACCGTTGCAATCTCGGACTCGAAGCGCTCAGGCTCATCGATGTAGCGCCGCATCCACTCGTTGAAGGCCCACTCTTGCTTGGTCATAGCTTCGCAACCTCCCGCTTGAGCTGCTTTACTCGGCGCTCGTATTCGTCAATGGCGTCTTCAAGAGTGGCGCCACTCACCGCGATATTGAACGATGTGCCGATCCGATTGATGAACCATCTTGGGTAAGCGTAGCTTTTGTAGCTAATGTAGACACCGTCAGCTTTGTGCATCGCTCGGTACACAGTGCCGTCAACCAGCGTGTCAACTTCGGTGAACCTGTACTCCCACCCGTTAATCGGCGGCGTCCACTCGGGAAGCTCCTTCCGCTTCATAGCGACGTCACCTCCTCACACGGCGGCTCAACATCGAGGGGGACAGTGAGCGTCCCGAGTGGCACAGGTCTTTCCTGTACCTTCACCGCTTGCCCCAGCTCCTGCTCATGCCTCACCAGCGCAAAGAGCGTCATGTGGCGCTGGGTGTCGCGCCTTCGCTCCAAGAGCACTAGCCTTCGGAAACCGGTCGCGTTCACCCAAGTCTTGACGATGGGCACCTCGAGGATCTCGTCCCACGTGACGACGCTTGGGGCATCCTGCGAGCCCGTGAAGCACCACCACTCGAACGCCGGCTCCTCGCTCTCCGCGTCCATCTGGCGGGTGGCCTCCTTCACGAGTGCTTTGACCGCGCCCGGGGGCCCCAAGGCGTCTATGATTCGTGACCCCCATTCGCTGTACGGATCTTCACCACTGTGCCACGACAACTGCGCAACCACTGCCTCCAGCACCTCCACGCGCTGGCCCAAACGCTCCAGCTCGGAGCTTGCATCCTCTTTGGTCATGTATGTGTCCTTTCCCACGCCCGAAGGCGACTTTAGTCAGTGGCTAAGCGCCACCGCGTGGGTGTAACACACTTGACCCGCTACCGTAAGGTGGTTGTTGTAAATTTTGGGTGGGGGTCACTTGCGGGATGGGGCCCCATTCGGAATTCGGAAACGTGGGCTCAGACCTTCGTCCAGTCCACCACGCCCCCCGGCGGGAGGAAGCTGTTTTCCATCCACAGCTGCTCACGGGTCTTCTCCCCCGACGCAAGCGCCGCAGCATCCGCATCGCGGGACGCCCGCTTCTCGCGGGCACGCTCTTCAGGGTCGTAGCCGGACTGGGACGACTCAAGCATGGGCATTGCGTACCCGAGTGCGGGACTGCTCGCAATGGCGTGTATCTCAGAGAGGGGGTTGGGGTAGCGCCTCCCCCCGGGGGCCCCTTCGGTCATCTTTTGCAATTCCCGTACCATACTTGAGACCAAGAACCGCGCCAGTCTCGCCGACTCAAAATTGATACAGTCTCAACGAAAACACCCTTCCGCTGAGGGCGCATCGCCTACCGTGTCACAAGAAACACAGTCCTAACATTGGGCCTATGAGTGTCGATTACCCTTCTCTCCCCTTGCGTACCAAACTTGGGTCACTACAATACTACTCATGCACAGCACAACCACACAGCACAGCGCTAGCCAGTCAGTCTCTCAGTCCAGGGAGCTTGCCCTGGTAGCCCTAGCAGGCTTCCTCGGAGTACCCCTAGGGGCTGCTCTGATGGTAGCCGGCGGCCCTGCCCTGGTAGCGGCAGCCGGCGCCATGCTCGTACTCACCCACGCTTGCCGCTAGGCAGCGCTGACCAACCAACCACGAAAGACCGACCATGACCAACCACGACCACGCACGCACAATCGAGACCCTGATTGACCAGGCCCTGCAAGCCGCCCTGCCGCCCCTAGGAGGCCGTGAGCCGCTTCTGATGGGCTGGGACCGCCCCGAGCCATCAAAAACGCCTGAGAGGCGCGCTCAGGCCGAGCTAGACGCCGTCACGCGCTGGGAAGGGCGAGCCCGCTAGAAACCAACGCCCCAAACCGTCCCCACACCCAAGCCCGCTAGCGCTTCCCGCCGGCGGGCTTTTTTTTCGCCAAGCTCGCCATAATCTCCTCCCTGAGCTCATTCTGGCAGCGGCGACACAGCGAGCGCCCGTCCGCGGCCACCCCGGGCCCAGCGCCTAAGCATCGCTCACAAATCGGGCCAGCCTTCACGCCGGCACGCCTGAGGCGGATCTTCGCCTGAAGCTCGGCCTTCCGTTCGGCGTATCGCTCTCGTGCAAACTCATATTCGAGGGCTTTATACGCGGGGTCGGCACGCCTTTTGCTTTGGCAAGCCGCGTTCATCTTACGGAAGTGGATGATGCAAATCCGGTAGCGAGGTTTGGCAGGCCTCCCGCAGTGGCACTTTCGGTCTTCGGAGAAAAACATGCCAAAGTATACACACGCGATCGCTTATTATGCGGCCAGTAGACCGAATCGCGCAAAGGGCTTTCCGGGCTACCCCTCCCCTCCCCGCATTATGCGCCCCCCCTCAATTCCAGCTGGCCGAACCTTACAAGTCTTTAGCGAGAGTCATCCTTGATACTCTCATTCTACCCCCATCGTTCCAAAGACCTGACAGGTTGATCCCCCCTACCCCCTATATAGGCCTTTTCGTTTCCGCCTACCGGCCCAACTGGGAGTAAATAACTCACAATGAACCGGCCCAGCTACCCACTTTACCCAATTGGTTCAACCAGGCGCGGCTTGGAGCCCAGCCTCGCGAGCGGGTAGGATTGCACCAACATTGGGCCATGGGGCCAAGCTGAATTGGTGCTGTTCGGTGACTCGATGTGTTTTTCTTGGGGCATCCCCTGGACAACTCGCGCCCCAAGGTTGATACTACTTGAGTCAACGGGGCAGCGCCCCACAACCGGGACTAGAAACGACCATGAACGCAGCACAGACCACCTACACCGAAGCACTCCAGGCACTAGCGGACGCAATGGCCGAGCAGGGCAGCCATGCTGATAACGGCACTGCCACCGACTGCAATCGACTCTGTGAGCAGGCCGCGTCGCTCCAAGACTTCATCCGCGGCCACCGGAAGACGGCTCCTGAAGACTTTGCAGGGGTCGCGGAGACCTGGCTTGCTTGCGCACGAGTGCACAGCAGCGACGCGCTAGCGCTGGTTGACCGCCAAGCGGGGATGCTGAGCCTTTGGGCCAACCAAACAGCAAACGCCAAAGGAGCGCGGCTGCGGGGGAAGATTCCCGCGGCTGAGCGTTTAGAGGCTGAGGCAGAGCGCTGCTACGCGGGCCTGCATCAGTCATTCCGCTGGTGACATGTCGGCGCCTGCCCCGCACTTCGGTTCGGGGCAGTAGCGGGCAATTCACCCCGGGAAACGGACTAGCGATGACCAGACCAATGAATCTAACTCAAGCCATTATCCAAGCCCACGACGCAATTGCACGAGTCGATGGCCGCGCCCAGCGCGAGCTGCTGAACGCGGTAACCCTGGCCAGACGCGAGGATCTTGAGCACAGGCGTTTTATGGGGCGCCATGCGACCTTTAGCTTGTCCGCCACGCGTGCCGCCCAAGCGCTCGTGATTCGAGAGATTTGGCAACATGTGACCGGTGAAAACGCCCGGCCATTGCCTACCAGCTGGGCCCGGCTCACGAGACTGCGTCCAAGCATTATTGCGGCGCTCAGCCTGGCCGAAACGCTAGTCCGGCTCGACTGGTCTCCAGACGAGCATGAGATCGAAGCGCTCGACCGCGTTATGGCGTTTGACTACCTACGCGACGTTGGGCGCTAACCCCCACACAACCCACCAAACCAACCACGAAAGACCAAACCAATGTTCGAAAAACTCATTCAATCCGCCACCCTATACGGCTTTGCCGTTACCCTACTGACCCTTAACTACATGTGGGTGGCAGCATGAACGCCAGCGACATTCGGGCCACGATCCCCGGCATCGAGCGCGGCCAGATTGACCCCGCGGTGGCCGCACTCCAGACGACAGGCGCACGCACGGAAGCCGCACGGCAGGATGTTAGGGCGGCCCTAGAGCGCCACTGGAGGCCCCGTTTGACCGGACCAATGCCGGCGACCCTTGCCCAGCGCGCGGAGTATCAGCGCGACACCTGGCCGGCGTACCGCGACAGCTTGCGACAAGCCGCTGTCGCGCGGATCCAGCTCATGTATGCCCCGGTTATTGAAGCGGCCCGGGAGGCTTGGCTCTCGTGTGGGTACCGTGAGACCAGACATGGCCATACGCTGGACGTGCGGATCGGGGTGTACCCGCACGCATCGAGCGGCACTCGCGAGCAATGGCCATCGGCGCTCGACCTGCCGGATAGCTACTGTCGCGGGACTGTCACAACGTCCGCGCACACAGTGTGCGTGCGGAGCGACTGGCAGCGGCTCGCGCGAATCGGGCTGGCCGTTGTCGATGGCCTGTTTACCCTGGCGGCCGAGCGGGTGTCCGCTGGCGTCTATCGGGCCAGGTGGGTGCGTCAGTCGCGCGGGACCAGTCTGAGGGTTGAATCGGGCTATCTGGTGCGGGCCCACCGAAACGCGCCATGGGTGCATGTGTTGGCAACTTCTCAGCCCTGCCCAGCGCCAAAAGCCGACCCGGCCATCGCAATGGCCTTGCGGGTCAGTCGAAAGCGCTACGAATCCAACGCCGCTGAGTTCTCAGAGGTTCCCGCCGGGTTGCTCGTGACCTGGGATGATGCGGCCGCAGCCGGACTGTGTGTGCCGGGCTGCAAAGACTGGCTCCGCAAGCGGGGACTGCCTAGCGACACAAGAGCAATCCCTGCCCATACCCTGCTCAGGCTAGCCCAAGCCAGCGGCGACCGCGTCGCACTCGTGCGCGCGGCAATCTCCCAAGCCATGCGCGCGCGTCGAGCGGCTTGAACCAAACTCCAACCACGAAAGACCAAAACCATGAAAACTGTCCAAGCTTTTGAGACCTCATTCCTTCCCCCGACCGACCATAAAGGCTCACGCATCCGCGTTCGCAATGTCACGACCCGCAAAAGCCGGATCCTGCCGTGGGATTATGAGCTGGACGCCGATGAAAACCACGCGGAAGCCTGCAAAACCGTGCTGGCAGACGATCGGGCCATTGCCACCCGGACCGCGCTGCATAGCGGCGGGTTCTTGTTCACTGTGGCTATTGTGCCGGCGGTTGACGAGCCCAACGCGCCCACGCGGTACCCGCGGGGTACGCTCCGCACGTTTCTAGTCGACGGGGCGTGCTGGTGGCATGTCCGCACCGAAACCGACCCGAGCGGCGGCCTGCGTGTCTACGCGCGGCCCGATGGTGACGCCATGCGCGGCGCGGTCGCGTGTTTCAGCGTGCCGCAAACCCAAGGCAAGTTTCGCACGGGCGGCCACTCATTCAACTTCGGGGGAAAGTCATGAATCAGGCAGCGCTTCCAGTCGACGCGGCCCGGACCTACCGGGTGACGCTCCCCGAATTCGAGCAACTCGAGAAACGCCTGGCCCGGCTGAACCGTCGCAAGTGTGCCGGCGAGCTGGCTCTGGTAGGCGTCGAGCCCTACCGCTTCAAGGTCCCAGCTGGGGATAGCTACGTTTGGGCCGAGGGGCGACAGTTTCAGGTTTCAGGCGACGTCCCGCGCATGGGCGGCTGGACCTTTCTGGCCACCATTGAGCACACGCCCGCCGGCAATGTGATTGCCAAGGCGCCCGCAGGCCGCGACGTGGATCTGACCGCTTACCGCGAGCAGGCCCAGCGCTGCGATCACTGCAATACCAACCGCCGGCGCAAAGAAACCTACCTGGTCCAGCACAGTGACGGGCGGATCTGGCGGGTCGGCAAAAACTGCCTGGCCGACTTTCTGCGCACCGATGATGCGGCCGCTATCGTGGCGCAGCTCGCTTGGCTGAACCAACTGAACGCGGCAACCGAGCCGGGCGATTGGGGAGCCTACCCCGGCGAATTTGGCTTACCCGTCGAGCGCTACGTCGCTTGCGCCGTCAAGCTCACCCGAAAGCACGGGTTCAAGCCGTCCAGCTTCGACAACTCGACTCGATCCGAAGCGCGGTTTGCATGCGGGCCGCGACCGCGCCCGGACCGCGATGGGAGCGACCGCCTAGGCATTGCTTGGCTCGCGCTGCAGCCGGACGAATCCGACCACGAAAAGGCCCGGGAATGCATCCGGTGGGCTGCCGAAAGCACTGACAGCAGCGACTTTGCCCACACGCTGCGGGTCGCAGTTGCCAGTGAATGTGCCACGCGCCGCACTGAGGGTGTTCTGGCCGCGCTTCCCAAGTGTGCCGATGCTGCCCTGGCCCGAGCCACTGAACAAGCCAGGGAGGCCGAGCAGGCCGCCAGGCAATGGGCGCCAGGCTACGCCGGCGAGATCGGCGAACGCTTGCGAGACCTACCCGTCGAGGTCAAGCGCGCCCGCTGGGTGGATAGTGATTTTGGCGGCTCGACCATGATTGTGATGCGCTCCGAAGCTGGCCACCAGCTGGTGTGGTGGGCGTCGGGCGATCGCGACGTCGAGCCGGGTGATCGCCTGCTGCTAACAGGGACCGTCAAAAAACACTCTGAATACAACGGCGCGAGCCAAACGACCGTCACCCGCTGCAAACTGGTTGACCAGCCGGAGTCAACCGAGAAACTGATGGCTCAAGCTTGACCACTAGTCCCAAGTATGGGACAACCAGTCACCACTTACCAAAAGGACCAAACGACCATGACCAAAGCCAACCGACCAACCGCCAGCGACGTACTCAAGCCAGTTCTGGAAGCCATGGCTTCCGGGGACCTGCCCGCATGGGCCCGCCCATGGGACCAGCCGATCACGCTCCCGATCAATGCCATCAGCGGGCAAGCCTACCGCGGCGGCAACATGTGGTCCCTGCTGCTGCTGTCCTCCCTACGTGGATCCGGCAATGTATGGCTCACGTTCAAGCAAGCCCGCAGCCTAGGCGGCTCGGTACGCCGCGGCAGCAAGGGGACCAAAGTCTACCGGCTCGGAACCAGCGTGCGAAAAGACGACGCGGGAGAAGTTGAAAGCGCTTTCCGTTGGCTCAAAGTCTATACGGTCTTCAATCTCGATCAGTGCGACGGCTGCACGCTTCCAGCCGCTACAGCCGCCCTGATAGCGCCCAA
>JBNLEN010000170.1:0-13393 GCA_050304975.1 Polyangiaceae bacterium
ACTTCTTGTCCACGTGCGGTCCACGAAGCACGGTGTACTTGCGAATTCCGGTTGGAAGCGGAATGGGACCAGCAATGCGGGCACCAGTACGACGTGCGGTCTCAACGATGTCGGACGTCGACTTGTCGAGCAGTTGATGATCGAATGCCCTAAGGCGAATTCGGATTTTGGTTGCGTCTGGCATAATTTCCTTACCCGATGAGGGGGTCTTTACTCGATGATCTTGGCAACCACGCCGGCGCCGACGGTACGACCACCCTCACGGATGGCGAAACGCATCTGCTCCTCCAGCGCGACCGTGGTGATCAGTTCGACCTCCATCGTCACATTGTCACCCGGCATCACCATCTTCACGTCATCCGGCAGCTTGCAAGCGCCGGTCACGTCGGTGGTGCGGATGTAGAATTGCGGACGGTAGTTCGTGAAGAACGGGGTGTGGCGTCCGCCCTCTTCCTTCTTCAACACGTAAACCTCGCCCACGAACTTCTTGTGCGGCTTGATGCTGCCCGGAGCAGCCAGTACCTGGCCGCGCTCGATCGCATCTTTCTCGATGCCGCGCAGTAGGCAACCGCAGTTGTCGCCGGCTTGGCCCTGGTCCATGCTCTTGCGGAACATCTCCACGCCCGTCACCGTCGTCTTCTTGTCTGAGCCGAAGCCCACGATCTCGACCTCGTCGTTGACCTTCACAACGCCGCGCTCGATACGACCCGTGGCCACCGTACCGCGGCCCTTGATGCTGAACACGTCTTCGACGGCCATCAAGAACGGCTTGTCGATGTCACGCACCGGCTCCGGGATGTCCTTGTCCAACGCGTCAACCAACGCGCTCACAGAATCCACCCACTTCTTCTCGCCCTGCAGTGCCGGCAACGCTGCACCCTGCACCACCGTCGCGTTGTCGCCGTCGAACTTGTAGCTGCTCAGTAGCTCGCGGACTTCCATCTCCACCAGCTCCAGCATCTCTTCGTCTTCAACCGCGTCGCACTTGTTCAGCCAAACCACGATGTGGTCCAGGCCCACCTGACGAGCTAGCAGCACGTGCTCACGCGTCTGCGGCATCACGCTGTCCAGTGCGCTCACCACCAGAATCGCCCCGTCCATCTGCGCGGCGCCGGTGATCATGTTCTTCACGTAGTCAGCGTGGCCGGGGCAATCCACGTGCGCGTAGTGACGCGTCTCGGACTCGTACTCCACGTGGCTCACCGCGATCGTCACCGTCTTCGTCTCGTCGCGGACGATGCCACCCTTCGCGATGTCCGCGTAAGTGATGCCCTTGGCTAGACCCTTGTCCTCCTGCACCTTCAGAATCGCTGCAGTCGTCGTCGTCTTGCCGTGGTCAATGTGACCGATCGTGCCAACGTTGACGTGGGGTTTTGAACGTACGAATTTCTCTTTAGCCATGTTTCTAAGTTCCTCGTGAGTTTTTGAAGTCTCTTCGCGCCGGGCTCCTCAAACCCCGACAATGAATCTTTTCTTGGGAGCGACTACTCCCCTCGCACCTTCGCGACGAGCAGCGCCATGCAATGCCCTTCCGCCAAGCTTGGGTCAGATGCGCCGGTCTTGTGAGAACCGGCGCGGAGCGACCTGAGGGTCGTGAGCACCGGAAGCGCAGCGAGACCAAGCAGATGGCCCGAGATCGGCGGAAGTCTTCTCAGCATGCGACTACTCCCCCCGAACCTTCGCGACGATTTCGTCTTGGATGTTCTTGGGCACAGCCTCGTAGTGCGAAAACTGCATGCTGTAGGTGGCGCGGCCCTGGGTCTTACTGCGCAAGTCCGTGGAGTAACCAAACATCGCGGCCAGCGGGACTTCCGCGTCCACCACCTGGTTGGCGGCGCGCGGGTTCATGCCCAGCACCTTGCCGCGGCGTGAATTCAAATCACCGATCACGTCGCCCATGTTGGCTTCCGGCGTGACCACTTCGACCTTCATCATCGGCTCAAGCAGGTGCAGCCCAGCGCGCTTGGCGCCGTCTTGGAATGCCATGGACGCCGCAATCTCGAATGCGGGCCCCGAAGAGTCCACCTCGTGGAAAGAGCCATCAAACAAGCGCACTTTGCAGTCCACCAGTTCATAGCCGGCAAGCACACCGCGCTTCATCGCATCCCCAATGCCCTTCTCAATCGAGGGGATGAATTCCTTGGGGATGATCCCGCCGACGATCCCATTCTCGAAGATGAAGCCCTCACCCTTTTCGGCGGGCTCCAGATCGAACACGACGTGGCCGTACTGACCGTGCCCACCGGACTGACGCACGAACTTGTGCTCACACGTCACCTTGTCACGGATAGCTTCGCGGTAGGCCACCTCCGGCTTGCCCACGTTGCACTCGACCTTGAACTCGCGCTTCAGGCGATCGACGATGATCTCCAGGTGTAATTCACCCATTCCGGCAATGATGGTCTGGCCAGTCTCTTCATCCGTGTAGGTACGGAACGACGGATCCTCGTAAGCCAGCTTGCCGAGTGCGACGCCCAGCTTGTCGACGTCCGCCTTGGTGCGCGGCTCGATCGCGATCGAGATCACCGGATCCGGGAACTCCATCTTTTCCAACACGATTGGCGCCTTGTCGGAGCAGAGCGTGTCGCCAGTGCGCGTGTCACGCAAGCCGACGGCCGCGTAGATGTTGCCTGCGTAGCACTCCTTCAGCTCTTCGCGCTTGTTGGAATGCATGCGCAGAATGCGACCCAGACGCTCGCGCTTGCCGCGCACGGAGTTGAGCACGGCACTCCCGCTCGTGACAGTTCCAGAATACACCCGGAAAAATGTCAGATTGCCAACGAAGGGATCGTTGGCAATCTTGAAGGCCAGAGCGGCGAAGGGGGCTTCATCCGAAGCCTCGCGAGTCTCGATCTCGTCGCTGTCCACCTTGTGTCCTTGAACCGGCGGAATATCCAGCGGGGAGGGCAGCAGATTGACAACAGCATCCAGCAGCATCTGCACGCCCTTGTTCTTGAAGGCGGAGCCGCAGGTGACTGGGACGAACTTGAACGACAGCGTGGCTTTGCGCAGAGCTCGGTAGATATCCTCATTGGAAACGGCAGCGACGCCGCCCTCCATCCACCTCTCCATGAGGGTGTCATCGACCTCGGCACAGGCTTCGATCATCTGTTCGCGCAGCCCCTGACACTTATCCTGGAGCTCTGCAGGGATGTCAGTCCACTCGTAGTTGGCGCCCAGACCTTCGTCCTCGAAGATAGCGGCTTGCATGCGCACCAAGTCGACCACGCCCCGCAGCTCCGACTCTTGCCCGACAGGCCATTGGATAGCCACCGGGGTCACTCCCAAACGCTCCCGGATCGAGTCCAGGTTCATCTGAAAGTCCGCGCCCGTCTTGTCTAGCTTGTTGACGAACGCGATACGCGGAACCTTGTACTTGTCAGCTTGACGCCAAACCGTCTCGCTCTGCGGCTCGACACCGTTGCCACCATCGAATACGCAAACCGCACCATCGAGCACGCGCAGGGAACGCTCCACCTCGATCGTGAAATCCACGTGACCGGGTGTGTCGATGATGTTGATGCGGTGGCTGGTGCCCTCCCAGGGCCCGGCCGAAGGCGTCCAGAAGCAGTTGGTAGCGGCGCTGGTGATAGTGATACCGCGCTCTTGCTCCTGCTCCATCCAGTCCATCACGGCGGCGCCATCATGCACCTCACCGATCTTGTGACTGATACCGGTGTAGTACAGCACACGCTCCGTCGTGGTCGTCTTACCGGCATCAATGTGAGCCATGATGCCGATGTTGCGCGTGTGCTCCAGAGTGTATTCGCGAGCCATGGCTATCTCAGTTCGAACGGTTTTGCGTTTTCAGACGCTAGATAAACGAAATCCCCCCCGGGCCTGAGTGGTCTCGCCGTTTGAGCCACTACTGTTTCCGGAAGGGGATTCGGGGTGCAGCAAGTCTTCCGCTGCGGGTGGGTGCGGTCAGTGACCGGAGAACCCTGCTTGTACAACCCGAGTTATTTCGTCTTACGCATACGTTCGAAGCGACTCCTCGCGAAAGTTGGAGTTACTGGACCAATCTCACCAGCGATAGTGAGCGAATGCCTTGTTGGCGTCCGCCATGCGGTGCGTGTCGTCCTTCTTCTTCACGGCTCCGCCGCGATTCTGGGAAGCGTCGATGAACTCTGCTGCCAGGCGCTCACGCATGGTCTTTTCGCCGCGGGCGCGAGAGAACTGGACCAGCCAGCGCATAGCCAGGGCCACGCGACGCTCGGGACGAACCTCGACCGGAACCTGATAGTTGGCGCCACCTACGCGGCGGCTCTTTACCTCGAGCTTGGGCTTGACGTTGTCCAGCGCCTTGCGGAACACGTCGAGCGGCTCTTCCTTGAAGCGATCGCTGATGATGTCAAACGCGCCATACAGAATGCCTTCAGCCGTGCTCTTCTTGCCGTTGAGCATGATGGCATTCATGAACTTGGCGACCAGCTTGTCGCGGTAAACGGGGTCCGGAATGATCTTCCGCTTGGGAACTTCGCGCCTACGGGGCATCTTCGCTGTTTCCTCTTGAGGGTTACGCTTTGGGACGCTTCACGCCGTACTTGGAGCGCTTGCGGTTCCGGTTGACTTTGTTGGTGGAGCTGGGGCCGATGGCGCCCGAAGCATCGAGCGTGCCGCGCACCACGTGGTAGCGCACACCCGGCAGATCCTTGACACGGCCACCGCGGATCAACACCACGCTGTGCTCTTGCAGGTTGTGCCCTTCACCGCCAATGTAGCTGGTGACTTCCATGCCGTTGGTGAGCCGCACGCGGCAGACCTTACGCAGAGCCGAGTTCGGCTTCTTGGGAGTGGTGGTGTACACGCGGGTGCAGACGCCGCGCCGTGCGGGACAAGACTTCAGTGCGGGAGACGCGGTCTTGTCTTTGACCGCTTTGCGGCCTTTGCGAATGAGCTGTTGAATAGTCGGCATATGGAATGACCCCGAGAGTCAGGGGACGTGGAGGGTAGCGATCCGAAACGCGATGTCAAGTTCGCCGACGGCTAAATTCAAGCGGGGTTTTCCCGGGGTTTTATCGCGGTTTTGGGGGCCCGAAACCGGCCCGAGCGACGCTGTCGGGGCCAAGCTGAACAAACGCCTAGAGCTTCCATGGCATCTTGCTAAACCGCAGGCCATGCTGGGTCCAGCCGCTCCTCCTCCCCCAAGTCGCCGGGCCGAACCGGCCCGCGCCGCGGTCGCGGCGGTCGTATTCGACCTGGACGGAACGCTGGTGGACTCACGGCGGGACATCGCCGCGGCGCTGAACCAAGTCCTCGGACAGCGAGGCAACCCCACCCTGGAGCTGCCCCAGGTTTGCGCACTGATCGGCAACGGCGCCCGAGAGCTGGTGCGCGGCGCTTTTCAGCTGTCCGAAACAGATCCCACGCTTCCCGATCTGCTGGCAGAGTTCGTGGAGCAATACGCGCTGTATCCCGCTGTACATACGATCCCGTATCCAGGCGTCAAGCAGACCCTGAGGCAGCTCCAAGACCAGCGCGTGCAGCTGGCCCTGTGTACCAACAAGCCCCGACGCCACACCGAGCTGATTCTCGGCGCCCTCGAGCTACGCCACTTTTTCGAGGCGATCGCCTGCGGAGACGACTTGCCGCAACGCAAGCCCGACCCGACGCCACTGCTGCAAATCGCTATGCAACTGGGGGTGCACGCGGAGCAGATGGTCATGGTGGGGGACGGCGCTCAGGACGTGGAGAGCGGCCAGCGTGCCGGCTGCCATACCGTAGGGGTCAGCTACGGGATCCATCCGCAATCGATGCGGGCGGCAAACCCCGACCATGAAATCGCCAACATTTCGGAGCTCATCCCGCACATCACCGGCTTGATTTCTAACACCTAGCTTGTCCCCACAGCGATCCACTCATCTATTAATGGGCGGAAACCATGCTCGCCATTGTCGACGTCGCCTTCGAACCGCTCAACATCGAGCTGACAGAGCCCTTCGGCATCGCCACAGGGGCGCAGCAAGTCGCGGAAAACGTGCTCGTCACCCTGCGGTTATCTGATGGCAGCATCGGTTTCGGCGAGGCAGCGCCCTTCCCTGCCGTAAATGGCGAGACGCAGGCGCACGCTCTGGCAGCTTTGGAGCAGGCACGTGATGCTCTGCTGGGGCTTGACGCTGAGCGCTGGAGAACCACCTGTGAGCAAGCCTTTGCGTCCTGCCCAAGCTCGCCGAGCGCGGGCTGCGCGCTCGAAACCGCCATCCTAGACGCGCTCTGCAAGTCTCATGGTCAAAGTCTCTGGACATTTTGGGGTGGCCGAGAGGAGTCACTGCAAACGGACATTACGATTCCGACCGGAGACGTGGAACACGCGCGCCAATCTGCTGCGCGCGCCCTGAAGCGAGGGTTCACACGCTTGAAGCTCAAGGTTGGTGGTGGAGATTTGGCGCGCGATATCGCTCGCGTGCGAGCAATTTGCGGAGCGGCCCCGCAAGCTGAGCTGATCTTGGACGCCAACGGCGGCCTAGACGCACCCAGCGCCCTGGAATTGCTTTCGGAACTTGGCCCCTTGAAGCAACGAATTGCGCTCTTTGAGCAACCAACGCCAACTGAGGATATTGATGCGCTGCGTCAGGTTCGAGATAGCGCTGCGGTCCCGATAGCCGCGGATGAAAGTGCCCGCACGGCTGCCGACGTGCGGCGCCTGATTAGGGCCAATTGCATCGATGTCATCAACCTCAAGGCCACCAAGAGCGGCTTCATGCAAGCGTTGGAAATGGCTCAGCTCGCCAAGCTAGGTGAACTCGGGTTGATGGTAGGAGGCATGGTCGAATCGCAGTTGTGCATGACCGCCTCAGCGTGCTTCGCCGCCGGCCTCGGCGGTTTCTCTTTCGTGGATCTGGATACACCGCTGTTCATGCGCCTGGCTCCCGTCACGGGTGGCTACGACCTACACGGAGCGACACTGCAGCTCACTTCGATCACCCGAGGCCACGGTGTAGTTCCGCAGCATTAGGGTCACGCGTCCTGGAGCCGGGGTTGGAAGCGTTCAGTGAGTCGGCCCGGCAAACAGTGATTGCGCTGCAGCTGAACACAGACTCATCGCCGGGATCGCGACTCAGATGGGCTGCCCTAGGCTGATACTGAACCCCATTCGGCTGGTAGGCGAAGCGTTCCAAACCCGAATATCTTGCGGTTGAACGCTACCTGATCGTCACGCGGACTATTCGCGGTGCCAATTTTCGGTCTGAAATAAGATGCACTCACATGCGGTCAATACTTACGCCGATCCGCTCCACGAGAAGATGACTAGGGCAGCTTAACCTGTGGCCCGAATCCAGCTTTTCGAAACATTGTTAACAGCTTCACGTAGAAGCCTTTGACTTCGCTCAACCTCTTGCGAAGCACCAGCGTTGAGCTAGCATGCCGGTTCGGTTGGATTAAGGATGGAGCTCCCCCCTCCCAGCACGCGACGCCAACGAAGTCGCGGAGTCATTCGCCCCTACGCGGGGCTGTTCGTGGTCGCTCAGCGTCTGCTGGATATCGGTCTGATCGTGCTCGCCCGGTACTTGGCGTGCTTGGTCTACCCAACGACTTGGGACAACTCACACACGCTGATCAGCTTGGTTGGGGTGGTGGTGTTCACGATCACCGCTGAGGTCAATGGCCTGTACCGCTCATGGCGCACGGTGCCCCTGCGACAGCAACTCCGAGCAGTCTTGTGGAGTTGGACGTTGGTCGCTCCCCCTCTGCTCTTGTGGTTGTTCCTTTCGAAAACCACCGCCGATCACTCACGCGTAATCAATATCTCCTGGTTCGCCGTGGCAGCGGTTTGCATGTGCTCGTGGCGCATCGCGCAGCGCGTGTTCTTGCTCTACCTGAGAAAGCAAGGCGCCAATTCGCGAACCGCAGGCATCATCGGCGCCACCCGCATGGGCGTGCGCCTGATGGACCAACTGCAGGATCCGGCTCTCGGTATCCGACTCAAGGGGATCTACGATTCGCGCGGTACGGATCGGGTCGCGCGCTACCTGGGCGACCGGGAGCTCGCTGGCGATATCGAACAGGCAGTCGAAGACGCCCGTAATGGTGAACTTGACTTCGTCTACATCACCCTGCCTCTACGCGCCGAGTCTCGCATTTCAGAGACCGTCGCTCGCCTTGCAGACACCACCGCGACGGTTCAGCTCGTCACGGACTTCTCCGTTTTTGATTTGCTACACGCGCAGTGGTCCTCGGTTGGCGATATCCCCACCGTGAGCGTCTTTGACACGCCGTTCTCTGGCGTCGCCGGTTGGACCAAGCGCGTGGAAGACCTAGCACTGGGGTCATTCTTCCTACTGCTCGCCTCGCCGCTCATGCTGATGATCGCGCTATTGGTTAAGCTGACCTCGCGCGGCCCGGTGTTCTTCGTGCAGACGCGTTATGGCTTGAACGGAAGACCGATTCGTGTGCTCAAGTTCCGCAGTATGACCGTTGCGGAAGATGGCTCAAAGGTCACTCAGGCCAAGAAGGGGGACGTCAGAGTGACGAAGCTAGGAGCCTTCCTACGCGCGACATCGTTGGACGAACTGCCCCAGTTTTGGAATGTGGTACGCGGAGACATGTCCATCGTAGGCCCGCGTCCACACGCCGTTGCTCACAACGAAATGTATCGCAGCCTGATCCACGGCTACATGCTTCGGCACAAGGTCAAGCCGGGCATCACCGGTTGGGCGCAAATCAACGGCTGCCGCGGCGAGACGGACACGGTCGACAAGATGCGGGCCCGCATCCAGTACGATCTCGAATACATCGAGAACTGGAAGCTGAGCTGGGACCTGGAAATCATCTTGCAGACCGCGCTCAAGGTACTCAAGGACAAGAACGCGTACTGAGGGAGCGCATCCCAACGGGGCGCGATTCGCGCAAGGCGGGGGACCAACGCCAGACTGCGCAACGTGGGCAAGTCAGCTCGGCGGTGAGTCTGGAATCGGGGCTTCTGGGTCCGGCGGAGGCCCCAGCTCAACCGGAAGCCGCTCTGTGGGAAGCGGGGCGGGGTCCTGACCTCCAGAGGGCTCTTCCTCATCGCCGGACGCTGGCTTCTCGGTCTCAACGGGCAACACTTCCGGGCCATCCGGCTCTTCGGGAGCCGCTTCGACTGCGTTTGCTTCGTCTTCCTCTTGCGACGGCTGCTTAGCCTCGTCTGATGGTTCGGGCGCAACCCGAGGCCGGGCTGTCTGAGGCCGGCGGGGAACAGCCCGGCGGGTGGGCCTGGACGCCGGTTGGTCGTCAGTCTCTTGGAGATCGGCTGGATCAGCTAGGTCAACTTTCGGACCGTCCTCCGGTGGGGTCTCCAGCTCCGAGTCCTGGGAAGGAGCAGCGCCATGCGAACCCTGACTGGAAGGTTGAGGCACGTCCACGTCAAGCGGCGAGCTACTAGTGACCTCTACCTCGGGCTGGAGCGTCGCGGGCGGCGTCGCCTGAGCCTCGTCGCTGAACCAGGATTCCAACGCATCCTCTGGTGCGAGGATGGCTGCCAGCAGCACAGCAAGCGCTACCAGCACAGCGGAGTACTGCGCCAGCCGCAAGGGCAACGACACCCTCCGATGTGACGGTATCGGAATAGTGTTGCCAGCTTTCTCGCCTACGCCATCCTCATGGAGGGGGGCTGGCGCGGAACTAGACCGTTGCCCGGCAACGCCAATCGCGGCGCGAACCCAAACGGATACATCGGCGGGCGAACCGAGCAAACCATTCGCGGCAGCAACGGAACGCAGGTCTACCGACATCTCCTCTGCGCTGGAGTAACGCCGTTCAGGGTCCCTCGCGAGGGCCTTTAGGCAAATCGCATCAAGGCATTCCGGAGCATCTGACACACTGCTCGGAGGAGGAATCGGTAAGTTCAACACGTTGCTCATCGTGTGCTGCACTTCACCGGTGTCAAACAGACGTCTCCCGGTCAGCGCGGTCCACATGATGACACCAAGGGAAAATATGTCCGACCGCGCGTCGACGGCAGTGCCGCGTACGCGCTCTGGCGACATATACGCGGGCTTTCCTCGCTCCGCGCGCTTGGCTTGGAGCGAGTTCAACCCGGCGATGCCGAAGTCCGTCAGCCGGCAAACGCCATCAATACCAACCAAGTAGTTGTGAGGAGAAACATCGTGGTGGATCAGGCTGAGCGGAGCGCCGTTATCATCCTCAGCCGTGTGCACCGCGGACAGCCCGGCCAGTGCATCGAGCAGAACCGCGACCACCCGACCGGGAAACGCTTCCTCGTGTCCGCTTGAGAGCAACTCTGCCAGGCTCAACCCGTTAACGTAGTCCATAACCACGTAGGGCTGGCCCGAGTGGCTGCCAACATCCACAACACTCACGACGTTTGCGTGATTCAGCCGGGAGGTGATGCGGGCCTCATCGTAAAGCGCACGAACAGCCTTGGGATCAGCGGCGAGGTGCGTGCGCAAGACCTTCAGTGCGAACTGTCTCTCGAACCCGCCCTCACCGCGCAGCTGCACTAGATAAACGGTACCCATTCCTCCGCGCCCCAGCCGGCGAATCACGTCGTATCGACCGATACGCTGAACCACCCGCTCCGAAGGACTCGCGTCGGAGCTTGCACTGGGCGGAGCACTGTCCAAGCGAACCCGCCAATCCGACACCTCGTTCGTGATTGGCTGCTCGGGTGCGCTAGCTTGGTGAGCCGGGCGCTGCCCATCGGATACTTCAACTCGAGGAAACCCTGGCACCGTTCCACCAACCGGCTTGAGCGGACTCATCGGTGGCGCTCCAGTGACCGCCTTCATGGGCATCGCGTGGGCGCGCACGGCCGGACTGGAACTTCTGCTCGTTGGAGGCTCACTGTTTGAGACAGCAACCAAGCCTAGCTCAAGCAGTTGGGCCACCGCAGCCAGCGTCACGCGCGGCTCCAGATTCGACTCCTCCACAAGTTCGTGAATACGGCGCCGGCGACTGGCCAGGCTCAACACACCGCGCTCGATGGAAGTCAGGTGAGTCCGGTGCTGATCGACCGCGTCGTTGTCCAGGATCAGAACGCTGGCGAGCGCGGGCAACTTGGCCACCAGCTCATCCCAGTCCGACGCATACTTGGCGTGCTCGTCGAGAAGTTGCTGGGTCGTTTCCTTGAACGCTGCGTCCCGCTTTACATCTCCGTGTTGGAATTCGTAGGTGCCGCTCCGCTGCGACATGACGCAGTTGAACGCGGCCCTGCCCCGCAAACTCCCCAGCTGGCAGTCGAGCACCTGGCCGCTCCGCAGCCACACGAAACCAATCCCGAGCCACCCATGGGTCCGGAAAAGTCCAGTCGCGCCGGCTTCGCTCCACTTGCGAATCAACTGCGCAGAGCCCATTTTCGCGAGCGAGCCTTGGTTTGGAATTGACTCAGACATCCGACCAGCAGTGTAGAAGAAGGCTTGGGGTTGCGCTGCTTTTTGGCGTGCAAGGAGGGTGAAAGTGAAGCCCTTTCGGTGGCGGGATGAACGCGAATGAGCCCCCAGCTTAGCGACCAGCCTGCCCTCCAATCCGGGGATGGCCGACAAGCCGAATGCTCACAGGCGGACGCTGACCGGCCAGGCCCACCGCGGCTTCGCTCGCACTAACCGGAAACCGCGAAATCTGAACGTTAGCGCTGGGCGGACCATCGCTGAGCCTGGGAATTCACTCAATCCGCAAGATTTCTGGAGCGGGTCTGGAATAAACGTCGAGGGTTGACCTACACTGCGGCCAGAAATTCCGATGAGTGTTGGTGTCTTAAGGGTCTTTGGCTGCGCATGGATAGCTTTGGTTTGGGCACTTGCCTGTGGCGGGGTGGTACAGCCCTACACCTGGGCCGTGGAACATCCATCACTGCGCCACGGCGACACGGCCTACTTGTTAGGCCCTGAGGACCGCATCTCGGTGTTCGTTACCGGCCAAGAGTCACTCTCCGGGGAGCACGTCATTTCGCCGGACGGCGTCATCGTTCAGCCCCTGCTCGGAGCACTCAAGCTGAGCGGAATCAGCACTCAGGAGGCGCAGAAGCTCATTACGACACGGTTGTCGGTCTACATCAACTCCCCGCAAGTCTCCGTGACCCTATTGGAGGCTCGAAAACTGCGCGTCAATGCACTCGGGGAGCTCAAGCAGCCTGGCCAATACGTCGTCTCCGCCGACGAAACCGTCCTTGACGTCCTGGGAAGGGCTGGCGGCTTGACAGATTTCGCCGACGAAAACGCCATCTACGTAGTGAGACGCGTCACCGGTGAGCGACTGAGGTTCCGCTACGGCGACCTGACGCAACCAGACATCACTGCCAAGTTTCGCCTACAAAACGGCGACAGCGTGATTGTCCAGTAAGGGGCGGTGCCGAGTGCCCGTGAATTCTCGCGGGGTTAGCGAAACACGGCGTTGAGCAGTTCGGGTGACAGGGCGACAAGAGCGAGTAGCGCAACAACTACGCCCACAATCAGCCACTGAAGAACCTGAACGGTCCTCGAGGGCGCCACAGTGGTTGGGGCCCCTGGATTGGTTTCGATTGGCAAGGGCAGCACGTCTTCGACGCGCAAGGTCGAGGATTCTGCGGGCCCCGCCTTTGGAGCGGCCTGGTAGCCAGTAAAGTTCGCCCCCGAGCCAACCACCGACTTGACCCAAGCGGCGGTCTCATTGTGGCTCCCCAGCAGGTCGTGCTGAGTGGCCACGCGACGCATTTCCAGCGCTAACTCTGAGAGCGATGCATAGCGGGCCCGGGGATGAGGCTGAAGCGCCCTCAGACAAACATGATCCAAACACGCCGGCGTACCAGATTCGACACTCGGCGGTATCACGCCATCGCGCTGATTTTGGGTACGGTTCAGCTGCCCCCCCGTGAGGCACGTCCACATGAGCACCCCGAACGAGAACACCAGCGCCCGCGGTCCAGACTCGATAGCCGGCGCTCCTGCCGTACTCACCTCCGGAGCCAGGTAGTGCCATGCCGATGACAGGCTCGAAGCCTTGAGAGACGAGTCGTCATCTGAATCGCTCGGGCCGCCAAGCGCAGCCAAGCGGCACACTCCATCTAGCCCCAATAGAAATGCGCTCGGAACGAAGTTCCTATGAGTTAGTGGTGGGCCCCCCACCTCCCGACTTGCTGCCTCAGATGCCATGACACCTTCCAGTACGTCTAGCAGCACAGAAACGACCGCCCTCGCCCGCTGAGGCACGTCCCCGTGGGGAAGCAACTGAGCCAACGTGCAGCCGCGAACATGGGGCGTGACGATGAACGGGTTTTCGCCCCGCTTACCCACTTCCAAGACCTGAACCACGTTAGGGTGGTTCAGGCGAGCCATGATCCGGGCCCCGTCTAACACCGACTGCACGGCAGGGCCGCGATGCAATAGTTTCAGTGAGAAAAGCTTCTCGAAGCCTCCCGGGGCCCGCCGACGTACGAGATACGACACACCCGTGAGATCACTGCCAACACTCGAAATGACTT
>JBNLEN010000171.1:0-13289 GCA_050304975.1 Polyangiaceae bacterium
GTGCGTGCTGAAGCGGAGGCCGTGAACGCATCGAGTCGCGCGGCTTTGGGCGTCTGGAAGATCAGCTGCGCGCTGGCCGGAGTCCTGGCGCTGGGGGCCTCCGCGGCCGGGGGCCTGGTGTACGCGGAAAGCCAGGAGACCCAGCAGGCCATGTTGCAGCAGCTGGACGCGCACAGTCAGGAGGCGCTGCAGACCCAGCGCACGCTGCAATCCCAACTGAGCGAGAGTCGCGCCGAAGCCGAGCGACAGGCTTCACGCGCTGAATCGTTGGAGCGTAGTTTGGCTCGTACCCAGCAGCAGCTGGAGGTCGTGACGGAGCGCCAAACTCGCAGCCGTCTCGGGGTTCGCAAGTCGCCTCCGAAGCGCCGCACTCCCAAGCTGACCAAACCGTGCAAAGGCGACGCCAATGACCCCCTGAACCCGTGTCTGCCTAGCTGACCGCTCGCGCTTCTCCAGGCCTGACGCCTGGTACCTCGCGCGACACAGTGCCCCGGGCAAAACGAAGTCTTCATTCCTTGGCGCCGCTCGGGGTAGGCTCCGGATCGGATGTCTGCTCCAGGCCACCCTCCGTGTCGCGCGCTCGCTGTCGCGAGCATACTGTCGTCATTGTTGCTTTGGCCTGGTCTTGCGCGAGCTCAGCCAGCGCCGGAGGCGCCCAAATCAACCAGTGAACCTTCTCCAAAACCGCCCGACTCACCCCAGGCCCAACAAGAGTCCGCGAAAACTGCGCCGCCCAAGCAGAAGCCGCTTCCTCCTGGTCAGCAACGCCGAGTGCCCGATTATGACGGTCGCGGGGAGGAGCCCACCACTGCCGGTGATGTGCTGATCTGGGTGCCCCGCGTGGCGCTCTCTCCGCTGTACTTGGTCAGCGAGTTCGTCGTGCGCAGGCCGTTGGGTTGGGTGACGACCATGGCCGAGAAAGAAGAACTCCCGGCGCTGCTGGTTGACTTCTTCACGTTCGGGCCCGATCGCTACGCCGGCATCATTCCAACCGGCATCGTCGACTTTGGATTTCGCCCCAGCATTGGCGTGTACTTCTTCTACAACGACTTCTTAGTCGAAGATAACTTCCTGAGAGTCCGGGCCGCATGGGGTGGCCCTGATTGGCGGCAGTTGCTGATCGGTGAACGAATCGAGTTCAACTCCGATCACGAGCTGCTGTTTCGCTTTGAATATCTGCAGCGTCCGGATTGGGTGTTCCACGGCTTTGGGCCCGATTCCCCGGACTCGTTGGAGAGTCGTTTCTTACGCCGCGAGATCACGACCCGCGCGGAGTACAGCGCCAAGACTTGGCGCTCGAGTTCTTTGCACGCGCAAATTGGTGTGCGCGACGCTCGCTACGACCTGGGTGACGGTTGTTGTGACGATCCGAGTGTGCAGAGCCGCGTCGACGGCGGCGCTTACCCTGAGCCACCAGGTGGGGCAGATGGTTTTTTCGTGCTCAGCAGTGGGCTCGAGGCCGTGTTGGATACGCGTGAGCCTCGTCACCAGGAGGACTTACCCGATGGCAGTGACTTCGTGCAGCCGCCGGGCACAGGGGTCCGTTTGGCGCTTCGCGGGAAGCATCACCTGGGTCTCGATGAACGGGCCCCATTCGCCGGTGCGGCTCCAGACACCTATCATTGGGTGAACTACGGGGCCACTCTGGGAGGTTACGTCGATCTGACCGGGCAGCAGCGCACCGTCGGGCTTTCACTGATTGCCGACTTCGCGGACCCCATCAAGGCCGACGGGGAGATCCCGTTTGACGAACAGGTTAGCTTGGGTGGAGGTCGCCCCCTGCACGGCTTTCTGGACGGTCGCTTTCGCGACCGTAGTGCTGTAGCCGCAGTGGTCGACTACCATTGGCCAATCTGGGTGTGGCTAGACGGGGTGATGCACTACGGCATGGGCAACGTGTTTGGCGCCCATCTGGAGGGCTTTGACTTCGACAAGCTGCGCAGTTCATTTGGCATCGGGTTCAGTGCCAACACCGCGCGGGATCACGTGTTCCAGCTATTACTCGGCTTTGGAACAGAGACGGTTGAGGACGGCATGGCGATCGAGGACGTGCGTTTCATGTTAGGGGCCACCCATGGTTTCTAGTCCGCGACGGAGGCGTTGGCTGGGGTTGATCGCTCCTGTGGTCGCTGTGGCCACCGCTTGCGCGAGCGCTGCGCTAATAACGGCTTGCGCTGGCACCGCGCGGCAATTTCCCGCCAAAGAGCCACTGTGGGAAGATCCTGACAAGCGTCCTTTCGCCGGCGAGCCCGAGGAGTACTTTTCGCCGTTTGGTTGGGATGCTGCCAACCAGACGATTTTCCGCCCGGTGTCACGTTTCTTCGCTGTCGACCCGGCGGAGCAATCACTCAACGTGAATGCCTTGGATGAGGTGCCCAACAGCAGTTGGTTTCAAAACCGCATTGGCCTCCGTCCGATGACGCCTGAAGAAATGGCGAAGGGGCCTTGCAACACGCCTCTAATGAGTCCCCAAGGACCTTGGACGGTCAAAGGCGCCAAGCCCAACGGCGCCAACCCGGGGTTCATCATCAAGGCAGAAGATGGCAACCGCTACCTGCTCAAGTTTGACGGTGTGGTTGAAGGCCCCAGACCTACGGCGGCTGACGTCATCGGGTCACGCATCTACCACGCGCTCGGGTACTACGTACCGTGCAACCGCATCGTTCATTTTGACCGCAGTATTCTGACGATTGACCCCGACGCAGAGGCCGAAGACGACGAAGGCAACGACGTGCCCCTGCAAGAGCACCATTTGGACAAGGTGTTCGAAAAGGCGATTCGTCTGAAGGACGGTCGCTACCGGGCCAATGCCAGCCTGTTCATCGAGGGTAAACCGATTGGGCCCTGGACGTATGAGTCCACGCGTGATGACGACCCCAACGACGTCATCAACCACGAAGACCGGCGGGAGTTGCGCGGCGCCCGAGTGTTTGCGGCTTGGACGAACCACTTCGACTCGCGTGAGCAAAATACGCTCGCCGCGTGGATGAGCCAGGGCGAGGGCGACCTTGGCTACATTCGCCATTACTTGATCGACTTCGGCGATTGTTTCGGCAGCATTTGGGAGCCGCCCATGCTGGGACGGCGCATCGGTCATGCCTACTACTTGGACATTCCGTATTTGCTCGCGGACTTCGCAACGCTGGGCACGATCGAACGGCCTTGGGACACGGCGCGGTTTGGCCCAACAGGGACTACCTTCGGTTATTACGATGTGGAATCGTTCGAGCCACACGCTTGGAAACCCGGCTATCCCAATCCGGCATTCTTGCGCATGCAGGAAGGGGATGCGGCTTGGGCCACGCGTATCTTGACGCGCTTCACGGACGCGCACATTCGGGCCATCGTGGCCGAGGCGGAGCTACCGGAACCTCTGCAAGTCGAGCGTTTGACGAGCTTGATGATCGGCAGGCGTGACAAGATCTTCCAGCGCTACCTCACTCGCGTTTCGCCTCTGGCGCACCCACAGCTGGCGGACATTGAGGGTCGTCAGTACGTGTGTTTGACGGACTTGGCTCTGCAAACCAAGACGGTCGATGCACCAAGTCGTCGCTATGCGGCTATTCGCTATCAAGGGGGGGATTCGTCTGAGGTGCAGGTGCACTCGCGGGCGCCGCATCAGGTGTGCGTCGAGTCGGGGCTGCCAGCAAAGAACACAGCAGCAAAGAGCGCGGCAGCAGACTACTCCGTGATCGACATTTGGGCGGCCAGCGTGGGCAGCCAAGGGACCCGCACGACTTTCCCTGTGCGGCTACATCTGCGCCAGCAAGGTAGCGAGGGCTGGCATATCGTCGGACTTGAACGGCCCGAGTCCCATGAGCGCTACACCCACTGACGGCCGCTGGTTGTCGCAGGCGGTGCTGATCCTACCTTGGGTGCTCGCGGCGCTGCTGGCGGGGCGCTACCTCTACCATTCGCTCATCTTCGCTGAGCAGTTGCGACGTCTTGGTTCCTTCTGACCGTGGTTCCGAGCCTGGCTACGAACGACGCGGAAGATGAGCGAACTGCTACTGCGGTACGACGGTTGGAGTTGGTGGTCGCTCGTCAGCGTGTCCCTGCTGGCTCTGCCGCTGACCTTGCTGCTGGCTGTGCGGGGGGCGCGCTGGCGAACTGGGCTGTTTTGGGCAGCGTTGGTGCTTTCGCCCCTGCTTCTTTCTTACCAACTAGTCTGGAGCGCTACGCTGCGCAGCGTTTTCATCGCTTCTGCTCTGCAGAGGCGCGAAATGACGACGCTCGCCTACGTCGAATCCTGGAGCGATCGGGCGTATTGGATCTGCGGGTTGCCCATCGCCTGGAGCTCCGTAGCGGTCGTGATTTGGTGGCTGCAACGTCGCTCCAGCTTCACGCGCACAAGCGGCGTCTTGATGGCGGCCAGCTTGTCGCTCTGCGGCTTGGCACTAGCGGTATTGGGAGTGGGTATTCGGGACTACTTCGCGGCCCTTAGTGGCGTCACTACCCTTGATGCTGGGGACTTCCAGCGTGCCGCTCTCGATCGTTCGTTTTGGTTGGCAGGACTGTTGTTTGGTGGGGCCGGCGTCTCGTTCGGGGTACTTCGTTCGAGAGCGCCGCTCGAGCCAGCTCCCGGGAGCAGCGCCCATTGGTTCGCAGGATTGTTTGGCGTTGGCGTGTGTGCAGTCCTAACCTGGTTAACGGCGCCCCTGGCGGCAGAAAACGCGACAGCTTTGCCCGCAGGGTTTAACTTCACGGCTGGGCTGCTGGAACCAAGTGGGCTGCGCTACAACGGTTCGCTGCGCCGCGAAGGGCCGGTCGTGGAACTGCGGCGGGAGATTGCAGGGGGCGATCGGGTCTCCGTCGACTTCGCGCCAGCCGACCGCAAACTGACGGCCCGACTGCGCACCAAGCGAGAGCTTTGGCAGCAGGTGCGTTCGGGGCAGCCATTCCCTGGACGCGTCTCCCTGGACGTGCATGTTGAACCCGGGGCGCATGAGTTTTCGACGGCCGAACTCGATGAGTGGCTGCACGCCATCCAATCGGCTGGCTATGATCACGTAGATCTGTGGTCAGTCGATTCCAATCAGCTGCAGCGCCCACTCTTGGGACCGCTGACAGCCATTTCACGCACAGCGATTTACACGCGAATCATCCGAAGCCAGGATGACTGCGCGGCGGAAGAGCAGGTGCAGTTGCGCTGGCGACAACCAAACTCGCTGCGAGCGCTGGTGTCCCAGCTGAGTCGCATCCGCGAGCGGGGCGCTATGCCCTGCTTGCTAGTGAGCGGCGGAGCGTGCCCACAGCAATCGGCGAGCTGCCTTTCACGTTTGCGTGGCGGGTATCAATTGGGAGTCCCTCAGGTGCTGGCGTCGCGAGTATCCGTGTTCGACTTGAGGCGGCGTGACAAGCGGTACCACGTGGTGCGACTGGAGGAGCCCGCAGCGATTGAACTCTGGACGCACGGCAAAGATGGACGGCTACTGCAGACAATTGACGCCTTGAGCCACGAACTGCACTCGCGTGGCCGCCGTTTGTTGCTTGCGATGAATGGGGGCATGTATGAGCCAGACCATTCTCCCGTCGGGCTTGCGGTGAGCTTTGGTCAGCAGCGGCATGAGCTCAATACGGAGGACGCGGATGGCAACTTTTATCTCAAGCCCAATGGCGTGTTCGCCGTGCTAGCGCGCGATGATGAGCTGTTGCCCATGGTTGTGGACGCTACGCTGTATGAAGATCGAGTGCAAGGCTGGGAAGTGCAGCACGCTACACAGTCCGGGCCTCTGTTATTGCAAGGGGGAAGGTTGCATCCCCGCCTCGATCCGGACTCCACGTCACGGGTTCGTCGCAACGGCGTTGGGGTTGCGGGTCAGACCACGTTCTGGGTGATGTCGGAAGATCGGGTCTCGTTCTACGAACTTGCCGAAGTGTTCACTCTGTTGGGCGCCCCGGATGCGTTGTATCTGGATGGCAACGTGTCCACGCTGTTTGCGCCTGAGGCGGGGCTGATACACGGTGCCGGAAGGCTGGGGCCTCTACTGGCGGTCAGCGAACCCCTGCTCCCCAGTCCAGAAACTCATCAGCAGTAGCCACAAAAGTCAGCGCGGCGTGCACCAGGGGTACACGCCGCGTCATCAGGCTGCTCTTTGCAAAAGTCAGGTTGGGTAAGTCAGGTCAAGTCTTTGAAGGCTCAAGCTTTGGGAACGAACAAGCAAGTCAAACAGGCAAAGTGAAAGCTAGGACAAGCAAGGATTGAGCGGATCGTTGGGGTCGCCGCTGCAGTCGAACAACGGCGGCGCGGGAGTCTTTGCCGGCGGCTTAGCGATGGGCTTGCGCGGCGTGTATTTGGGAGTCACCACCTCGGGCTCATCTGCCAATTCCTGCTCGGCGTAGGCGGTCTGAACAGGCATGCCGAGTTCAAACGCAATATCAGTCTCGACTTCGATGGCGTCGGTCGAAGCCAACTCCGCCGTTGGTAGCCAAACCACGGCCAGCGCTCCAAGCATTGCTGCCAGCGTCAGCAGCCCGCCAGAAGTAGCGCTGCGCCGCACTGAGCGAGCCGCTTTGGCTTGGGCTCCGTCCAGCTCTAGGCTGTGAGCGAGCCGCTGTTTGGCTAATTGAGCTTCAGCGCGTGTTTTGGTTTCTTGCACCGCTCGTGTGGCCAACCGTCGCGCTTCTTCGCGAACGCGGGCAGCTCTGACTGAGAAGCTGGGCTGCTCGTCGTTGGGGGTGGGGTCGTTGACGTCGGGTCGGTCTTGGCTCGGCATCGTGGCCTCCTCTGGGTTGGGGTTGAGCGTTTTTTCTGAACGACGGTTGTTAGCGTTTGCAATCGTCGGTCCATCGGTGAAACGCTGTGATTCCAACCGTTTGTGTGGATACGCCGGGTGTAACAGCGTCACACTTCCCCGCGCCGTGTTCGAACTCCGGGGTTGACGCGAGCCCGGCGTCGAACCAGATTAGACCGACCAGTCTAGGTGACTGGTCTAGTGCTTCGGTTGGACCGATCGGTCTAGCCTGGTGGATGTTAAATTCGTAACAATTACAGTTAGATGCCAAGGCCCAGGTTTCACAAGCTCGACGCTGAAAAGCGCGGAAGGATCTTGCTCGAAGCAGCCCAGGAGTTTGGATCCAAAGGGTTTGCCGGTGCTTCGTTCAACAAGATTATTGAGGCGGCTGGCATCAGCAAGGGCGCCGCCTACCACTACTTTGACGACAAGGAAGATCTGTTCAGCACCGTCGTCGAACATGCGGTGGGCAGTCTTGCCGAGTGGTTCAGCGAGTTTGATATGGCAAGCCTCACGCCGGACAACTTCTGGCAAGTGTTGGAGGCGTATACCGTACAGAACATGCGGCGGCTCAAGGCGCACCCCACGCTCAGCAACTTGCTCCGCACCACCTGGACCTTCGCTCTGAGCCATGACTCGGCGGCTCGCCGAGGTCTGATGCGTGCGGCCACCAAATGGGCGCGTGAGTTCATTACGCGCGGTCGGGCTTTGGGCGTCGTGCGAGACGACTTGCCGCTTGAGCTAATGGTCGAGATGTACATGGGCTTGGGAGTCGCGATCGACCAATGGGCGCTGGGCCACATGGATGATATCCAAGACGTTGAGCGTTACAGCCAGCAGGTGACCGATGCTTTTCGTCGGCTCTCAGCCCCTGACCCAGTTGCTCCAGGTGCGGCCAAAACGGCTAACAAATCTGCGAAGCCACCCAAGAGACACAAGAAAGAAGGTGTGTGATGCAAACTCGCCGGATGATGCTCGTCCTCAGCGCCCTATTCGCGTTGGCTGTCGTCTCTGACGGTGTAGCTGGCAGCGATCCCCCGTTGCCCACGAAGCAACAGGTGACCAAGACTCTGGACGAGATGTGGCGTGCCGATTCGTCGCATGCAGAAATGACCATGCAGGTGGTCAAGCCGAATCGCACGCGTGAACTCAAGCTGGAGAGTTGGTCCAAGGGTAAGGACTTGGCGTTGATCGTCATTCGCTCGCCAGCGCGTGAGGCTGGCACCGCGACCTTGCGCACAGGAAAGGGGCTGTGGACCTACGCGCCAAGAGCCGATCGCTTGATCCGTATCCCCACCGGGTTGCTCTCGGATTCGTGGATGGGCAGCCACTTCTCCAACGATGACCTGGTTCGGGAGTCGAGCTACGAGGATGATTACGATTCGCGGGTGAGCTGGGAGCATGAGGGCGGGCGACGCATCTTGCTGCTGACCCTGACGCCGAAACCAAACGCGCCTGTCGTGTATACGAAAGTGGAGTTCCGGTTGGATTGGGACCGCAAAGTCCCAATGGGTGCGGACTACTATGATGAGGGGCGCCTGATGCGAAAGATCCTGTTTTCAGACGTGCGAGAAACGGGGGGTAAACTCGTTCCCCACCGCATGGAACTCATCCCGCTCGACAAGAAGCAAAAGGGCGAAAAGACCATCATGGACTATCAGACGCTGGATCTGAACGTGTCAGTGAGTGAGTCCTTGTTCACCAAGCAGGGCCTGCGCCGGGCGGCCAAGCGCCGCTGACCAACGCAACACGGACCAAGCGGATACGAACCATGATCGTTAAGCTGGCGGCTCGCAACCTGACGCGCAACCGATGGCGCACCGTGCTGACCATTGCGGGCGTCGCTGTGGGCGTGGCCGTGTTGATCTGGACGACGGGCTACATGCTCGGCTTCCAGAAGGACATGGTCCGAGGCGCGACGGCGTCTGACTTGGGCCAAGTGTCCATCGCCGATAAGCAATACGTCGAGCGTCCTTCAGCGCGTCACGCGTTCAAGCTCGACGACGACTTGTTGGTCAAGATCCGAGCGGTGCCTGGCGTGAAAGCCGCATCGGCCCGGGTAAAAGTCTTTGGCTTGGTCGGCAATGAGCAGCGCTCCGTCGTGGCCAAGGTGGTTGGGATCAACCCGGACGCTGAAGCCCAAGTCACCGTGGTCAAGACTGGTCTGGTCGAAGGGCAGTGGTTGTCGGACAAGCCCGCGCCCGAGGAGGAGCCACGCGAAGTCGTTTTGGGCTACAAGTTCGCCAGACAGCTCAAGGCCAAGCCGGGTACTGAGTTGGTGCTGTTCTTCGAAGCCAGTGATGGCTCGCTTGGAAACGACCTGCTGAAAGTCAGAGGCATCGTCCGGGCCAACTCCGCCGTGATCGACAGCCAGACCGCGTACATGCACTTGTCCGACCTGCAGTACGACGCCGCTCTGGACGGGCGCGTTCATGAGATTGCGGTCAAGGCCGATGATGTGGACGAATCGAAACAGTTGGCCAGCGCCATCGATCGAGTGGTGACAGACAAGTCAATCTTGGTGCGCGCGTGGCAGGACGTGATGCCGGAAATCGCCCAGCTATTGGATTTCATGAAGTCGACGGACTACATCATGTATTTCTTCGTCTACATGATCGTCGCCTTCGGCTTGTTTAACGCGCAACGCATGAGTGCGCTGGAGCGACGTCGTGAGTTTGCCGTGATGATGGCTATTGGGGTTGGTCCCGTACAGTTGTTTTGGGTGGTCGTGTTCGAAACGCTGTTCATCGTGCTGCTGGGTGCGGTGTTGGGCGCGGCACTCGGAGCGGCAGCGACGCAACACTTCGTCGTGCACGGTCTAGATCTGACGATGATGAACGAAAACAAGGACGTCAGCTTTCAGTACATGGGGATCAGTTTCTCCAATCGGCTCTACTTTGCGATGAACGCAGCCACCATTTATCGGCCGGTGCTGATCCTGATCCCGGTGGCATTCTTGTGCGGGTTGTGGCCGGCGCTGCAAGCCGTGCGAACCGAGATCACCACGGCGCTGTCGGGGAGGAACTAGGCCATGGTCATGCTCAAAGTTGCTTGGCGAAACCTCTGGCGTCACAAGACTCGCACAGGAGTCTCGATCGCTGCGATTGCGCTGACGTTCACGACGTGGCTGTCGAGCATCTCCATCAATGACTACACCTACGCTCAGATGGAGAACGCAGCGGCCCAAGCGGCGGGCGGCTCTGTCTTGGTGCAGAAGAAGGGCTACCAAGAGGAGACCGTCAATGATGTGGTGATGGAGGATGGAGCGGCGACGCTTGAGAAGTTGCGCGCCCTGCCCCAAGTCAAACACGCCTCGGGGCGCGTACTGCTCAGCGGTCTGGTCAGCACGGCGTCGGCAAGTTTTGCCGTTCAGTTGTCCGGCGTGGACGGTAAGCAGGACGTTGAGTTCCGGGATATGCGCAAGTACATCACCAAAGGCTCGTTCCTCGAGGGAAATGAGAGCGACCCGTTGGTGTTGGGTAGCAAGGCCGTCAAGGACATGGAGCTGGAGTTGGGGGACCGCGTGGTGGTTACCGCTACCGGTAAGGATGGGGAGATGCGTCGCGCGCTCTTTCACCTGAGTGGCGTCATCCACACGGGTTCGGGCTTGATGGATGAAGGCATCGCCTACACGAGCGTCAGCGCCGCCCAGAAAGCGTTCGAACTCGGTACGGCTTTGCACCAAGTCGGTCTGCTCCCGGTCGACGGCATCGATCGCTACACGCTATCGAAGCAGGTCCAAGCGCAGTTGGATGTCAACCAGACCGAAGTGCTCACCTGGGATGAGGCGATGCCGGACTTGGTTGGCCTGATTGAGATGGACAAGGAGCAGGGCGCGCTCTTCGGTGTGATTTTGTTCCTAGTCGTGCTGATATCGATCATGAACACGTTCATGATGGTCGTGATGGAGCGCGTGCGAGAGTTCGGGCTGCTTTCTGCAATTGGACTACGCCCGCTGGACATCACCAAGCTGCTGTTGTTCGAGACGTCCATGCTGGCAGCGACGGCGATCGCGATCGGGTTGGTCTGCGGCTACAGTATCCATCTGTATGTTTCGAGTGTCGGTATCGACCTGACTTCACTCTACGGCGACAGCATCGAGATATCGGGCGTCGCCCTGACGGACATGGTCATGTACAGCACGGTGGACCCGGTGCGCTGGGTGAACGCGACATTGAGCGTGTTTTTCATGGTGCTGCTCAGCGCGGCCTATCCGGCCTACAAGGCATCCAAACTCACCCCAGCTGAAGCGATGAGGTTTTACGAATGACTGAGAAAACAGGCGAATCGCCAGGCCACAGCTCAGAGCCGATTATCCGGGTTCGAGGAGTGACGCGCGTGTATCAACAAGGCGAGGTCGAGGTGCACGCACTGCGCGGTACCGATCTCGATATCTATCCCGGAGAGTTCACCTGCCTAGCCGGTCCGTCGGGATCCGGCAAGACGACCCTGCTCAACATGATCGGCTGTCTCGACAAGCCGAGCGCGGGTAGCGTTGAAATCGCCGGACAAGACGTGACGGGCTTCAGCCGCAGTCAAGCCGCGCGCTTTCGCCTGGAGAATATCGGCTTCGTATTTCAGGCGTACAACCTGGTGCCGGTGTTGACCGCATTTGAAAATGCGGAATTCATCATGATGCTACTGGGTGAGCCAGAGAACAAACGTCGGGAGCGCGTCGGCAAGTTGCTGGAAGCGGTGGGCTTGGGGGAGCAGCGAGATCGCAAGCCCCATCAGCTGTCGGGAGGTCAGCAGCAGCGCGTCGCAGTCGCGCGGGCGATCGCCAGCCAGCCCAAGATTGTATTGGCGGATGAACCAACGGCAAATCTCGACTCGAAGACCTCGGCCGCGCTGCTCGACATGATGTCGGCGTTGAACCGAGAGCAAGGCATCACGTTCGTGTTTTCGAGCCATGATGAGCTCGTGCTGAAGCGCGCCAAGCGCGTCGTTCGGCTGGACAGCGGGAGCATCGTCAGTGACGAAGGCGAACGCAGCGCGGCATAGGTACGCAACGCTGTCGCACGCTGTGGCAGCGGTCGCAGTCGTGGTGACCGTGGCATCGAGCGCCGGAGCGGCAGTGCCGTTGGTCGAAGGCGAGACCTTCCAGCTGCACTTCGGCGGGTACGCGTCGAGCTTCAACATGTATTCGCGCCTCGGATACGAACTGGACCCCGCAGTGCCTGAGCAGACCGCCACCGGAGCGGCGCTGCTTCGCGCCGAATGGCGGGCGCAATTGGGTGAGGATTGCACGCTCGACGTTCACAACCGGCTGTTCTACTCGTCTTCCAGCAGCGGAATTGATGGCGGGACGGGCTTTGGACTGGGCAGCACAATTGCTCCCCAGCGTTCCCTGCAGCTCGAGTCTGTGATCGTCGACGACAGCGGCATTCGCTTGGCTCACGACTTGGACCGCTTGGCGCTGAGCTATTTCTCTCCGGTGGGTGACTTCACGTTGGGCCGCCAAGCCATCACCTGGGGAGTGTCCAATATCTTCGTTGTCTCTGACGTTTGGACTCAGTTCAGTCCGTTCGAACTGGATACCTCGCAAAAGCGTGGGGTCGACGCGCTCCGCTTCCTTTCGTATCCTACCGAAGGTTTGGAGCTGGACATGGTCGTCGTTGACCGCGGTGGGCTCGACGAGGGCGACGCCAGCAACTTGTCTGGCGGCATCAAAGCCGGCATGACCTTCGGCTCGGGTGACTACTATTTGAGCGCCGCCAAGAGTTATGACAATTTGCTCGCGTTGGCGGGCACCAACTACGATCTTGAGACGCTCACCGCGCGGCTCGAGGCTGCCCTTCCGTATCGGATCGATGACTCCAAGCTCGAGCTGCCGCGGGCCACGGCTGGCGTGGACTACTTGACGGAGACCTTTTCAATCTCGGGCGAGTATCACTTCAACGGGCCGGGCACGGCTGACCAGGACGAGTACGCGGACGCGCTGCTGCTCGATCCCGACCCTGAAGTTCAGCGGGGTGAGCGCTACTTCATTGGGCAGCACTACGCGGGACTGATGAGCATGTACTCGCCTTGGACGGAGGTGCGGCTGACAGGCGTCGTGATCAGCAACCTGCTCGACCCTAGTGCGCTCGTTGCACCAAGTATCAGCTACGACTTCTCTGCCAGTGTTTCTGGGACGGTTGGCGCCTACCTGGGCTTCGGAAAGAAACCGAGTTTTGATCTAGGGCCGCCGCCGACGCTGGACATCCCGAGCGAGTTCGGCCTCGTGGGGCAGTCCTATTTCGTGCAGCTGGCAGGTTTCATTTGATGCGTCCAGCGCGAGGCAGCGCGTGGGCGGGCGGGGCTGGCTGACGGCCGTCGCCTCAATCCACCTACTCGAACGACTCCAGAGTGGTGCGCTCCGGTGCCCGCTTCCAAGGAGTCGGACCAAACAAATAGAACCCGGTCATGAAGAGCAACAATACTCCCTCGGCGGCTGCGACGATGAGCAGCATCTCGTCCGCCTCATAGCCTTGAATGAACGCTGCGAAGAATCCCACCACCAGAACGATGGCAGGGACGACCACGAAGTATTGTAGAGCCACGCGCAACCGAACC
>JBNLEN010000172.1:0-13225 GCA_050304975.1 Polyangiaceae bacterium
CAGCTAGTCGTCAAGCAGGTGCGTAGCACCATCAGCCGTCCGCACCAACAGCGGGCGGTGCTCAAGGGCCTAGGGCTCAATGGTATCGGCAAGCAAGTGACGGTGGCCAACACGCCGTCGTTCCGCGGGATGATCCGCAAAGTTTTGCATCTGGTGACTGTCGAGGAAGTCGAAGTCAGCGGCGCGGCCGCAGGCAAGCAGTCAGGAGCGAAGAAATGAGTGACGTGCTTTCGCGCATGGCGGCACCGTCGGGTGCTCGCCACAAGGAGCGACGCAAGGGACGCGGACCTGGTTCAACCCAGGGCAAGGGTTCCGGCCGCGGCTCCAAGGGTCAGAAGAAGCGCAACGGTGGCAACATCAGCAAGCTGCACTTCCAGGGTGGTCAAACCCCGATCCAGCGCCGTATTCCCAAGCGTGGCTTCCGCGTGCCGTTTCCGGTGGTGACCGTCACCATCAACGTGTCCACGTTGGAGCGCTTCGATAACGGCGCGGAGCTGGACGAAAAGGCGCTCTCAGAAGCGCGGCTCGTTCAGAAAAGGGGCGCTCGCATCAAGATTCTGGGTAACGGTGAGCTGACCAAGAAGCTGACTGTGCACGCCCACGGCTTTAGCAAGAGCGCCGTGGAAAAGATTGAAAAAGCGGGCGGTAAGGTCGTCACACTGGCCGAAAAGGCCAGTGAGGGCGAAAGCGCCGAGCAAGCCGCCAGCTAAGTCGTGTAGAGAGCTCTCCCATGGCCGTTTTCCGAGGTTTCTCCAACATCCCGAAAATCCCTGAGCTGCGGAATCGCATTCTGTTCAGCTTGGGGATTTTGGTGGTCTACCGCCTCGGAGTGTTCATCACGACTCCCGGCGTGGACCGCGCGGTGATGCAGCAGCTCGTCGGACAGAGCGGCGGGATTGTGGGCATGCTCAACATGTTCTCCGGTGGCGCACTCGCCAACCTGAGCATCTTTGCGCTGGGCATCATGCCGTACATCTCCGCCAGCATCATCATGCAGCTGATGGGCATGGTCTCCAAGCAGGTCGAGGAGATGCGGCGCGAAGGCGAGCAGGGCCGGCGCAAGCTCGAGCAGTGGACGCGCTACGGCACCATCGGGCTCAGCCTGGTTCAGTCCTATTGGGTCGCGACCATGCTGGAAGGCCAGAACGCCGACGTCGGCGGTGGCCAGTTCGGAAACGTCGTGGTGGAGCCCGGATGGGGATTCCGTCTGATGACAATGCTCACCCTGACGACGGGCACGGCACTCATCATGTGGATGGGTGAGCAGGCGACTGAGCGCGGCATAGGCAACGGCATCTCACTGATCATCTTTGCATCCATCGTCAGCGGTATTCCGCAGGGCGCAACGCAGTATGTGGCGGCGAATGCAGGGCAGCTACAACCGCTGACGATCTTGATCGTCGCGGGCGTCATCCTGATCTGCATTGCGACGGTGGTATTCTTTGAGCGAGCGCAGCGGCGCATCCCGATCCAGTACGCGCGGCGCCAAGTCGGGCGGCGAATTTACGGCGGCCAAGCTGCGCACCTGCCGCTCAAGGTGAATATGGCGAGCATGATCCCGCCCATCTTCGCCTCCAGTCTGCTGATGTTCCCGAGCACGCTCAGCAGCATGAACATTCCCGGCATGAGCTGGTTCGCTGGCATCCTGAATCGCCAAGGCTGGGAGTTCAACACGCTGTTCGCGGCGCTGATCATCTTCTTCTGCTTCTTCTACACGGCGGTCACTTTCCAGCCAGTGGACGTGGCGGACAATCTGAAGCGACAGCAGGCGAACATTCCGGGGATCCGTCCCGGACGACAGACTGCGGAGTACATTGACCGCGTGGTTTCGCGCGTCACCGTCGGTGGGTCGATTTACGTGGCGACCATCTGTGTGGTCCCTGCGATTGTCGCGACTGCCTTCCGGATGCCGTTTCAGTTCGGTGGTACCAGCTTGATGATCGTGGTTGGCGTTGCCCTGGAGACGGTCAACCAGATCGAAGCCCACCTGATCACTCAGAGTTATGAGGGCTTGACTGGTCCGCGCGCCACGCGCCTTTCTGGCCGGAGGCCAGCATGAGACTGGTACTTGCCGGCGAGGGCTTGCCCGAGACGCCAATGAAACAGCGGACCCAGATGCGGATCTCTCCGATCGGAGCGAAGCTCGCAGCCGTCACGCGCCTCGCGGTTGCGAGCGTAGCGGGAGGGAAACTGGCATGAGACTGGTCCTCCTAGGTGCCCCGGCCAGCGGCAAGGGCACGCAGGCGAACTACCTGCTCGAGAAGTTCGGGATACCGAAGATCTCGACGGGCGATATGTTGCGCGCAGCTCGCGCTGCGGGAACTGAGCTGGGTAAGAAGGCCGAGGAGTACATGTCCGCCGGTCAGCTCGTGCCCGACGCGGTCGTCATCGGCCTGGTTGAGGAGCGTCTGCAGCAGGACGATGCCCAGCCCGGCTTCATTCTGGACGGATTCCCCAGAACGGTGCCCCAGGCTGAAGCACTGGATGCGGTGCTGACCAAGGCAGGAACTCCCCTGGATTGTGCGCTGCAGATCGATGTCCCACGTGAGCTGCTGGTCGAGCGTGCCACAGGCCGCCGCACTGACAAGCGGACTGGACAGATCTATCACATCAAGTACAATCCCCCGCCCTCCGACGCGGACCTGGAGCACCGGGCTGACGATCAAGAGGAGACAGTGGTCAAGCGCCTCGATGCTTACGACGCGCAGACCGCGGCCCTGCTGCCCTACTACGAGGGCAAGGGTCTACTCAGTCGGGTCGACGGCACCGGAGACCCCAAAGAAGTCACCGCCAGAATTGAACAGGTTCTGGCTTGAACCGATCCACCCCAAACTCAATCGCTGCAGAGGAAAGGAGAGAGCAACGACTAGCGCAAGCACGGTAACTGGCACCGTCGATCAGGTCCTGCCGCGGGCAATGTACCGCGTCACTCTGGAAGACGGCCGCAAGGTCCGCGCTGGTCTCGCAACCTCCTCGAAGCACTCGATGGTCCGCCTGATTGAAGGTGACCGCGTTCAGCTGAGGCTCTCAGCAACTGACCCTTCCCGGGGTCAAATCACTCGCAAGCTTTAAAAACTAAGCTCTAAAGACTGGTGAGGCGCAAAAAATGAAGGTTCGTCCGAGCGTCAAGAAAATCTGTGAGAAGTGCAAGGTCATCCGCCGCAAGGGTGTCGTGCGCGTCATCTGTGACAACCCGCGCCACAAGCAGCGCCAGGGTTAAGACGGAGCTAAGAAGGAATAACTTATGGCACGTATTGCTGGCGTAGACCTTCCCCGACGTAAAGCGCTCCGCTATGCGCTTCGCTACATCTACGGGATTGGTGACAAGACCTCGGTCGACATCTGTCAAAAGGCCAAAGTGCCCGAGACGAAGCTCGTGGATGAGCTCACGGATCAAGACGTCAAGGTCATCCGTGAGGTGATTGAGCGCGAATACAAGGTGGAAGGTGATCTGCGGCGTGAAGTGCAGCAGAGCATCAAGCGCTTGATGGACCTGGGCTCCTACCGAGGCCTCCGTCATCGCCGCAACCTGCCCGTCAACGGTCAGCGCACCAAAACCAATGCCCGCACCCGTAAGGGACCGAAGCGTGGCGTCATGTCCCGGAAGAGCTGAGAATCATGGCAGCACAGAGAAGGCCGCGTGGCGGCAAGAAGATCGTTCGCAAGAACATCCCCACGGGCATCGCCCACATTCAGTCGACGTTCAACAATACCATCGTCACGATCACGGACGTCCAGGGTAACGCCATCTCTTGGGCAAGCGCTGGAGCGCGCGGCTTCAAGGGGTCTCGCAAGAGCACACCGTTCGCTGCGCAGTTGGCTGCTGAAGAAGCTGGACGAAAAGCTCTCGACCACGGTGTGCGTTCCGTCGCCGTGTTCGTCAAAGGACCCGGTGCGGGTCGTGAAAGCGCGCTGCGTGCACTGCAGACCGTCGGCTTTCGTATCACCCTGATTCGCGACGTCACGCCCGTTCCTCACAACGGCTGCCGTCCCCCCAAGCGTCGTCGCGTCTAAACAGAGACCACAGGAAGAATAGCAATGGCTCGTTACATTGGTCCCGTTTGCAAGCTCTGCCGCCGCGAAGGCATGAAGCTCTACTTGAAAGGCGCGCGCTGCTTCAGTGAGAAGTGCGCGGTAGTTCGCCGCCCTTATCCTCCCGGTCAGCATGGCCAGGGGCGCTACAAGATTTCTGAGTACGGTCTGCGCTTGCGCGAGAAGCAGAAGATGCGCCGCATCTACGGCCTGCTCGAGCACCAGTTCCGGCTCTACTACACGGAGTCGACCCGTCTGCGTGGGCGCACCGGTGAAGAGATGCTGGGAATCCTCGAGCGTCGTTTGGACAACGTCGTGCACCGCGCTGGCTTCACGACCACGCGCGCTCAGGGGCGTCAGCTCGTTCGCCACGGTCACGTGCTCGTGAACGGCAAGCGGGTCGACATCCCCAGCTATCGCGTCAACGCCGGTGACAAGGTCGAGGTTCGTGAGAAGAGCCGCAAGATCGGTTTCATCGCTGCCGCTCTCGAGCAGGCCCAAGGCCGCGAGCAGCCGAGCTGGATCGAAGTGGACCGCGAGAACTTTGCTGCCACTTTCAAGAACCCACCGCCGCGCGAAGAGCTGAATGAGCCGATGATTCGCGAGCAGTACGTGGTTGAGTACTACTCACGCTAATCAACCAAGTAGTTAGTTTCAAAGTCGTCAGATTGACGCTGCGGGCAGACCGCGGAGCTCGTTTTCAGAGTTGGTTCGGAAGCGAGCTCGGGATGGTCGCGCAAACCCAAACCCCGAAAGACAATATGCAATGAGTATGGAAGACAACAATCCAACCTTCGAGCCCAACACGGATAGTGTTGACGCCCCTGCAACGACCGTGGGTGAGGGCGTAGACGATGACGACAGTGATGATCCGGATCGCAAAGCCGACGAGATGATGGCGCGCAATTGGCGCGACCTGATTCGTCCGAAGGCGATCCACATCGATACCGAAACGGCGAGTGACTTCTACGCCAAATTCAGCTGCGAACCGCTGGAGCGTGGTTTCGGTATCACGATTGGTAACTCTTTGCGTCGCGTGCTGCTGTCGTCCCTGCAGGGCGCTGCCATCACCGCGGTTCGCATCGACGGTGCATTGCACGAGTTCACCAGCATTGATGATGTGCTGGAGGACGTGACTGACATCGTGCTCAACCTGAAGGGTGTGGTCTTCAAGGCAGAGCAGCCGAAGACTTATACCTTGCGCCTCGAGAAAGAGGGCCCCGGTCCAGTGCTGGCCGGAGATATCCAGCTGGTGGACGGCCTGCGCATTCTGAACCCCGATCATCTGATCGCCACGCTGGACAAGAAGGGTCCGCTGTCGATGGAGCTGACCGTGGGCGTAGGGCGCGGCTATGTGCGCGCTGAGCAGAACAAGAGCCCGACGATGGCTCTTGGCACGATCCCAATTGATTCGATTTTCTCCCCAGTCCGCAAGGTGAACTACACCGTGCAGAACGCTCGTGTGGGCCAAATCACCGACTACGACAAGCTCGTACTGGAAGTGTGGACGAACGGCTCGGTGGCTCCGGCAGATGCCGTTGCATTCGCGGCCAAGATCCTGAAGGAGCAGCTCTCCATCTGGATCAACTTCGAGGAGACCGAAGAGACCGCTTACCCGACCCCCAGCCAGAACGAAGAGCCTCTCAATGAGAACCTCTTCCGTTCGGTGGACGAGTTGGAGCTGTCCGTGCGTTCGGCAAACTGCCTGCAAAACGCCAACATCACCCTGATCGGTGAGTTGGTGCAGCGCACCGAGCAGGACATGCTCAAGACCAAGAACTTCGGCCGTAAATCTCTGAAAGAGATCAAAGAGATCCTCGGCACCATGAACCTCAGCCTGGGCATGAAGCTGGATAACTGGCCTCAGATGCTCGAGCGTTGGAAGGCGCAGCAGGCCCAGGGCTGAGCCGCCCCGGGACTGTCTGCACAACGTGCCAGCCGAACGCGGCATAGCGCACCACAAGGATACGGAGCTCAAGTAAGTCATGCGACACAGAAAACTCGGTCGCCAATTCAGTCGTAACACCAGTCACCGCAAAGCCATGTTCCGCGCCTTGGCCGCGAACCTGGTTCTGCATGAGCGGATCGAAACGACTGATGCCAAGGCCAAAGAATTGCGCCGCATTGCGGAGCGACTCATCTCTCAGGCGCGCCGCTTGGGTGACGTTGCCTACACGCCGTGGGACAAGCTGAACGCGGCGGATCGTAGTCGTCGTCAGGCCGCCAAACGTCAGGTTGGCAAGTTCCTGCGTCGCTTCGGTGTGAGCCACCAAGAGGACGCCAGCTCCAAGGTGGACTTGGTCGAGAAGGTGTTCTCGGATCTGGCCAAGCGCTACGCGGAGCGTAACGGCGGCTACACTCGCATCATCAAGCTGGGCCGCCGTCGTGGCGACAACGCCCCGATGTCATTGATCGAGTTGGTTGAGCCTGGCACCCCCGGCGCTCCGCCACCCGAAGCGAAGAAGGAAGCTAAACCCGAGGCGAAGGCTGACGAGAAGTCGGCACCGGCCGAGGAGAAGGCAGCCGAGGCAAAGCCCGCGGAAAAGAAGGCAGAAGCCAAGTCTGAGGAACAGGCCGAGGCCGCCGCCGAAGCGAAGCCCAAGAAAAAGGCTTCGAAGAAGAAAGCTGCCAAGAAAGAAGAGTGAGCACGACAATGTCACGCGCTTGAAGCGTGGCGTGACCACCGCATGGAAAAGCCCGGACCTACCGGGCTTTTCTGCATTTGGGGTTGAGCGCTTCGGGCTGTCGTTTTACGAAGATCGCCCACCCCGGATAACGCATCAGGAGATCCCACATGGCTACAAGAACCGCTACGGCCCAATGGACTGGCACCCTCAAAGAGGGCAAAGGCACCATGGCTTATGGGGCATTTGAAGGCCCCTACACTTTCGCTTCACGCTTCGAAGAGGGCGAAGGCACCAACCCGGAAGAACTCGTCGGCGCGGCTCACGCAGGCTGCTACTCGATGTTTCTGTCCGCGTTGCTGAGCAAACAAGATCTCAAGCCGGACTCAATCAAGACCACCGCCACGGTGGAATTGGGTCAGGATAACGGCCCCAAGATCACCTCGATCACCCTGAAGACCGAAGCTAAGGTGTCGGGCATCGAGGAAGCCAAGTTCCAAGAGCTCGTGACCGAGGCAAAAGAAAAGTGCCCGATTTCACGCCTCTTCGCTGGCACGGAGATCAAGGTCGAAGCGACGCTGATCAGCTGATCTCAGCTGGAGGTTCGTCCTTCTTGGAGTCGCCTCGGGTGACTTCGCCATTGGAGCCATCGCCATTGTCGGCGGTGGCTTCCGTGTTTTTTGGGGAGGCCGTGTCCTCGACGGAGTCCGCCTCCGTGACCACGGCATCTTCGGGTTTTCGTGGGCGACGGATGACCACCAGCAGCGCCAGAATGATCGACAGCCCTCCGAGCAGGCTGGGCCACAAGAAGCGCATGAACGAGCCCGTCTCCGCTAGCGGACGCTGTTCGGCCTCCGACAGCAACTCTCGAGCCAGCTCGTTGTTTTCGTTCAGCTTCAACGCTCGGCGGAGCAGAGTTTGGTCCGCAAGGCCCTGATCGAATAGCCGTTTGGCTTCAAGGGTCAGCTGTAGGCTTTGAGCTTGGTTTCGTTCCGCGTCGCTGGTTGAGAGGCGTGCGGCGCGCTGCAAAGCGGCAGCAACAGTGTTCAGCTCTTGGGCCCCGTTGGGTTGGGACTTGTCGGAGCCAGCCTGCTTCAGCTGCTGCTCCGCATACGCCAGGTAGCCTTCGACCATCTCAGTCTTCTTTTCGAAGTCGGGATCTCGGGCGAGCACACGGTCGAACGCTGCTCGCATTCCGTCGAGGTTTCCGGCTTGTTTGGCCTTCAGGCCTTCATCGTAGAGGCCATACACCTCCGCCAACCGGATCAGATCAAACTCCCGAAAAAGCTCTTTGGCGGTGCGATCCCACGACCAATCCCGCGGTGGCTTCTTGCCGACCATTTGCTCGTAGGTGTCGCGCAGCTGCCAGTTGCCGATTTCGCCGAAGCTGGTGACCGCTTGTCGAGCGGCTAGCCGCACCTGCGCCCGTTCACTATTGGCGAATGAGATCACCAGGCGCGCCGCGTCCGGATCCTTCAACCAACCGTAGGCCCGGAGGATATCGGCGAGCACCAGTGGGTCATCAACGGTGACGGCTTCGCTGGGGATCGCCTTGCCAAAGAAGTCCAAGCGACGTCTGGCCCAGCCGGACACTTGGGGCGCTGGGTGACGTGTCGCCTCGATCAACGCAGGCAACGCCCGCTGTCCCAACTTCTGCAGCTGCAATTGAGTGTCGATGCGCAGGAACGCGAAGCGCACATACACATGGATCAACGCGCGCACGGCGCGAACGTTGCCCAAGCGCACACACAATCGACTGAGGGCTAGTACGTTCGTTAGCGTTTCAAACGATTTGTGCTCGAGTTGAGGGTAGCTCAGCACCATCTCGAGGTAGTCGGGGGTGACGACTTCGCCCTTGTCACCCCGTGCCCGCATCTGTTTCTGAATGTCATCCCGGGCGACCTGGCGAATATCGAGCAAGAGCCGCTTCATTCGGGCACGGTCCGCGCCGTCGGCCTCGATGTCGATCCGACGACGGATGGCCGGCAAGAGCGACGCGTCGACGTCGAGCAATTCGTCGAGAGCTGCCCGCACGTCGGGTTTTCGCACCTGGCGGATGCGCGAGAGCACCTGATCGAGGAGTTTCAGGTCCGCGGGCTTGGGCGTAGCGAATCGCCGGGATGGTGGTTTGGGCAGCGGCGCTAGCGGGGGTTTGGTCCCGCTCGCCTCCTGTTCGACTTCGGTGGCGCCCTGGGCCCAGGCGGGTCGCGAAGGGGCCCACACCAGCAACATGACGGCCAGCAGGCAGGAAAACAGCTGGCTGGTTTTGGCCGGTGGCGTCACTGGTCGATGATGCGGAAGTCCGCGTATTCGCCAGTGAAACTCCGCCAGCGCGTGTCCACGCGGTCCACCCGAGCGGCGCTCGGCCCCTTCTGCGCCCAACCGTAAAGTTCGCGGATCGAGGCCTCTTCGCCCTCCGCCAGCACCTCCACGGAGCCGTCCGGGCGGTTCTTGACCCAGCCGCTCAATCCGAGACGGCGAGCCTCGCGTTGGGTGGAAGCCCGAAAGTAGACGCCTTGTACGCGGCCGCGAACCGTGAGCTGGAGTTGCTTGAGTGCCATATATGTCTGTTCAGTATTTGCCGTCCGTCTGGATCCCAGCGGCGGTCCATGATGAAATCGCCCGGTGAGCGAAAGCTTACCTGACGCTGGTGGCGACGATCCAGAGATCCATCGCCTGAAGAGCGCCCTCTCTCGAGAGGAGCGTATTTCGGGAGCACTGCGCGAGGTCGGCGTGGCTTTGGGCACAACCCTGGATCTGGATGATCTGCTCGAGCTGATCCTCGGGCGTTTGACGGACCTTTTGGACGCCGACCGTTCGACGCTCTACCTCGTCGACGACACCGTGGGCGACCTCGTCAGCCGCGTCACGATTGGGTCCAAGGTCCGGTCGATCCGGGTCAAGGTCGGTCACGGGATAGCTGGCATGGTCGCCAAGACCGGTAAGCCCATCCGGGTGCGCGACGCCTACGAAGATCCTCGCTTTGAAGCAGAGTGGGATCTTCTGACCGGGTACCGCACGACCTGTATGCTCGCGGCGCCGCTCAAGAACCATTTGGGGCGAACGATTGGCGTCATCCAGGTCCTGAACAAAGCTGCTGGGGAGTTCACGGACGAAGACGAAGCCATCTTGACCGCCCTTAGCACCCAGGCGGCAGTGGCGATCGACAACTCGCGCCTGTTCTTGTCGCTAATCCAGAAGAACCGTCAGCTGCTCGACACCAAGGAGCAGCTGGAGCGGAAGGTCCAGGATCTGGAGTTGTTGTTCGAACTCGAACGTTCAACCAGCCGCTCCACCTCCTTGGAGGAGCTCATCTTGTCCGCGCTGTCTTCGGCTGCCAGGGCCGCCGAAGCGCGGGGCGCAGGGCTGCTCTTGGTTGAGGACGATAGTGGCGATCTGATCGAGTACCTGTACGATGCTCAGGGTAAAGGGTCGCTGGATCGCGTTGGCGTCAAACACGGCGAAGGCTTCTTGGCTGCTGCAATGGGAGCGGAGGAAGTCTTCAACGTAGCAGATGCGGGCAAGGACCCGCGCTGGCATGAGCGCGTCGAAGGACGCTACCCCTTCGCTGTTACCTCGGTGGCGGCAATACGTATGGAGGGTGCTGTGGCGCCTATCGGATCCATGGCGCTCTTCAGCAAGCGTGGCGAACGAGCGTTCTCGCAGGAGGATGAGTCACTGCTGCGCCTGATCAGCGCCAACACCTCGACGGCGGTCCGCCTATTCCGAGCGAGCGAAGAACGCGAGCGGTCGGCGCGGCTGACCAGCATCGGTCGCCTGTTGTCCCAGGTGATCCACGATTTCAAGACGCCATTGACGGTGATCAGCGGCTATGTCCAGTTGATGCAGAACGCGGACGATCCCGCGGTGCGCCGTGAGCATGCGCGCAAAGTGCTCAAGCAGTTTGATGTGCTGCAGGATATGCAGCGCGAAGTGTTGGAGTTTGCGCGTGGTGAACAAACTATCTTCGTGCGTCGCGTGTATATCCACAAGTTCTTCTCAGACTTGCGCAGCCAGCTGGCGCATGAGATCGACGGACGAGCGATTGACCTGGAGCTGGACGTCGACAACAAGATTGTGGCTCGTTTCGATGAAGGACGCGTCGCCCGGGCGGTGCACAACTTGGCTCGCAACGCCGTCGAGGCCATGAGCGAGCGAGGGGGCAAGCTGGTGATTGGGGCGAAGATGGAAGGTGACGATCTCGTGATCAGCGTTACCGACACTGGACCGGGTATCCCCGACGAGATCCAAGGACGCCTGTTTCAGTCGTTCGTCACCGCGGGTAAGAAGGGCGGTACGGGCTTGGGCTTGGCGATCGTCAAGAAGATCGTCGACGAGCATGGAGGCCGGGTCGAGAGTCGCTCCACGCCAACCGGAGCGCGGTTTGAGCTGCATTTTCCCCAGCCCAAGGTGCCGCCGCCGTCGATCCCCCCACCTGGCGGCTCCTTGCCGCCACCTCAGCTGGAGTCGAGTTGACGCTCGACCCCGCCTGGTCTGAGCCCTGACCGTGCCGCCCTCACTCGAGTCCCCGAAGTTCGGTCGCCGACGCACCGTGCTGGCACGGGTGTTGTGGTCGTACGTCTTCATCACGCTCTCGTTCGCGCTGGTTGCAGGATACGCCGTCCTGCAGCAGCGGCAAAGCGTGCGCGACACGGAGTTGATGCGCTCCGGCTACGTGCCTCTAGCTTTGGCGCTGCGCGACGCCGTGGCGTTGCAGAACACCTATAACTCACAACTCAATCACATCACCGAAGTTCGCAATCCCGGGGATAAGCGCGTCTGGTTCGAGACCAGCATGCGTTTGGGGCGTCCCAAGGCGTTCATGGAAATTCGGGCTGCAATGCGGCGCGCGTTCTCTCGCAACGCTCCCAAACTCGGAGAGTCGTTGTCGCAAGAAGTGCTCGAGATTGAACGTTTCTTGGAGGCCGATAGAGACATCTTATTGCAGTTGTTTTCGGCGTTGGATTTGTTGGAAGAGCGCAAAGCTGAAGACTTGCGGGACCAGCTGGTTACCCGAGGCAACGAAGCGCTCACCAAACTTCGGCGCTTGGAGGATGACGTCAACCGCCAGCTTGACGCCGTGATCACCGAAGCCTCGCGCCGCGAAGTCTGGACCCTGCGGATCCTGTTCGCTTGGGCTCTCTTCACGGTGGTGTTCGGGGTGGGGGTTGGGCTCTACGCGCGTCGCTTGCTACGTCCGCTTGAAGCCGTGACTGAGCGCGCCAAAGCGGTTGCCAAAGGTGACTTCACGCCGCAGAAGGTGGTGGCCAGCAACGATGAGATCGGTGAGCTGGCCCAGACGTTCGAGTCGATGGTTGCAGCCATCGAGCGAGCCAATCAGGAGTTGCTCGAAAGCGAGCGGCTGGCCACGATCGGCAAGATGGCCGCGCACGTGACGCACGAAGTTCGAAACCCCCTGTCGTCAATTGCGCTGAACTTGGAGCTTTTGGAGGAGGAGCTGAGCGAGGGGGATGCGGCCGCTAGCGACGAAGCCAAAGCGCTGCACCTCGCGATCCGCCAGGAGGTCGAGCGGTTGACGGAGCTGACGGAACAATACCTATCCTTGGCTCGGCGTAACGAGCCCAAGCTTGAGCGCGAGGATGTTTCGGAAGTCGTCGCCGAAGCGTTGGCATTCCTCGAACGTGACTTGTCCAAGCACGGCATTGGTTTGAAGACTGAGCTGGATGAGGAAGTGCCTCAAATCTGGATCGACGAAGCGCAGATCCGTCAGGTAGTTCACAATTTGGTGCGCAACGCGCGCCAGGCCATGCCCGACGGTGGCCAAGTGACGGTTGCTGTTCGGGGCAGCGCACTCGGGGTCGAGCTCAGCATTGCCGATACGGGATCGGGGATTGACCCGGAGGTGCGGCGCCACCTATTCGAGCCGTTCTTCACGACCAAGAGTCACGGTACAGGTCTGGGCCTGGCGATCTCTCGGCATATCGTCGAGACCCACCAGGGATCCATCCGCTGCGAGGCGAACGAGCCGAAGGGCACCCGTTTTGTGATCGACCTGCCGCTCAGACGCGAGCTGGATGCGCCGGTCAAGGGCGGTGGTTTTGAGTCGAACGGTGAGGCCGCGGATCCCGCCCCCATCTGAGGTACGCAGGCCCATTTGGGCCGCTCTCGGGTCCTCGTTGGTGCAACCTGGAGTGATTGGTGGAAGTATCGGTCGAGCTGTGCTCGACATCCGTGGCGGTCTCGGGCTAGCTTCCGGAGCCTTTCGCAGACGCCCTGCAGCGAAAGACGCCAGTCGAGATGGACGCGTGTTTACACATGGTGGGAGCCGCCCAGGACTCCCAGCGCGAAAGCCTAGCGCAAGCGTCGATAGCCAAGCTGCTCAAGCCCTGGTTGTTGCATGTCCCGACGCGCCAAGACCTGATCGAACGAGCGGTTTCCAAGGAGCTGCGCCACCTCTGCGAGATCACGCGCGTGCCACTGGAAGCGCTGCGCCTGCACGAAGGCGTGCTGGTCTTCCTAAACGAGCATCTCGACCGCCTCTGGCAGGGTGCTGCCACCATCGGAATGGATCTGAAAATGACCCGAGAAGAGTTGGTCGAAAAGATCGG